>CALDFB010000097.1 GCA_937942365.1 uncultured Marinicella sp. | reverse complement strand
TTAGAATCATTCAGAGACAATGCCCCACCTCCAAAAATAGTCGTATCATTATTAATAAAACGGCTGTTTCTTATTTCGCCAGTTGTTCTAAACATACTTATTCCACCACCACTCGATCCTTGATTTTCAAAAAACAGACTGCCAGAAACTTGCAACAAATCAATGTTATTTAACCTGGCACCACCACCTGATGGGCCAGAGGTGTTACCATCAAATGAACAGTTGTTAATATGCAATGAATCAGCATTTGCAATGCCCAAGGCACCACCCCCATCGCCGATCCCAAAAACCTGTGGACGCTCTACTACTTGATTTTGTTGAAATACGACATTGTTTAGTTCAATGCTTAATTCATCAAATAAATCAGCTGGGGTGTGGATTCCTCCGCCTCGTAAAGAGGCTTGATTATTCTGGATTAAACTTGAAGTCAGTTTCAATATTCCACTGTTCATAGATATACCTCCTCCAAAACCTTCACCGGTTTCTAAAGAAAATGAATCATTACTCACAAATTCACTGTCGGTAATTTGAGTCACATGTGAAGCTGATACCTCGTTGATGTAAAGACCACCACCCAAGCCTGCTGTGGCATGATTTTCACGTATGGTTGAATCATTGAATATATTAATATCAAGACATTCAACACAATATATACCACCACCAGATTGAGCACTGTTGTTTAAAATATTAGTATCATCAACGACCAAAGAACCAGAGGTGCTAATCCCTCCACCCATAGAAACAGCTTGATTATTTTCTATGGTAACTCTTTCAAGGGTTATTTGTGTATCTAACGTGGCTAAAATACCGCCGCCTAAATTACCAGAGTCATTACCTGTAAACTGCACACTTCTCAGATCAGCGGTTGAACCATCAGTAAGAAAGGCTCCACCGCCACCTCTACCGACGCCACCCCCAAGGGCTGAATTGTCATTAACCTTAGCAACTAACATAACCAACTCTGAATCATCAAGGTACAGTCCACCGCCACTGGCTTCTGCAGTGTTGTCATTGACAAACGCACTGGTTAAATTAACCACTGAATTAACCGCGTATAAACCACCTCCATGCCGTGCTGCCTCGTTCCATTGTAATATCGATTGGCTGCTATTCAAAAAAACATCAGAGTTCTCAGCATATATACCACCACCGTCTGTGCCAGCTTTACTGAATCCATTGTTACCACTGACACCAATATTTCCATCCGAAACGGTCATTGACGAATCAAATAAAGCGATGGCGCCTCCAACAAAATTTGAGGTGCCACGATAAACTGAACTATCAAAAAACACTTGAAGGCTACTGCTACTTTCTAAATATATATTACCGCCAGCCTGTTGAGCTGCACCATCGGTTATCAACACATCTTCCAGAGTTAATTCGCTGCCATCCAGAACGGCAATAACGCCTCCAAAGTCAGCTTTACTGTTCCGCAGCCACATGTGCCTGAAGGTGACTGTAGCTGACTGACTGATTTGTACCAGACCACCCTGAATTTCTGCCGTTGCGCCTTCTCCATCTATGATCACTGTGGCTGAAGTTGCGGAAATCATCTCTTGCTCACAACCTGAAAAAGCAGGCCCAGCTGATTCAGAGGGCACCAAAGTTAAATCTAATTTAATCTTTCCCAGTAATTCTTCATAAGTTCCAGGACTGATATAAATGGTATCACCTGCTGCTGCATTATCAATCGCCTCACTGACACTGGCATAGGCACAAGCAGCGCCATTGATACCTACTCTGTTGGTTCCTGCATAAACCGCATTTAATGACAACAGGATGAGTAAACAAGATACATTTGTTTTTGTAAATAAAGAATTCATAAGTTTTCGTGGTTAAAATTAAATCAACCTCAATATATGCCACTAAAGCACTTTTAATACCTGAATAATTCTGAATAATTCTGCCCATTTGGATAGATAACTCATTTAATAAAGTTAAAAAACATGAAAAAAACATGAAAAACATCTGTTAATATTTCTCCCATGAAAGCACTGATCCAAAGAGTAAAACAAGCGCATGTTGATGTTGGTGGACATACTGTAGGAAGCATAGAATCTGGCATACTCGCACTGATTGGTGTTGAGCGCGAAGATACAGCACAAAAAGCAGAACAGTTATTGAATAAAATTTGTCGCTATCGAATTTTCAACGATGAAGCTGGAAAAATGAATTTATCTTTGAATGATACACAAGGCGAATTGTTACTGGTGTCTCAATTCACTTTAGTAGCCGACACAAAGAAAGGCAACAGACCCGGTTTTTCCAGAGGCGCCTCACCTGAACATGGTGAATTAATATTCAATGAAATGGTACAACTGGCAAAAAAAACAGATTTACACATCCAAACCGGTCAATTTGGTGCCGATATGCAGGTTAATTTAATCAACGATGGACCGGTGACTTTTTGGCTGGAATCTAAATAAAAAACCTTAAAATATAACCGCCAAAACCACAATAACCACAAAAACAATCAACAACAGTTTAATGACAGCCGATTTATCTGGCACGGGTTGATGACTATTTTCTTGTTTTTGCTCTAATATCAATCGAGCCATCAGATCATCCACGTCTTTGTCACTGGCTTTGACTTTAGGGTCAAGCTTGGGTGCATCTTTAGCGCTACTCACATCCCGCTTCAGTGATGGCTGATTAATTCTTTTAACCTGGGGTATGCTTTGTGTCTTGGCCTCTTGGGCTTGTTCAAATTGAGCACCTATCTTAGATTCATGCTGATTGTCTGCTTTGATGTATTCAGCTTGTTTGATATTCTCTAGCAGTTCAATCAATTGCTTTCTGTCTTCCCAAGCCATATTTTTAATACTGTTGGGGTTTTCTTTATTGAGGCGATGCACTTTGCCATTTATTTTTACTAAAACATCAGACTCTTTCATACTTGAACGATTTTGGGAATATATATATTTTACACCCAAAGATGAATATTAAAAAAGCAAAGACTCAGAATGCTCAACCTTCTTATCAAGAAAATATGAGGCAGTCTCTAGACTGCCTCATCAAATGAAGTCATTAAAAAACAAACAAATTAATCACTGCATCAGCTCGAACATCTGTTAATGGGTTATAAGCATTACATTCAATGATGTCAATAGTACCATTGCTATTCTTAGTGCAATTAACACCTCTGACAATAGCACCTCCGCCAATTGGAGTAGCTGAAATAAACACATCACTGATATCAAATGGAAATGAAATTTCACAGCGACCATCTTCAGGTAAATTACTGGTTACCACAATTGCATCAGAATTTTGGTTGTTAAATTGGTCAAGGATATTGGTACTCTGATTACCACAGACAAATGTAATGCCCGCTTTAGCAAAACCATGTCTATCCAATGGTTGTCTGACATCGCCCTCTACCATCAAGCCGTTATCCGGTGCTGATGCATTGGCCCCAACAGATACGCCACCATTGTCACGAACAATCAACTTGGTTGAGCCATTGATTTTAGCCCTCAGTGGGCTTTCTCCCCCAGATGTATCAATGGTCAGAAGAGAACTGGTTGTGGTATTTGGATTCCCAATAAAAACATCTTGGTCGTAATTAATTCCGCCAGCAACGTCTTCCCATGGTGAACCACCACCATTCTGGACAAAGTCAGCTTGAATCGCATAAGGTGTAGCATTAACCCTTTGTCTGGGATTTAACGATTCATAGCTACTGGTGCTACTACCAGGCCTGACATTGACTTGTAAATACATCTCATCACCATTGAATGGCATATCTCCATAATCTAGATCTAAACTGAACAAACCGTTAATCACTGTAAAATCACCAATGTTATTAAAATCTACGACAGTTCCACCTACTTCTGAATCATACAATTGAATCAGGAAGTCATATTCCCCGTTTGCTGGTGAGCCATTATCTATCAATTCTCCTTGATAAGTGAATTGTGAACCAACTGAAATGGTCCCTGCATATAACTCTGACTGGCTCATTACTACCAACAGTATTGAGGTTAATATAAGTATGTTGTTCTTTCTCATTGTTATCTCCTGTTTAATTTTGCTATTCAAATTCATTAAAAAAGATTAAATCGCGGTTTTCATGAATGAACCCAGCGTTTAGTTGGTAGGTTGAAGAGGCTGACCTCTTTGCGACACTTTGCCCTATCGCACTATTAATGACATAACTTTCAGATGAAGTTTGCCCCCCACCTGCCATCACTGACTTTCTGAGGCCATAGTTAGTACCAGCTTGACTTGAAACAACAGAAACAAATACTGTGATAACTATCAGCAACCATTTATTTCCATTCGCACCTGGCATATTTAATGTGTATCTCTTGACTTTCATAAGCCCTCCTTAAAACATAAATAAAGGACATGTTTGATGATAGAAATTAATCTGTTTAACACCACACACATCACATGAACAAATTCTAAAAAAGGTGATTTGACTTAACAGGACAAATACTGGACAATTTATGGACAATTCATAGACATTAAGGGTTTAGAGGAGTTTTATACAGCATGTCAAGCGATCCCAGTGCATCCACTTACGCTTTTCTTGATTTCAAATTCAACCCTGGTCGACATCAGCTGTATTACAAAAACCAAACCATTCAATTGAGTAAAAAAAACCATGATTTGTTGCTCGCACTGGTGCAATCAAACGGTCAAGTCATTACAAAAGACCAATTGATTGACTCCGTCTGGCCCAAGCAAATTGTGACAGATGCAGCATTGAATAAACAGATCACCAGACTGCGTCAAATCCTGGCAGAATTTGATCCATCCACGTTGATAGAAACTGTGAGGGGCGTGGGCATCCGTTTTTCTGCACAAATTCAAGTTGAAACCCCTGAAAACACTCAAATTCGAGAAAATAAAAAAACGAACTGGGTCATAGCCACCATTCTGATTGCAGCTGGGCTGCTGCTGTGGCTGTTACAAAATAACAAACCTGCCGAATCACCCGACTTGAGCCAAGTAACTACCATTAACATGGCCATTATCCCAATGATAGCAAATGATGATTGGCTCAATGTGGGCACGATTGATTACCTATCTGATCAGCTGCTTGAACACCCAACCATCCAAACCATTGAACCAGAAACCGATTGGTTTAACCATGACAGTGCAGAGGTGTTGGGCATCGAATTAAGCCAAACTACTGGTATTGAATACGTGCTGATGTTAGAAAGTCAAAATCTACAAGACAGTTATACTGCCCACCTTTCTTTACGCAATGCACATCAAGTGATAGCAAAAAAAAGTTTCAACAATGATTCAATCTCATTGCTGTTAAATCAAATTGAAGCATGGGCTTTAGAACAACTCAATATTGAGACAGAACTGACCAGCGGCCAAGCACAAAAAAACAAAGAAACCACCGAATTTGTGATGGAAAATTACCTCAGAGGTTTGGCTGCTGCGCAAGCGAAAAGACTTACCCAAGCCCAACGATTACTGAGTACCGCTACTGATCAAGACCCGCAGTTTTATCCAGCTTGGTTTACTTTGGCTGAGGTTGAATCAGAACTTGGCAATTTCGACAAAGCCTTAAGCCTGATTAACACATTGGCCAACTCTAAATCTATAAGCTCAGAATTAAACCCAAGAATTCAGTCTGTTCAGGCCAAAATTTTGGTCTACTTAAATCGCTTAGAAGAAGCCCAAGACTTATTGGACCAATCTACTCATTCAGCTGAACAGACTCAAGACATCAACATCATCATGAAGAATTTGGCCACTCAATCGATGCTGCATAGTTATCAAAATTTCATGAGTGACGCTGATCTGCTCATTCAAAATAAGTTATTAAATCTGACCAAAAAGTATAACCCTTCACCCAATCAAATTGCCGCGGTTGAGCACAACCTGGCAGTCACCTATTCGAATACCGGCAGCTTGGTTAAAGCCACTGAAATGATTAACTCTGCGATTCATCATTTCAGTACCACCAATAATGCCGAAGGTGTGGTTTCTTCTTATCGAGTTTTAGCTGATATATATGCCATGCAAGCAAAAAATGGAGAAGCATTGATCGCCATAGAAAAGGCCAAACCTTACTTGACACAGGTTGAGGGCGCTCGAACATTAGCCAACTTCTGGATAACCAAAGCCAGAAACCAATACGAACAAGGGAAATTATCGGCTGCCAAAGAATCGATTGATGCCCTGCATCAAATGGCTGTCACTTATGCCACCTTACAACCGAAAGTAAAAGCGTGGATCATAGAGGTTGAGCTTGCTATCACTCACGGTGATTATCAAGAAGCCAGAAGAGTGGTCAACTTATTGTTAGCCACTATTTTAGAAGATCCTGAGGCTTACCCTCTGGACGGTCCATACACGGTGGCACTGGATTTGTATACTGACTTACTCAATAAAGAAATAGAGTCAGTCCGTACAAAAAAACAACAGTATTTAAATGCATTCCCTCAATTAGCCGATTGGATTGAGTACGAGCTCAAACGAATTGATGCACATTTAATGGCCGCTGATGGTTATCAACAACAAGCCATCACAAAGCTTTATGAATTGGAACAATTATATTTATCACAACAAGATACATTAACCGCAAACTTCATAGCTAAAGAGATCTTAGAATTGCACGATCCAAATGACTTATCTGCGATTGAAAAGGTTATAAACAGGGTCAAGAACCGACCTCATTTTGTGTATCCTATCAATAAATTTAAAGCCCAGCTATTGCACCAACAAGGTAAACTGATTCCGGCCATTACTTTGTTATCTGAGCTTAAAGTACAGGCCAAGGATTTTTGGAAACCCAAAGACCAACTTATGCTGGAAAGCTGGCAAATACAAAACAACCAACCTTAATTTTATTGGGCAATTTCACTCAACTCTGACGCTTTTTTCTGATATATAAAGTCTTCACTGCCTTGGCCACAACTTCTCCTGATTCGTCGGTAATTTCTACGGGGTATTCTGGTAAATATTTTTTTCCAGCTGAAGTGGCTTGGATGATGTCATCAAGCATCTGTTCACTGACCTTCATAACAGCAGCCAACTTGCCAGTACCTGGTTTGATAAAATCAATGGATGCCGCCTTATCCCAAACCACATAATCAGAACCCAGTAATTTCATTAACATTAACATGTAATGCGGATCTATCATTGAATACAAAGAACCGCCAAAATGTGTTCCAACTGCATTTCGGTTAAACCACCTCATATTCATAATCACTTTAATTTCCCGCCAATCATCTGCAATGTAATCAAGCTTCACCCCTGCTCCCAAATAAGGGCCATACCAGTTCATCAGACGCTTGAGTTTTTTTGGTGTAGAAGCTTTTCTTACACTTTTAAGTATTCCCATATATACTCCTTATTCTTGATTGCTAAGGATCTTAATCAACCCAATTCCAGCAAAACCATAGCTTACTTCGAAAATTTATTTTTTGATTTGATGTTAAAATTATAAACTGTCCTTACTTTTTTGATTCACTTAAAATGCTTCATCTCGTGATTAGAAAGGCAATCCAAAAAGATTTGCCTACTTTGTTAGAATTTGAACAAAAAATCATCGCTGTTGAACGGCCCATGGACCCTACCATAATTCAAGATACAAAAATCAGTTACTATCCCATTAAAGATTACATCGATTCACAAGATACTGAAGTATTGGTGGCATTGGATGATGACTGTATTATTGGTAGTATTTATGGTCAAATCCGCCCTAGAAAAGAATTTTTCAAAACCCCTCATTTAGGCTATATTGGTTTTATGTATGTCAGAAGAGAATATCGCGGTCAAGGAGTTAGTCAACAATTAATAAAAGCCATAACTGCTTGGTTTCATCGACACGGCATCAGTGAAATTATCTTGCATGTTTATGCCAAAAACTCAGCTGCCATTCGTGCTTATGAAAAGGTAGGTTTCGAGCATCACCTCATTGAAATGCGCTTAAATCCAAACAAAACTGCTATCAAATAATTTTACAATTTTTACCAAGCTTCAATGTTGAATTTATAAAGCAATTTAAGTTAACTGTTCGGTTCCGCATCTGGCCACTTCAAAATATTGATTGGTATTATTATGCATGTTTTTATTTAAGGCCATCAGTATGCTAAATAACCACTTCAATACCTTCAAAAATTTACACTATAATTCACAACCACTTGAATTGATCAATGTATGGGATGCTGCCAGTGCAGCGATTGTTGAAAAAAATGGTGCAACAGCCATAGCAACCAGTAGTGCTTCTTTGGCATGGGCTAATGGTTACCCTGATGGAGAAAAACTTCCGAAAAAAATTTTATTCAGTGCCATAAATAATATCCTTAGGGTCATTGATTTACCGCTATCTATCGATATAGAAAGTGGATACAGTGATTCAACAGAAGAAGTGGCGCAATTGGTGGCTGAATTAAATCAACTTGGCGTAGTGGGCATTAATATTGAAGATGGTCACAAGCCTCCTGAAATGCTGATCAACAAAATTAAAGCCATAAGAAGCAAGGTATCCAATCAAAACCTTTTCATCAATGCCCGAACAGATGTATATTTACAAGGACTTGTTTCTCAAAATCATCAATTGGATGAAACCGTTACCCGTGCAAAAGGCTATTTGAATTGTGGTGCCGATGGTATTTTTGTACCTGGATTGAATGACCAAAAAGATATTTTACATATAGCCAGCTCAATCAAAGCACCGTTAAATATTATGGTATTTGAACAACCAAAGAATGCTCAGGACATGAAGATCAATGGCGCCCAAAGAATTTCTTGTGGCCCCCATTCTTTTATCTCAATTTACAATGCTTTATTGAATCACAACACTGCAAATCAACTGAATTATGACTGGCTTAATCAACTGTTCAGAACTTGAAACAAATCATGTCATCCAAATACCCCAACTGTCTGACGACTTAAAGCCAGTAACTCACCTGCTTCATTCCAAACATGAGCATCACCATATACATAACCATTTGAGGCATGTTGAGTGGTGGCTTGATAAGCAACCCATTGATTCGGCTTGGGTTTTAAGGCTGTTTGTGGAAACTCTATATTCCAATTCATGGTGCTGGCCGCCGCTGGTAGTTTTAATTGTTGTAAAACAGTACAAGGCCATGCATCAATCATTGCAATCAAATGAGCCTCTTTGATTTTTTCAGGCGCTTTTTTATAACGCATCCAACCATATAAGTGATCCTTTTTACTGCGCATAAATGGCAGCCGCCCTGCTTGTAAGTTAATATCAAAATGCCTTAAAAACTTGGGTACAACTTTAGGTATTTGCGGAATAAAAGTAGCCTTCTTAGGTTTTTCCATGTCATAGGTTAATCTGTCTGAAACGTTAATTTTCGAAGCTCGATTAATTCCGAAACAGGCTTGCGCGACAACACAAGTTTTTTCGTTTTGTTTGACATATGCAATTAGCTGGGTTGCACTGCGACCCGCTCTGAGAAGTTCAACATCAATTGATAAGGTTTGATTCACTAACAAAGGACCAATGTAGCTGATATTAAAATAACGAATCGGTCTTTGCTCATCAGGTTTATTTTCCACCACCATCTGTGACATCAAATGATAGACCAAAGCAGCTGTTAAGCCTCCGTATACAGTTCGACCTTGTGCCCAGTCATTTGGGATAATTAATTTCTGACCTTTGTTGTTGATCAGCATCTCTATGATTTCATCAAGATGCATTGGCACCTCCTGACTTGTGATCGGTTTTGGTATGAGTTTTACTTCCAGCACTTGATTGAGCCAAAGTTTCGGCGATTATTTTCCAAACCTCAGCGCTTACACCCATGCCCAAGTGTGAACAATTGACTTCTATATTTTTAGCTTGTTCATTGTAATAATCCACTGCGGCTCGCCAACCCACTATTCCATCTGATTTACTGTAAATAACCGTAACAGGTTGTCTGATACCTGCTGTATTGATGCCATGTATTTCTGCTTCATATTCATCCAAATCTATGTTTTTTTGCTTGGCATAGCGTTTAGCCAATACGGTGTATTTAGGACCGCCAACCAAGGGTGTCCCCATTGTGATGACTTCTCTCACAGATTGTGGGTACAAGCGCGCCACTTCACGGGACAAAACACCACCCAGGCTCCACCCTATTAAAGTGACCAACTCATTGTTGTGATCAGAACTGATTGACCGAACTGTACTTGCCAATAATTCTGTTTCTTCATCAACATGACCACGATTACGCCCATGCCCCCAATCAAAAACCTGGTAATTCAATGAGTCCAGGAATTTTTTTAATGGTCTCATCGACCATTCGTCAGCACCATAACCAGGTACCAAAATCAACAAACGGCCATCACCATGATCTACTGCACCGAGTTTACGGCGATTACCATAAGCGAACAACCACTCCAAAGGAGCGCGAATCTCTTTAAAAGTATTGAACTTGGTTGGCGGTTTTAAAGGCCCAACTGATGATGGATACATGATATTTTGAATAGTTATTTACTTATGATTGCTTTCATTATACAGTATATAGTTCACATATGAACCTTTTATGCCAATGAACTCAAAACAAACCATCAGACCCAATGACATCAAAGGCCATGCATCTTGGCTATCAGTGGTTAAATGCTACCTAAAATGTCAAAAAGTGATGAGCACCAAACTGGCAAAACTCAACCTCACAACCGCTCAGCATGAGCTGTTGATGAACATCAATCACAAACCAGGCAGCTCACAACAACAAATCAGCGATCGCTTATTAGTGGTCAAAAGTAATACATCGGCGTTGTTAAAAAAACTTCAACAAAGACAATTGATTGAACGACGAAAAGACACAGTGGATGGCAGAGTACATCACTTATTTCTGACTCCAACTGGAGAAGATATGCTCAAACAATCTATGAAAGTACAAATTGAGGTGATACAAGCCATGACTGCTGTATTATCAGAAGATGAAATTAAAACCAATCAAGAAATCATGAATCGTGTATATGATTCATTACATGGAACCCTTTAGAAATCACCCTTATATTTTTGTGACGTGTGTCACAATTGTTGACTTTTAACCTTTCATACTTGTGTTATCGTAACAGTCGAATAATTAACGATGGTGGATAAGTATCATGAAAACTTGGGTAACAATGGCATACTTCGCAATGTTTCTGACAGCCTGCAATAACAACCATGTCAACTTCTCAGGTATCAAAGTTTTTGATAGTCAATTCAATGTGGCATTGGAAACTGATGAAAAAAACAAAATAAATCAATTAAAAAAGCTGTTCAACCACAAAACTGAATTCAATGAAATAGCTCCAAACTTTAAATACTTGATTGAGTTTGAGACTCCAAGTGGTATTGAAAGATGGAAATACAGCAGCAAGGGCTTTGCCCAAAAACACAGTACAGAAGATTTAAGGATTTTCGCGCTATTAGATAAAGAGCAATTCAATCAGCTGGCCCAAATTAATTAATGTAGCTGTCATTTAAACCACTGTAAAAAAATCCACAACTTTGGATCAAATTAATTCTATAAAAATCCGTGACCTGCGTCACATTTGTTAACTTTTTAGCCAAAAAATCTGTGATACTATAATTTGCAAGTTAATTTTGTGTGAAGGGTTAATATTTTGAAAACGATCATTACTGTTGTGTTTGTCGCAATGTACTTAACTGCGTGTAACAATAATCAAGTCAGCTTTTCAGGCATTAAAGTTTTTGACAGTCAATTCAACGTGGCATTAGAAACTGATGATAAAGATACCATAAACAAGCTAGAAGCATTGTTTAACGACAAAACAGAATTCAACGAAATGGCTCCTGATTTTAAATACCTGATCGAACTTAAAACCTCGGGAGGCACCGAAAGATGGCGATACAGCCGCAAAGGTTATATCCAAAAATACAGCAAAGAAGATCAAAGAATCTTTGCTTTATTGGACAAAGATCAGTTCAATAAGTTGGCACATATCAATTAGGCGCAATTTAATTTAATACCCACCTTTGACTGCTGAGCTATCCGTACCAGTTTTTTGAAAAAATCTCACCTTTACTCCGACTGGCCCCATAAACCTCAAGATTCATGGCCTTCATAACTACACCCCTAGATCAAATTTTGACAAACTAAAAATATTTTCAACGGGGACTTTAAAATGACGAGCTATTTTTAAAGCAATGACCGTTGAAGGTACAAAACGCCCTACCTCAATGGTACTGATGGTTTTTCTTGAAACTCCAATGGCTTGAGCCAATTCACTTTGACTCATCCGATGCTCAGCTCGATAAACGCGTATGCGGTTATTTAATTCAGCAGCCATCAGTTTGATTCCACATCGTCATCATCTCTTGTGATGAAGAAAAAACTAGCACCAACAGTAAACATCATGACAAAAAATATCAATTTAAAATAAAAATCCGTGGGTAAGTCCAAACCCTCACGAAAATTATCTAAGCTCATCATTAAGACCAGAAAGAACAAAGTGACCATCCAAGAAATACGAATACTGCTGTGCATTGCATCAGTAATAAAGCTTTCTGCCTCATGATACTTACTCTGAGATTTAGTTATTTGCTGACTGAATATTGGCCACATAGCAAACACCACAATCAAAATGGATAAAATTGCCAAGGCATTGCCCGTGTGATTAAGGTAAATCTTTAAGGGCTCATTGATCAAATAGCCCAGTACATCCAAAGCATATACCAGAGATACAACCAAAAAACCTATGGCCAGTCTTTTATTCATGGTATCCACTGATTCTGCACAATTTATAGTTTGATTCATATTTATTTCCGTTTATTTTAACAACTCAAGATACTCATAATGATACCTATAGGTTACATTAAGACACATTTAGGTATATTTTGTCAATTTATTTTATTGGTCATGTCGAAAATAAGTGCATCTGAACGTCCATAACTCAGAGAAGTGCAAATAAAAACACTTTCAATTAAACTGATATCAATTACAGGAGATGTTATATGCAATACTTATTAATGATTTATGCCGCTGAGGATTCAGGCCCACAACCAGGTACTGAAGAATTCACACAAATGCTAGATGGTTATCAAAAATTTTCAGATGAAGTTCAAGCAGATGGTGTTTTCATTGCTGGAGAACCTTTGGACTCTGTCACTACAGCCACGACAGTAAGGGTGAGGGGTGGGCAAAGTCAAATTTCTGACGGACCTTTCGCTGAGACCAAAGAGGCCTTAGGTGGTTATTATTTATTGGACTGTGAAGATTTAGATCATGCCATAGCCTATGCGGCCAAAATACCTTCTGCAACCTATGGCAGTATTGAAATCCGCCCCATCATCAAATACTGAAGTTTTTAGCTTATGAAACCCCTTTGTCCAATACGAGAAGAATATGAAAACTTAGTTGTTGATGAACGGGCCATCCTACTATCCATTCTGATCAGCCAACTCAAGGACATTGAGTTGGCTGAAGATGCTTTACAAGATACATTCATCAAGGCTTGGAACAATTGGCAAAGTCACGGTCTCCCAAAAAACCCAAAAAGTTGGCTGCTTAAAACTGCCTATAATGGGGCCATTGATATAATTCGTCGGCAGCAAAATTTCAACCGCAAACAACCCCAAATAAGTCAACTGTATGACTTAATGAATGAATTAGATAACCATATGGATGATGAGTTATTAATTGATGAACGGCTGAAACTGATATTCACTTGTTGTCACCCTGCTTTGAATCAACAGAGCCAAGTTGCTCTGGTACTCAACACAATCTGCGGCTTCAGCACCGAACAAGTGGCGCGAATATTTTTGCTCAAAACACCTGCCCAAGCACAGAGGTTGGTCAGGGCCAAACGTAAAATCAAGCGCTCAAGAATTCCATTTAAAAAGCCAACTATCAAAGAATTACCAACTCGTTTAGCAAGCGTATTATCGGTGATATATTTCATCTATAACCAAGGGTACTATGCAGCGGATAATCCGTCTTTGATGAATAACAGTCACAGCAACGAAGCCATTTATTTGGCATTAACATTGAACCAGTTACTGCCTGAACAAGCAGAACTGCTGGGGTTACTGGCTTTGATGTATTTTCACATGGCACGCTATGAGGCCAGAGTTCAAAATCCAGGACATGTGATTAACTTGGAATACCAAAATAGGAAGCTTTGGGATCCAAAGTTGGTCAGCCAAGCAAAAAAATGGTTTAAGCAAGCTGTTTCTCTCAAATCATTGGGCCCCTTTCAAATTCAAGCCGCCATCAGTGGCGTTCACTGCCAAGCCAAAGAATTCAAACTCACCGATTGGCATCAAATTATCCAGTTGTATTCAAAACTCTACGAATACCAACCAACCTCCGTTATACAAATCAACCAAGCTGTTGCATTGGCCTATAACAAACAAGCTCAACTGGCTTTGGATTTGTTAGAAAAAATTGATCAAAAAAAACTGGATGATTATTTGCCTTTCTACCTTGCCAAGGCGCATGCTTTAAAGTGTTTAGGTGAAAAAACAGCAGCGATTAATTATTTCTCTCTGGCCATTGCACTTTCGAAAAACAAGCAAGAGAAAACGTGTATAAAAAACCAGATTCTTTCGTTAGAAAGTTGAGTTTAAAAAAACTTTTATCAAAATAATTGCTAAAAATAACCAAGTATAACCCCGTAGGGTGTACCCATTGTGGGCCCCTGATTTATCTAAAAAAACATACCATCTAAACGCCCAGGATTCCTTGGGTATTGTAGAGCGGCAAATGCGCAAGTAAGAATAAAATGTTTATGGCTGGTTTGATACAGTGAGGTACCTTGTATAAAAATGACAGACTGTTAT
>CALDFB010000096.1 GCA_937942365.1 uncultured Marinicella sp. | reverse complement strand
CATTAAATGAAAAAACCACTTACTTGGTTGAAGTCTGTCAAGCTGGGCTTTTTGGCATGAAAAATTTCGAAGATCAAGCATTGCACCAAACTTTAGGTGTTTATTGTCCTAATGTCCTTTTTCCTTATGTTCGCCAACAAGTCAGTGACTTAGTCACAGCCGGTGGTTTTCAACCACTGATTCTACAACCTGTTAATTTCGAACAAATGTATGCACAACAAATGCAACACGCACAAGAACAAGCTGCTTCAAGCACCAAACAATAATGAAATTTGCGGTACTTGGAGCTGGCTCTTGGGGAACAGCTTTGGCGATGCAATTATCACGCAATGCTGAAACTGTTCTTTGGGGACGTGACCAAGCTGGCATGGATGCCATGCAACAAACCAGAAGCAATGATAAATACTTACCTGGCATTTTATTTCCAGAAAAGTTGATCATAGAATCAAATTTAAGTGCAGCCATAGAGCAATCTGATGCCGTTTTGGTGGTTTGTCCTTCACATGCATTTGGTGACATATTACAACAAATCAAACCTTTACTCGATGACAAGCCTTTGGCTTGGGCCAGCAAAGGCTTTGAGCCAGGCACTGGTAGGTTTTTACATCAAGTGGCTGAAGAAACCATCGGCGATGATGTCCCGATGGCTTTGGTAACCGGCCCATCATTTGCTAAAGATGTGGCCAACAATAAACCCACACTTGTGACAGTTGCCTCACATTCAGATGACCAAGCATTCGCCATGCAAGTCAGCCAAGCTTTACATACCGATAATTTTCGTGCTTACATTTCTCAAGATGTCATTGGCGCGGAGCTCGGTGGCGCAGTAAAAAACGTCCTGGCTTTAGCCACGGGTATTGCTGATGGCATGCAACTGGGTGACAACACCCGCGCAGCTTTAATGACTCGCGGCATGGCCGAAATGATGCGTTTGGGCGAAGCTTTGGGCTGTAAACCTGAAACGCTGATGGGATTATCTGGCCTGGGTGACTTGGTATTAACCTCCACGGGCGACTTATCCAGAAATCGTCGCATGGGCTTGGCTTTGGGACAGGGACAGTCGATTGACACTGCACAAAAGAAAATTGGTCAAGTTGTGGAAGGCATAGGCACCACCGATGAAGTCATGCGCTTGTCCAAGAAACACCAAGTTGATATGCCCATCACTGAACATGTTTGGAAAGTCGTTCATGGAGAAATGACCACTATTGAAGCCCTGTCATCCCTCATGGATCGTGATATCAGGCCTGAGTTTTCTAAAGGCTAGACTCCAATAAAGTTACTTTAAATCTTCAACACCCTTCAAAAATTATTTATAATCAAATTCCGCTTTTTTGTTTTTATCAATCTGTGTTAAGTTAATCTCAGAATTTTTAATGAGATTAAACAATGACCACTGATGACAAGCAACTACCTCTTTTTGAATCAGAAGAGGCTATTGATAAACTCAACTCTCAAAAACACAAATTTGAAAAAGAAAAGCCAACACCTTTCAGTAAGTATATAGTTTATGTAGATGAAAGTGGTGACCATGGACTTCAAAATATTGATAAAAACTATCCTTATTTTGTATTAGCATTTTGTGTATTTCACAAGCGCCATTACAGTGAAAGAGTTGTTCCCGCACTTGAAAAATTCAAGTTTAATCATTTTGGACATGATCAAGTAATACTGCATGAACGTGAAATCAGAAAAGAAACAGGTTCATTTAACATCTTTAAAAGCCGTGCACAAACTGTTAAATTCATTGAAGAGCTAACAGAAATAATTGAGTACAGCAACTTCATTTTAATCAGTTGTGTCATTGATAAAAACTCGATTCGTAAACAATCGGATTTTGAATCTGACCCGTACCATATTGCATTGGGTTTATGCTTAGAAGAGCTTTATGACTTTTTATCTGAAAAAGATCAACAAAATTTAAAAACACATATCGTAGTGGAATGTAGAGGAAAATCCGAAGATAAAGAATTAGAATTGGCATTCAGGCGTGTATGTGATGGTAGAAATCGTTTGAAAAAACCACTCCCCTTAGAAATTTTGTTCTCAGATAAAAAGGCCATGTCATCAGGTTTACAATTAGCAGATTTAGTTGCTCGACCGATTGGTTTAAGTGTTTTAAGACCCACTCAATCTAACAGAGCATTTGATGTACTTAAAAACAAATTTTATTGTGAAGGAGGGCGAAATAATTTGGGTCAAAATTATATTGGTAAAGGTTTGAAAATATACCCTGTTCTAGAAAGCGAAAAGCCTCGATGAATCTCACCAAGGCTGTAGCGCCGACCGGGCACCCCCAATCCACTTAATATGAGATTATATGTATAAGGATATTAAATCTCAAGAAATCTTATATCTTAATGTAAAATAATCTGATTATTTGATAGGCTGATAAATCAAGGTTAAGATTTCTGATTCTGGCACAGTAGCCGGGTCATTCGCATAGACCTCCCACGGATTACCACTGCGTTGTAATTCGCTTTCTTCAATGTAGGCATCCATTAAAGCATAGGATGCTTCACCTTGATCATATGGGCCTTTCTGAATGTATTTAACCGCTTTTCCAGCATAGGTCTGGCCTAATTGAATACCACCTGTTTCACCTTCTATACTGTCGATATTCACTGGAATGGCGGCATCAAATTCCCACACACTGTTTTCCCAACTGCGGGTAATGGCCATTGGCTGACCACCAAAATCCACACCATTAGCGCCCATAAATGCAGTGATTTTGGCGTAGGCATCACGAATGACTATACTCATGTCTTCATTGGTGTTACCTGAAGTACTGACATAAAGTACATGCTGTGATTCAACATTTTCAATACTGAATCCAGAAAAGTCATAAACTGGTTGTGCTTCTACCAAGTTCTTGAGGTTATTTAAGCCAGTTTCGTATTGAGGTCCAAGCATGCTGTCCATCATCATGCCAAAATATCGGCCTAAAATATCACCGTTGAAATCAGCATCAAAAACCCAACTGATTTCAGATTGATCGCCATTGGCTTTGATGCGATAGGTCGCCCATGAAGGATCATCGCCTTGTCCATCAAAATACAATTCAGCTTTAACCATTTCGTCAGCCACTGATTCAATAATGGTTTGCCTTCCACTACCAACTTCCTCATTGCCTTGCCATGACATTTTTGAACCCACTCCAAATTCTGGACCAGTAAACTCATATTTAGCATCAGGGTCCAACTGTGCCCAAGGCGACCATTTATTGAAGTGGTGCATAGAGTTGACAGCTTTATAAACTTTAGAAGCAGGTCTATCTATGGTGATCGTGCGAGAAATTTGAACTTTATCTTCTAAAAAGAAGAAACCATAAACATAGAATGCAATCACTAAAAACAGCAATGCAAAAAATAAATACTTAAAAACTCTCATCTTAATCCCCTGTATTTTCTGTGGCACAAATGATAGCACAATAGCACACTATTGGGCCTTCATTCATGATCGTTTTAAAAGAGTTTTTTTGAGTCTTGTACCTAAGGAACCAACACCAGGGCCTCAGGGACAATGAAAGCGAACGAATTGACTCTGGCGTTGGCTTGATGACTTGTATTGACTGCTCGCTTAATGAGCTAAATTGTGATTAAAAGTAGCTTAGTCATTTTGAATACATTATTCTATAATTAACCATTGGATTAATTTTTTTACAGATGAGTAACACTTGTTTAACAACACAACTGAATCAAACCACATGAATAATCTTTTAAGTTATGCACAGAATTATCTGTTAGAAAGCTTATTACTTAGTTTGTTTTTAGGTGTTTTTTTAACGCTCATAGTAATCTGGTTCTGGTGGAAAAAAAGCCGTGAACAAATCATTGTAACAGCTGAAGAAAAACGTTATGCCGAAGCTCAATTACATGAGCAGATGTTGTTACAGATACAGTCAGAAAATCAGAAAATTCAAACTGATAATGAACATCAGGAAAGAGAGTTACTGCGGTTGAATAAATTGACTGTTAAATTGGCTGAGCAATACAAGTACAGCCAAGAAAAAGCCAACCTGCTGGATCAAAAACAACAAGCCTTATCACAAGCTGAAAAAGAACTCACCCAACTTAAGTCTGATGCAGAACATCAGGCCACGCGCTTTAAAGAACAAACCGAATTCATTAAAAACTCTCAAACCACCCTTGCTGATCACTTCAATACATTGGGGCAGAAAATTCTGGAAGAGAAAACCGCGAAATTCACGGACAAGAACAAAGAACAAATGAACCAGGTGGTCAATCCACTGCAAAAACAATTACAAGAATTTCAGGCTCTGATCAACCGCAATGCCACCGAAGGCTTGGCCCAGCAAAAATCAATGAAATCTGAGATTGATCGCATTTACCAACTCAATCAAGAACTCAGTAAAAAAGCCACTGATTTAACCAAAGCACTGACTTCGGAAAGTAAAACTCAGGGTAATTGGGGTGAATTAATATTGCATCGTTTGTTAGAAGTGGCCGGACTAGAAAAGGGTCGCGAGTTTGAAACTGAGGTGTCATTCACCAATGAAGATAATAAACGCTTCAGGCCCGATGTTTTGGTGCATCTACCCCAACACAAAACCATGGTTGTCGATGCCAAAGTTTCCTTGACTGCATTCGAACAATACGTCAATGCAGAAACCGATGAAGAAAGACAAGCACAATTAAAGCGTCATGTTCAAAGCATGCAACAGCACATCAAAAACCTGTCTGATAAAGCTTATCAAAATATTGAACAAATAGATTCACTGGATTTCGTGATGATGTTTGTGCCCGTAGAATCAGCATTCTTAGAAGCCGTTAACTCACAACCTAACCTCATTG
>CALDFB010000095.1 GCA_937942365.1 uncultured Marinicella sp. | reverse complement strand
TCAAATATAGCCTAGGTTTAAATAAAAAAGCAGGTACTGGACCTGCTTTTTATGGTTCATCAAACAATTTTTTATTTGAGGTCGAAACGATCTAAATTCATCACTTTATCCCATGCTGAAATAAAATCTTGGGTGAATTTTTCATTGGCGCCTTCTTGGGCATAGACTTCAGCTATAGAACGTAAAATCGAATTTGACCCAAACACCAGGTCAGCTCGAGTACCGGTGAATTTGACTTCACCGGTTTGACGGTCTTGCCCAGCAAACACTTCCTTGTTACTGTCTGTGGCATGCCATTCATTCTTCATATCTAAAATATGGACGAAGAAGCCATTACTTAATGTTGAAACATTTTCAGTTAAAACGCCATGTTGAGAACCTGCGGCATTAGCACCTAAAGATCGTAAGCCACCAACAAGTACTGTCATTTCTGGTGCTGATAAGCTCAGTAATTGGGCTTTATCCACCAATAAAGCTTCGGTTGATCTTGGGTCTTTGGTGTTTTTGTAATTTCTGAAGCCATCAAAAGTGGGCTCTAAAACTGCAAAAGATTCTACATCGGTTTGCTCTTGTGTGGCATCGGTTCTACCTGGAGTGAAAGGCACCTGTGAACCACTGGCTTTTTCTATGGCTGCGCACCCGCCAAGTACGATTAAATCTGCCAGTGATATATAAATATTTGATTCAGATTTAATTTTTTCTAATTGAGCAATCACTTGTGGTACACCTGAAGAAACATTGATGTCCCAGTCTTTTTGAGGTGCCAAGTTAATGCGGGCACCATTGGCACCACCCCGTAAATCAGAGCCACGAAATGTAGATGCTGATGCCCAAGCTGTGTTAACTAACTGTGAAATAGATAAGCCTGAGCTGAGAATTTGATCTTTCAGTGTAGCTATGTCAGATTCTGATAAAGTAGGGCCTTCATATTTTGGAATGGGGTCTTGCCAAATCAATTCTTCAGTAGGTACTTCATCGCCTAAATAATTGGCTATAGGGCCCATGTCACGATGGGTTAACTTGAACCAGGCTCTGGCATAAGCATCAGCGAACTCATCAGGGTTGTTATAAAAATGCTGTGAAATTTTGGCAAATTCTGGATCTAATTTTAATGCCATATCAGCAGTGGTCATCATCAGTGGTTCGGTTCTGGTTGGATCATGCGCTGCTTGAGGCTGAGCTGCATTTGAATCTGCAGTAGGATTCCAAACCACAACTCCCGTTGGGGTCTTTACTTGTTCCCAATCATAGTTCAATAAAGCATGAAAATATCCCATGTCCCATTGAATGGGATTAACTGTCCATGCACCTTCAAAACCACTGGTGGTGGTATCACCACCTTTGCCAGAGCCATGACTATTGGTCCAACCAAAGCCCATTTCTTCAATCTCGGCTCCTTCAGGTTCAGGGCCAACATCAGATTCAGGGCCAGCGCCATGTCCTTTACCAAATGTGTGACCGCCAGCTACCAATGCAACAGTTTCATAATCATTCATGGCCATGCGACTAAAAGTATCACGAATATCAAAAGCAGACTGCAGTGGGTCTGGATTGCCATTTGGGCCCTCTGGATTTACATAAATCAAACCCATTTGTACAGCACCAAGAGGTGTAGCTAGTTCACGTTCACCTGAGTAACGTTGATCATCTAACCACTCCGTTTCAGGGCCCCAATAAATATCTTCTTCAGGTTCAAAAACGTCAGCTCTACCACCACCGAATCCAAATGTTTTAAAACCCATTGATTCCATTGCGACATTACCAGCAAGAATCATCAGATCAGCCCAAGAGATTTGGTTGCCATACTTTTGTTTAATAGGCCAAAGCAAGCGACGTGCCTTGTCTAAATTCCCATTATCAGGCCAGCTATTAAGAGGTGCGAAACGTTGTGATCCTGAACGTGCACCGCCACGACCGTCATAAGTTCGATAGGTACCTGCACTGTGCCATGCCATGCGAATAAATAAACCGCCGTAGTGGCCATAATCGGCAGGCCACCAATCTTGTGAATCGGTCATGACATCAGTTAAATCTTGTTTTAAGGCAGTGAAATCTAATTTCTTGAATTCCTCGGCATAATCAAAATCCTCTCCCAGAGGGCTAACTTGTGGTGAATTTTGATTGAGGATTTTTAAATTAATTTGTTCTGGCCACCATTTTTGGTTGGCTGTGATACCTGTGATAACGGCTTGATTGCCGTGCATGACTGGACATTTATTGAGATCTGACATATTTTAACCTGTTTTTATTTCGATTCTTGTAACTATAAAGTCAAATTTACATTAGGTAAAATGAAATTAACATCTTATTATGATCTATTTAGTAGAATGATAATATGTAGTTACTCTTTTGAGGATCATAGAATCGCACATTAAATCAATTATTTTGGAAGCAGGTCTTCGGGTTTATTGTAGATTGTTCACCTTTGGCTTTTGAATTTTTATAATTTAACTCAGCCAGTTGGATCAAAGTCTCAAATTCATCTAAGGATTTGTCATAGATATCTTGGTATTCAGGGTCAAAATAGCTGTCGATAAAATATTTTTGAGTCGATAATTTCCTGATGCATTCATAGGATTGACGGAATTCATCGTTAATTTGTTTCGCCGTATCAATACCTGCTTGATTTTTTTCTGCCTCATAGGTGGCAATCAGTAATGAGTGACCCACACCTTTATCAAGCATTGAATTACTTTTTCGTATCATGGTTTGGGCAATTTTTCGGCAACTTTCAGCTGCTTTTACATTTGATTGGCAAAATTCCAATACAGTTCTATATGGGGGCATATCATGGAGGTAGTTAAATGAAAACTTAATGTGATGTGGCATATAAGTAGGCATCAGTTGATTTAACTGAGTTTTTTTATCAGGAGATATCCCAGACAATTTTTGATAATCAGCAATCATGTTATCTATGGCTGATTGTGGAACTGGATTGGCATTGATGAAAGTGTCAATCAATGTTTTCATTTGATCTGTGATACCTAACTGTGATCGACTGTACTGGCTGACTGTCATCAGGTGTAACAGTTGATAGGCTAATTTTTTGTTGTTGGCTTTAACGGCTAAATTAAATGGATGAAGGTAAGCTTGTAAATTATCGGTGTCCTGTTGCATGCGTTTTTCAATTAACACATTGGCGTGGCAGTGATCCTGCATTTCTTCACTGAAACAAATGTATGAGAGGGTATCAAATGCTTGTGTCGAAATTTCTTTTGCAGCAATTAATTGATTCAATACATCGGCGATGGGTTGATAACTGAGGTCATTCAGCGCGTCTATTTGTTTGGTTTTTTGATGAATATTTGCTGTTAAACGAGCCGTTTGAACGTTACTGGTCATTTTGGCCAAAACCATTGCTTGTGTATAGTCATCCCCGTTTGCCAGTAAAAATTCGTTGAGCTTATGGCCCCATTCAGCAAACTCTTTTTCAGACTCAAGTCGGGCTTTGGATTTTTCACCAAATACAACTTCCATGTCATTCTTGAAATTTTTATCAATTTTTTCTTCAGATTGTGTTAAGCCATTGAAGCTCAAGATCAGTAGTAAAAAGTAGTTCAGTTTGTTTTTCATCATTGTTTTTTCATGCTGTGGATGGTGTGAAGTCTGCTCCTATGAACCGGTCTTTAAAAACTCTTCAGCTTGTGCCATTGTAGCAGCTGTTATGGTTTGACCACCTGACATACGTGCAAGTTCCTCAATCCTTTGTTCACGATTTAAATGTGTAATTTGAGAAGTGGTGAATTTTCCCTGGCTAGATTTACTCACCAATAGATGATCATGCGCGTGCCCTGCGACTTGAGGTAGGTGTGTGACCGCAAAGACTTGATTGTTGGCGCTGAGTTTTTGCATGATAAGCCCCACTTTTTCGGCAGTGGCACCGCCAATGCCTGTGTCCACTTCATCAAAGACAAAAGCTTGCTTATTGGTGTTTTGATTGTTTTGGTGTTGGATACTGACTTCTATGGCCAGAGAAATCCTCGATAATTCGCCACCTGATGCTGTTTTATTCAAGGCTTGGGGCTTTTGGCCTTTGTTGGCAGCGATCATGAATTCTATCAGGTCATTACCCAGTGCTTTAGGTTTGGTATCGCTTTGATAATTAACCGCTATGCTGAAATCAGCCTCAGGCAGACCCAGCTCACGAATCATGATCGTTATATCTTTTGCCAAGGTCTTTGCAGCTTTTTGCCTGCTTTGAGACAGTTTTTGGGCTATTTGGTGGTAGTTGCTGAGTGCATGTTCAAGCTGCTGTTCTAATTGCTGCTGTTGATGGGCTAAATTGGCATGTGCAGATAGGGTATTGGCCAGGTCTTGGTGTTGTTGAAACAACAGTTCAGGCATGGTATTTTGTTTTCGAGCCACATGATTGATTTGTTCCAATCTGCTTTCTATCTGATTTAAGTTGTCAGGGTTGCTATCAATGTTTTCGGCGATGTCTTTGAGCTGTTGGTTGGCTTCATTGATATTGATCAAAGACTCTTCTAGCATCTGTGTGATGCTATTGAAATCATGCCCTTTGGCGGAGCTAAGCTGTGATATGGTTTGTGTTAATTGATGCTCTATGCTGTTTTCATCATCACTGATGGTGTGCATAGACTGTATCAGTGTCGCGGTTAAGTCTTGAGCATGAGCTGCTGTTTTCAGAGCCTGGTGCAAGTTTTCATATTCGTTTTCGGCCAAAGCCAAAGCTTCTAATTCGTCTAATTGATACTGTAAGAGTTGAACTTGCTCTTTGTTCATTGAACCTGCTGTGAGTAGTTCGGATATTTTTTCTTCTATCTGATTGATTTCATTCATGGCCTCAGTGGTTTGTTTTAATACCAGTTCGTGCGCTCCTGCTTGATCAAGAATGAGTAATTGGTTGTGATTTTTTAATAATCTGATTTGGTCATGTTGGCCATGTATCTGCACCAAATGCTGATTCAGTTCTTTGACTAAACCAGAAGGTGTTGGTCTTCCATTTACCCATTGTTTACTGCGGCCTTGTTGGTTTATGGTACGCCTGATAATCAGTTGATGGTTGGTCAGCAGGTCTTGATTTTTTAACCAATGTTGCGCAGCTTGATTACTTTTGATGTTGAATTCAGCAATGATTTCTGTTTGTTCATCGAATGGTCCTATCGATTGGGTGTCTGCGCGATTACCAAGAGCCAGTGATAAAGCGCCAATGATGATAGATTTACCCGCTCCAGTTTCACCGGTGAATACTGACATGTTGGCATGAAAGTCTATTTCCAATTGATCAATCAGGACAAAGTTTTTGATGAATAATGACTGCAACATGTTTTGATTGGTTTTATTTGTAAAAATGATCTTTAATTTTAACCACCCTGTCTTGAAATGTCATCTGTAAACACCATATCACTGCCATTATTAATATGTACAAGTGATTATGACTGAGGAAAACGTAAATTCAACTGAGAATGATGTCGATTTGAACGAAGAAGCCATTGATCAAAACAATGATGATTTAGATGAGATCGAAGGTATCGAAGAAGATGAGGAAATCATTGCTGAACTGGATGATTCTGAATTGTCAGCCTTAGAACAAATGCAAGAAAAAATTGAGGCACTGCAAGAACAGCTTGATGAAGCCAATGAAAAAGTGGCTCAGAAAGATGATGAAATCTTAAGGGTGGCTGCAGAAGGCATGAACTTACAAAAGCGTTTGCAGCGCGATTTAGATAACACCCGTAAATTTGCCAACGACAAGATCATCAAAGCCATGATTCCTGTGATGGACAGTTTTGATAAAGCATTAGAGGTTATTGATGATGAGGCTTGTGAAGTCACCACCGAAGCGATGATCGAAGGTACTCAAAACACGCATAAAATATTTGCGAAAGTATTAGAAGATAATGGCATAGAAATTGTTAACCCAGTGGGTGAAACTTTCGATCCTGAACAGCATGAAGCCATGAGTATGGTGCCATCACCTGATCATGATAAAAACACCATTGTGAATGTTTTTCAAAAAGGTTATTTATTGAATGGACGTGTCGTTCGCGCTGCCATGGTAGTTGTCGCTCAATAGCTTGAAAAAATAAATGCTGACCATAGATAGTGGTTACAGTAAAACGAGTGGATTATTAATCGCTCATAACAAAACATGTCAATGAAGGACTGGTTTAAATTAAACAGAGCCTTCGACAAAGAAGATAATAGTATTTCAGAGGTTTTAAAAAAATGTCAAAAGTAATAGGTATAGATTTAGGAACAACCAATTCTTGTGTTGCAATCATGGAAGGTAATGACATCAAAGTCATAGAAAATTCAGAAGGTGATAGAACAACACCCTCAGTGGTCGCATTTACCGAAGAAGGTAAAACCATCGTTGGGCAGTCAGCTAAAAGACAAGCGGTAACCAACCCAGAGAACACCTTGTTTGCCATCAAACGCTTGATTGGTAGAAAATTCAATGAAGATGTGGTTAAAAAAGACCAAGACATCGTGCCTTATAAAATTATTGGGGCGGATAATGGTGATGCATGGGTTGAAGTTCGCGGTAAAAAAATGGCCCCACAAGAAATTTCAGCTCGTATCCTAGAAAAAATGAAAGCCACAGCTGAAGATTATTTGGGTCATGATGTGACTCAAGCAGTGGTGACTGTACCTGCGTATTTTAATGACTCACAACGTCAAGCCACCAAAGATGCTGGAAAAATTGCCGGTCTGGAAGTTAAACGTATCATCAATGAGCCAACTGCCGCCGCTTTGGCCTATGGAATGGACAAAAAAGGTGGTGATCGCACCATCGCTGTTTATGACTTGGGTGGTGGTACTTTCGATATCTCGATCATTGAGATTGCTGATATTGATGGCGAGCAACAATTTGAAGTATTGGCAACGAATGGTGATACATTCTTGGGCGGTGAAGATTTTGATAACCGCGTGATGGATTATTTGGTTGATGAATTTAAGAAAGACCAAGGGGTTGATTTGAAAAACGATCCATTGGCTTTACAGC
>CALDFB010000094.1 GCA_937942365.1 uncultured Marinicella sp. | reverse complement strand
CATATTTCATGAATTATGAAATCTTAGTAAAGACCCTTATCTTGGTGCCATTGAGCTCTAACCCTATTGATTTTAAAACTGAAAATAAGTTGGCACAAAGTAATTAAATAAGCCGTATGTGTGTTTGAAAGGTTGAATTTTCAGCTTGAATAAACAACACAGGAGTATTTTATGAAGTTCAGAGTATTTTCTATAATCAGCTTATTATGTACGCTTTTGCTGATTTTATGCACGTTCTCACCATTACTAGCTGCCACATTTACAGTCGACATTGCAGCAGACGATGCAGATGCACATGATACTAGTCCAGGAGATGGGATTTGTAGTGATGCGCTCTCCTCTTGTACCTTAAGGGCTGCGATAGAAGAGGCCAACGCGACGGCAGCACCTGATGTGATTTTATTTGCTGACACATTTTTAAATGCCCGGGTAAACTTGGCAGCCAGCGAAGGCCCACTGCCTACCATTACGTCACAGGTCATTATACTTGGCAATTCGATTGATGCATATAATGACAGTGCCAGTAACCTAAGTGACGCACCACCACAATTTACCATTGATGGTTCGAACTTAACCAATGGAAGTGGTTTGGTTTTTTCAGGTAATGCTGCGTCAAATAGTATTGTTTTTGCTTTGAGTATTGTTAATTTTCCAGGTGATGGTATTCAAATGCTACTTGACGCTGATGACATAGATATTGATCTTTGTTACATCGGTGTTAACCCAGATGGAACAGCTGGTGGTTTAGGGTTAAATGGGATTGTCGCATTGAATTCTGATGAACATAAAATTGGTAAGCGCGCCAGTGGCAGTGATTTAGTTGGATTAGGTAACCTCATTTCAGGAAATGGTGGCGATGGCATTCGTTTCCTTAATTCAAATAACAATGATATTTTTGGAAACTGGATCGGTATAGGTGCTTCTGGTACTGGCGATCGCGGTAATGACTCGCATGGCATTTACATTACTGGTGACGGTAATGATATTGGCAGTGTAATAAATGGTGAAGCCGCAGGCAATTATATTGCAGGCAATGACTCCGGTGGTGTTTCTGTAACTGGTGATGATAACACCTTCAAGGCCAATACACTTGGCAAGGGGCCGACGGGTGGTTTTATCGACAGTGGCTTGGATGGCATAGCAGTTTTTGGTGAATTGAATGTCATTGGTGGATTAACGGTGCTGGCAGGCAATGAAATTGTTGAACATTCTGGTGCTGGTATTAGGTTAGGTGTGGTTGGTGGCACTGCCGGGCATAACAACTTTGTTTTGAATAATCGCCTCGGATCTGCAGGTGCTTTATTTCCATTGTTATTAGCGACAAACGGGGAAGGTATTTTGGTCAATGGCAACAATAATGTCATTAATGATAATGTGGTGATGAACTCTAGTGACGAGGGAGCAGATCCCGGTTATTTTGGCAATGCCATCACTGTACGTGGCAGCAGTTCGAGCATCAACGGTAACCAGATTGGTTATATGAATAACCTTCAAGGAGTAAATGCAGAACCCAATAAAAACGGTATTTTGGTGTTTGGTAATGGTCACAGCATTGGTTCAATGCTTAACCCTAATACAGTAGCTGGTAACACCGGTCTGGGTATTTATACTCGAGGAATGGATAACAATGTGTCATATAATTTTGTAGGTGTTACAGCTGATAATCAGAGACTCGGAAATAATGGATTTGGTGTTCAAATGGAACATCAAGGAGGTGGATTAATTGTCAATGCGAATTACATTGGTGATAATGGATCTGATGGTTTGCGTTTAGAAACACCTAACAACACCCTTGATGTAACCCAAAATGTCATTGGCGAATTGCCAAATGGCTTACCAGCAGGTAATCAAGGTTCTGGGGTTTATATAGTAGGTGGAGAATTGATTGATGTTGCAGGTAATTTGATTGCTCATAATGTTTTAGATGGCATTCGATTGGTGAATGATTCTAATGGTGTCGCGATGTTTCAAAATTCAATATACAGTAATGGCCAAGAAGGTATTGATTTGGGCAATGATGGTGTGACTGTTAATGATGCAGGTGATTTTGATGAAGGGGATAACCGCTTACAAAATACACCAGTGATAGAAGAAGTGATTTTTGATGAAACAATTTCGCCCAGAACATTGACCTTAAGATATAGAGTTGACAGCAGTGATGATGTCAATGCTTCAACCTATCCTTTGTTTATTGACTTTTACTGGAATCCTGCTGATGAAAACTCACAAGGCAGGTATTTTATCGGTACAGATTTTAACTACACGACACCAAACGCCATTAAAACGGTAGTCTTTGATTTTGAGTCATCGGCCACTGGTGGTTATCTGACTGCTACAGCTTTGGATCAAGACAGAAATACGTCTGAATTTGCCAGTCAGGTTCTTTTTGGTGAAATTGATTTGATCTTTAAAAACAGCTTTGAGTAAAGGTATCTGTTTTGTCTGTAGAATTAAAAAAATTAGCCCATCGTTGTGAGCGAGTTGTAGCATGTGGTAGTATAAATCATGAACCACCTCTGATTTTTATGATGGGCTCAGTGACCAGTTTGTTAAATAATGACTCCTTGAGTGGAGCCATGCAAGATAAAAAATTGCAAGGTCTGCTTTATCAAGAGCTGCGGGTCATTGCACATGCCAAACTTAATATTGATTCTGAAAATAAAGAACTAGATACCACGTCATTGGTCCATGAGGCATATCTGAAGCTCAATTCAAATTCAACAGAAAAAAAATGGAGTAATCGCCGTCATTTTTATGCCACAGCAGCCCTCAGCATGCGGCATATATTGGTTGATAATGCCCGACGGCGGCTGGCTGAAAAAAGATTGCCAGAAGATGGTTTAGACTTAAACAACGAATCTTATATGCAAATGGAAGAACGGTGTCAAAATTTAGTCTCCTTAGATGAGGCTCTAGAACAACTTAAAAGCATAGATTCTGGATTGGTTGAACTAGTGAATTTACGGTACTTTGTTGGTTTAAATATGGAAGAAATTGCTGAGCTTAAGGGCGTGTCAAAACGAACCATGGACCGACAGTGGTTGAAAGTCAAAGCCATTTTGATGGCTTGGCTTAAATAAACCAATTAAGTACCACAAATTTCTTGTGCGTTTCGTATGTAAGACATGAATGAAACTATTAATAAATTGATCAATGATATCAACCCAAATGAATGGGTAAAAGTTCTGAATCTGTTTGATGAACTTTCAGACCTTTCAGTTGGTGAGCAAACGCAAGAATTAAATGGCACCATGCTGTCTGAATCAGCGAAGACTATGTTGATAAAAATGTTGGGTATTCAACATCAAGAGAACATGCTTGATCAAACCATTAATCCATTGGTAGAGATGTTATTGGGGGCAGAGGCCATTGAAGACCATGTCAACCCGTCAGATATCATAGGCCGCACTTTTGGTGTGTGGCAAGCCATTGAATCATTAGGTACAGGTGGAATGGGACAGGTGTTTGTGGCTGAGCGTGCCGATGGGAACTTTGAAAAAAAAGTGGCTTTGAAAGTCATAAAATCGGGGCAGTTTTCAACCCTCAGTCAACAAAGATTTTTAACAGAAATGCAAACTTTGGCTCAATTTGAACATCCAAATATTGCTCATTTGATTGATGGTGGTACCAATGAAGATGGTATCACTTATTTTGTCATGGAATTAGTCAGTGGTGAGCCAATTGTTGAATATGCGAATAAAAACGACCTGACTTTATCTGAACGCATAGAGCTGGTGTTGCAGGTTATTGATGCGGTGGAATATGCACACCAAAGTTTGATAATCCATGGTGACATTAAACCTGCCAATATCCTGGTTAATCAGTCTGGGCAAGTCAAATTGGTTGATTTTGGTATTGCCAGACCACTGGAGGAAGCTCGTCCTAACAGCTACTTACCCCAATTTACTCCTGGGTATTCTTCGCCGGAACAAGCACAAGGTCAAGTGCTCACTACTGCCAGTGATGTTTTTGGGTTATGCGCCGTGTTGTATGAATTGTGTACAGGGTCTTCGCCAAGAGATTGTGAACCAACCATCACTCATGATATGTATTCGGAGAGTCTCACCAAGCCAATCACTGCTGCGTTTACTAATTTTCAATCAAAAAAAACAAGAAGTCATGTTTTTCGACAGGCTTTGGCTCAAGAATTGGGTGCAATCATTGATAAAGGTTTACAAATTGAAGTGGTTAATCGTTATAAAAACACCACAGAATTACGCCGTGATTTGTTGCTGTTTCAATCGGGTTCAGCAGTTCCGAGTTTTTCTACCAACAGATTGTATCGGTATCGAAAGTTATTCAGTCAATACAAATGGCCTGTTCTGCTTTCATCCTTGGGCTTATTGAGCATCATAGTTGTGGCTTTGGTGGCCATTAATCAAGCCCGGTTAGCAGAACAAGAAGCTGCAAAAGCCAATTGGGCCAATCAGTTTTTACTCAGTATTTTTAATGCTGCTGATCCGACTAAAAACCAACAAAATCCGATTCCTGTTAACCAGTTGACCGCTGAGGCTGCGGCTCGAATCATGAATGATGATGGAGAGCTGATGCTCAAAACTACATCATTGGATATGCTTAGCCAGGTTCAATATAAATTAGGTGAAGTTGATTCAGCTGAAAAGTTAGTAAAAGAGCAAATCAGATTAATGAAAAAGCTGCCGGTTGATGCGGTTACTCTTGCTGCGGTTCATATTAAGGCAGGAGATATTCTTGAATCTAAGGATAGCTTAGAGGAGGCCATCAGCCATTATCAAGAAGCTTTACAATTGACGCCCCTAAAAACAAATTTTACAGAGCCGTCACTTCGTGCCACTTTGGCACTGGCTAATGGATTGTTGCGTACCAATGAAATACAGCAGTCAGATCGATTAATTCAAATATTAATCAGTGAAAAAGAACGCATTCAAAAAATGCATGCGGCTGATTCTCTGATGGCAAATTTGTATACAGTAAAAGCTGATTTATTATTACATAAAAAAGAATTTACAGCGGCTATTGAACAAGCGCAATTAGCTAAAGAATGGGCAGAAAATGTAATTGATGAACCGCTATTATATCCGCAAATATTAGGCATTGAGTCTGATGTATATTATGAAAAGGGTGATTTAACACAAGCCGCAAAGTTAGATCGAGAACTGGTTGATTATTTCAGTCAGAAATTTGGTGAAAATCACCCTGAAACTATTGATCACTTGGGTCGCTTAGCTGTTTCACTAGCAGCTATGGGTGAATTACAAAGTGCCATTACAATCAACCAAAGGATCATAACTAATTTCAATGGCAGTGAAATTAAAGGGCATCAAATACCAGCGGCCCATCTAAATATGGGAACAGCCTATCAAGCATTAAGCGATGATATCAAAGCCATAGAACATTTCATTCATGCGCAGTCAATGTGGTCTCTATTAGAGCCAAGAATACCCTTGTACGAGGTTGCGACAGCAGCCAGGATGGCAGAATCTTATTTAAACCTTAAGCAATACGATGAAGCTCAAAATTATTTTAATGAAGCATTTGCAAAAGTAGCCAATGAATTTGGTCAGGATCATGCGCTTTATGCCAGATTTCAAGTTATGTATTCAAGATTGTTGTTAGAGGAAAATAGAATTGAAGAAGCCAGCAGTATTATTCCAAAAGCTTATCAGCGTTTGGTAGAGGTTTATGGTATTGATTCTAAAAATGCAGCAGTAGCTAATATACGGTGGGCTCAATTGAATTTAGCATTGGGGCAGCAGGATAAAGCCATTGAACAAGCAGCCAATGCACTTAAAATTTTAGACGTGGACGCTTATCGAAAGCGAAGCCAATACAGCATAGGTATCGCTAAAAATATACTTAAAACAAAGCTTTAATGGTATTGAGTCAAATAGAGTTAAAGTCATTACCTAATTACTGTGTAATATGCATTTAAATAAGTAAAAACCAATAAAATAGCTATTGACAATCATTCTCATTAGTATTTATAATTCGATTATTAATTAATCAATATCTAGAGTATGTACGTTTGTAGTTGTCACGGTGTGACAGAAAAAGACATTCAAAAAGCTGCCAAAGACGGTGCCATTTCACTGAATGATGTGAAACAAA
>CALDFB010000093.1 GCA_937942365.1 uncultured Marinicella sp. | reverse complement strand
CGGGCTCATAACCCGAAGGTCGTAGGTTCAAATCCTGCCCCCGCAACCAATTGATTGATCGTCATTGAACGATCAAACAGTCAGGCTCCAAGTGGAGCCTTTTTTGTTGCTGAAATTCATTGATTGGTGAAGCGACAAATGTCTTTGTCTATCACCCATGAATTATCAACTTTTGTAACTATTTATTGAGCAACTGATGAAAGAGAAACTGTTGTCACAATTGATACAACCCGTTATTGAAGACTTGGGTTTTGTGCTTTGGGGTGTTGAATATTTGCCTCAAAAAAACAGTGCCACCTTAAGGGTTTTTATTGACCATGAAAATGGCATCAATGTAGATGACTGTGCTCAGTGTAGTCGCGAGATATCAGGCATATTAGAAGTGGAAGATCCAATCAGTGGAGCTTATGTGTTAGAAGTGTCTTCACCAGGCATGGATCGAGTGTTGTTCAGTACCACACAGTTCAGTCAGTTTATTGGTGAGCATGTAGTGGTTAAACTGGCACAGCCTGTCTTAGGTGCCAGAAATATAAAAGGCAAAATAGAATCGGTCAGTGATGAACATATAGTGGTTGCCAATGATGTTATGGAGTATGAATTTGAAATGGCAAATGTAATGAAGGCAAGGTTGAAACCTTTGGTGAATAAAACCAAGTTAGGTGGAGTGAAAAAATGAGTAGAGAAATTCTGTATGTTGCTGAGGCTTTATCGAATGAAAAAGGGGTGAGTCGCGATGTGATTTTTGAGGCCATTGAATTGGCTTTGGCTTCGGCCACACGAAAAAAACACATGAAAGATATGGATGTGCGGGTTGATATTGATCGCATCACTGGAACTTATGACAGTTATCGACGATGGACAGTGGTGGAAGATGAGGAGTTTGAGGCCGAAGATCGCGAATTGACTTTAGAACAAGCTCAAAAAGATGATCCAGAAATTGAAATTGGTGATGTGATTGAAGAAGAAATGGAGTCAGTTGAATTCGGTCGCATTGCAGCACAGACAGCGAAGCAAGTCATTTTACAAAAAGTACGTGAAGCAGAACGTGAGCAGGTTGTAGAACAGTTTGAAGATCGGATTGGAGAAGTGTTATCAGGGATAGTGAAAAGGGTTGAAAGAGGCCATGTTTTCATTGATGTGGGTAGTGGAATTGAAGCCATTGTCCCCCGTGAATATGGTATACCACGCGAAAAAGTCAAACGAGGGGATCGTTTAAAGGGGCTTTTGGTTGAAGTGAATCGTTTGAATCGTGGTCCCATTTTGACGCTGTCAAGAAAGAGTCCAGAATTCATGATAGAACTGTTTAAAGTCGAGGTGCCAGAAATTTCACAAGGGTTTTTAGAAATCAAAGGCGCGGCAAGAGACCCTGGCCATCGTGCTAAAATTGCGGTTTTTTCGCATGACAGAAAATTGGATCCAATTGGTGCGTGCGTAGGTATGCGAGGATCTCGGGTGATGTCAGTGGCCAATGAATTGGGTGGCGAAAGGATTGATATTATTCTTTGGGATGAAAATACCGCTCAGTTTATGATCAATGCCATGTCGCCAGCTGAGATCGAGTCAATTGTGGTTGATGAAGAAAAAAATCTGATAGATGTCGCTGTGAATGAAGCTCAATTATCACAAGCAATTGGTCGTGGAGGACAAAACGTTCGATTGGCCAGTGAGTTAACAGGTTGGGAAATTAATGTATTGACAACGGCACAAGCAGAAGAGAAAAACGAAGCAGAGGCTATGGAGTTCGTCAAAGAATACGAAGAAAAGCTTGATGTCGATGAGGATATGGCTATCTTATTGGTACAAGAAGGTTTCTCTTCGATTGAAGAAATTGCGTATGTGGATGAGTCAGAGTTATTAAATATAGATGGTTTTGACGAAGCTTTGGTTGAAGAGCTCAGAGGTCGTGCCCGAGATGCACTGCTGACCCAAATGATTGCTAAAGAAGAAAAGCTTGAAAACAAAAAACCTGCTGATGATATGCTGGGTTTAGAGTTGATGAATGATAAATTAGCCTATATTTTGGCAGATCAAGGGATCAGAACCAGAGATGATTTAGCCGATTTGGCCACTGATGAGTTGCTGGAGTTAGTTGATATGGAAGAAGCAGAAGCTTCTGATTTAATCATGGAAGCCAGACAACATTGGTTTGAATAAATAGTGGTATCGAATAAAAGAACAACAGGAGACAACAGATGTCTGATGTAACAGTAAAACAATTAGCTGGTGTTTTGGGAATTTCCTCTGAGAAATTAATGGAGCAACTGGCCAGCGCAGGCATTCCTGCAAGCTCCGAAGATGATGGCATCAGCAATGAGTCTAAAGTTAAGTTGCTTGAGTTTTTGCGAGGCTCTCATGGTAAAGACAAGAAAAGCTTAACGCCTCGAAAAAAAGTGGTATTGAAGAGAAAATCGACTGAAGTTTTACGCGTTTCCAGTGGCAGCAGTGGAATGGCTAAAACCAAAAGTATTAACATCGAAGTCAAGAAAAAGAAATTAACCACTGGCCCCAGCCAAACTGAGGTGGCTGAAATAGAGCAAGAGCGTTTAGCTGCACAACAAGCCTTGGATGAGCGAAAGGTTCAACTTGAAGCCGAAGAAAAGGCAAAACAAGCGGCTGCCGCTGCTGAGTTGGCAGAACAAGAAAAGGAAAAACAAGCAGCTTTGGCACTTGAGCAAGCTGAAAAAGAACGCTTGGCATCAGAAAAAGAGCAAGCAGATATGGCTGAACAAGCAAAAGCCCAGAGTGATACTGAAGCTGAACAAGGTGAAAAAGAAAAAGCCAATGATGATTCACCTGCACAAGCCACTGAAGTTTCTGAAGATAAAGCAGAAGAAAAAGAAGTAGAACCAGAACCAGCTATTGACGAAGAAGCTGAAAAGAAAAAACGTCATGATGAATTGGTTAATCAACAAGTTCAGAAAGCCATCACAGATCGCGCTAATAGAAAGAAAAAAGAACAAGACAACACAGCAGGCCGCGCCAATACAGCGAAAAAAGGCAAGACTGATAATCGTTCAAATACCCGCTATGGCAGAAAACAACTGCATGTTCAAGGTGGGAAATCATATGGTAAACAAGAACGTAAAGCCGTTCGCCCTGCAGCCAATGCCAGCAGTGAACATGGATTTCAAAAACCCGCTGCACCGGTGGTTAAAACGGTTGCCATTCCAGAAAACATAACTGTTGCTGACTTAGCCAAAGAATTGTCAATCAAAGCTGGTGACATTATCAAGGTTCTGATGAAAATGGGCATGATGGTCACCATCAATCAGCCATTGGATCAAGATACCGCTATTTTGGTTGTAGAAGAAATGGGCCATATCGCTGAAGAAGCAGTGGTGCAAAGTAAAGCTGAAGTTTTAAAAGAAGAGTCAGAGAAGAACATTGATGAAGAAAATGCAGAAACCAGACCTCCTGTGGTTACTGTGATGGGTCATGTTGATCATGGAAAAACTTCGTTATTAGACTACATTCGTAAAACTCAAGTAACAGATAAAGAAGCCGGTGGAATCACGCAGCATATCGGTGCTTATCATGTCGAAACTGAAAAAGGTGTGATATCTTTCATTGATACGCCTGGTCACGCGGCATTCACAGCCATGCGAGCTCGTGGTGCGCAAGTGACTGATATTGTTATTTTGGTGGTAGCTGCCAATGACAGTGTGATGCCACAAACAGAAGAAGGTATTAAACATGCCAAGGCTGCGGGTGTGCCTTTGATTGTTGCCGTTAATAAGGTTGATTTAGCAGAAGCCAATGTAGATAAAGTGAAACAAGATCTGGCTGGTCATGAAGTGGTACCTGAGGATTGGGGCGGTGATGTTCAATTTATAGAGGTTTCTGCAAAAACAGGACAAGGCATTGATAACTTACTGGATGCCATTTCACTACAAGCTGAAGTGATGGAATTAAAAGCAGTGAAAGACTCGGATGCCTCAGGTATTGTGGTTGAGTCATCACTGGATAAAGGCCGTGGGCCTGTAGCCACTGTTTTGGTCAAGTCAGGAACTTTGAAAAAAGGCGATATGATCCTGTGTGGTGAACAATTTGGCCGCATCAGGAGTCTTATTGATGAAAATGGAAAAGACATCAATTCAGCAGGACCATCCATACCAGCTGTGGTATTGGGACTATCAGGTGTGCCCATTGCGGGTGATGAATTCTTGATTGTTAAAAATAAGAAACATGCCAGAGAAGCGGCACAAGAACACCGTGAACGCGAACGTGAAACACGTTTGAAACGACAACAGGCTGCCAAGTTAGAAAACTTGATGTCTCAAATGGGGCAAGAGGCCAAGTTAGAAGTTAATTTGTTGGTTAAAGCTGATGTTCAAGGTTCAGTAGAAGCCTTGCGTGAATCTTTGGAAAGTATTTCTAACGACGATGTGAATGTTAATGTGATTTCGTCAGGTGTTGGTGGCATTACCAATGCCGATGCGCAATTAGCTGCTGCATCCAGTGCCATCATCATTGGCTTTAATGTGCGGGCTGATAAAGCAGCAAGGGAGTTCATCAAGGAAAGTGATTTAGACTTACATTATTTCAGTATCATCTATGAAGCGATAGATCAGGTTAAACAATCTGTGACTGGTATCTTAGGTACAGAGATCAAAGAAGAAATCATTGGTGTAGCTGATGTCAGAGACGTGTTCAGATCATCTAAATTTGGAACCATTGCGGGTTGTTTGGTTGAAGATGGCGTGGTTCGTCGTGATAACCCCATTCGTGTTTTGCGTGATAATGTGGTTATCTTTGAAGGTGAGCTAGAATCCCTCAGGCGACATAAAGATGATGTCAAAGAAGTCAAGTCTGGAACCGAGTGTGGTATAGGTGTTAAACAGTACAAAGATGTGCAACCTGGTGATCAGATTGAATGTTATGAGCGAACTGAAGTCCAAAGGACATTAGATTAAGCATAAATAGACTATGGGACACAGAGATTTTAAAAGAAGTGATCGAGTGGCTGCGCATTTGCGTAGGACATTGGCTACTGCCATTCATCAAAATTTACCTGATGAAGACACTTCTTTTATCACCATTTCAGATGTAGAAGTGACCAGAGATTTGTCTGTGGCAACTGTATATATCAATACCTTAGATCCTTCTCAAGAAAAATTAGCGATTCAGACATTAAGTTTGAATGCCAAACACCTCAGGAAAATCATGGCGCAACAAATCAATACCCGTAAAGTGCCTGAGTTGAGGTTTAAATACGATGCCTCTTTAGAATATGGCCGCAAGTTGGAGCATTTGATTCAAAAAGCACGTGCCACCGACCCTAAATTTCCAGACGACGAAGTGTAAAGTAGTCAAAAGCTGATTAGCCTATGGCACAAAAAAGATCTGCCAAAAAAAATTACCCTGATTTGCACGGTATTGTGTTGTTGAATAAACCCAAAGGCATTTCTTCCAATTTGGCATTACAAAAAGTCCGTCATCTATTTAAAGCTAAAAAAGCGGGTCATACCGGAAATTTAGATCCAATGGCAACAGGTTTATTGCCTTGTTGTTTTGGTGATGCGACCAAAGTAGCGCACCTCCTGATTAATTCGGATAAAACCTACCTGGCAAGGTGTGTGCTTGGGATTCAAACTGATACCGGAGATGCCACTGGTGAAATTATTAATACGTCCAATAAAACTCAAGTTACAGATGAAGAAATAAAAAAAGCTTGTGGCGAATTAACGGGTGATATTGAGCAAATTCCTCCCATGTACTCAGCACTTCACCACAACGGACAGCGTTTGTATGATTTGGCCAGACAAGGAAAAACTGTAGATAGACCGCCAAGGCCAGTGACCATTCATGACTTTAGAATGATTGAAAACCACAAAGACTTCATTGATTTTGAAATCAAGGTATCTAAAGGCACCTACATCAGAACTTTGTTAGAGGACTTTGCTGCAAAACTGAGAACAGTGGCTCATATGTCTGCATTGCACCGAACGCAAACTGGTATTTTCAGTGGCGATGACATGCTGACTTTGGAACAACTACAAACAAGTGAAGCGCTACAAAAACACATCATTCCAATGGATCAAGCATTGGTCGAATACCCTCAAATAATACTCAACGATCAACAGACACAAGATTTAATTCACGGCAAAACTATTGCATGTGAAGGTTCAGCAAAAAGGTATCGATTGTATGATGCCCAAGCTAAATTTCTAGGGATGGGTGATTTGGATAAATCTGGAACATTGAAAGTTAAAAAATTATTCCTAAAATCGTATCAAGGTTAATCGTATACTGAAAAAGATTCGAGTTTCTGGTATAAATATGATTTTGTAAAAAGGATGAGCACCATCATGATACTAGGAATTGATTTAGGGACAACTAATTCTGTTTGTGCCATCTATTTTGACCAGAGCGTCACCATTATCCCCAATAGTTTTGACGAGTTTCTAACCCCTTCTTGTGTGAGCTTTGAAAAAGACGGTACCATACACATCGGTAAATCTGCCAGAACACGAGCCACTTTATTTCCAAAAGAGACGGTCGCTCATTTCAAACGATACATGGGAACTGAAAAGAGCTATAAGATTCATGGCAAAAAATACACACCTGTTGAATTGTCATCATTGGTGTTGAAAAAGATGGTGTCAGATGCAGAAGCATATACCCAGGAAAAAGTCACTGAAGCAGTTATTTCGGTGCCAGCATATTTTAACGGTATACAAAGAAAAGCCACCATGCAAGCAGCTGAGATGATTGGCCTTAAAGTGGAAAAATTAATCAATGAGCCAACCGCAGCTGCAATTGCCTATGGACTACAAAACAAGCCTGAATATACCGATTTTATGATCATTGATTTGGGTGGTGGTACCTTTGATGTTTCAATCATGGAGTATTTTGATGATATTTTAGAGGTCAAAGCATCTGGAGGTGACAATCACTTGGGTGGCGAAGATTTCTTACAAGTTTTGATTGATCTTTACTGTGAGAAAGTGGGTGTTAAATTCAATAAACTTAAAGCTGAAGATAAGCAATCAATCATATCGAGGATGGAGCTCTTTAAAAAAGAAATCAATAAAAATCCTGTAATTGAGCCTTTTATACAAAAAGCTCAAAATGAAGTTATGATTGATGCAGAAAGGTTTGAAAAAGCATGCCAGCCCTTGATTAAAAAAATCATCAAGTCAATTGAATTGTGTTTGAAAGATGCTCAATTGAAACCGGATGAAATCGATGAAGTTATTTTGGTGGGTGGCTCGAGTCGACTGGCATTTTTACGTACATTGGTGACGCGAATCTTTAAAAAAATTCCCAGAACTGATATTGACCCTGATTTAACCATTGCTCACGGTGCGGCGATTCAAGCCGCTTTGAAAGGCAAAGATAAAGATTTGTCCGATGTGGTTTTAACAGATGTATGCCCTTACACACTTGGCACAGGTGTGGTTGGGAACAGTGTTTATGATGACAGTTTAACTTTTTCACCCATCATTGAACGCAATACTGTGGTACCAGCCAGTCGAGTACAAAGCTATGTGACTGTCAATGACAATCAGACCAGATTGCAGATGGGTATTTATCAAGGTGAGAGTCGATTGGTTAAGAACAACATCAAGCTGGGTGAATTTGAAGTCAGCGTTCCTAAAGACAAAGCTGGCATGCAACGTATTGATCTGCGCATCAGTTATGACATAAATGGCATCTTAGAAGTAGATGCTGAGGTTGAATCAACGGGTGAAACTGCTCACTTATTGATTAACAATTCTCCACAAGAACTCAGCCCAGAACAAATACAAGCTTCCAAAGACAAATTATCTGTATTAAAAGTACATCCCAAGGACAACGAAGCGGTCAAAGAAATCATGTGGCGGGCGGAAAGTATTTTTGAAAACAGTCTTGATGAAGAAAGGCACGAGATCAATCTGCTGATAGAGAAATTTCAAGCAGAAATTCATTCGCAAGATCCGAAAATTATTGTACAAGCCATTAAAGACATGTCCGACGCATTAGAATCATTTGATGCAAATCGATGGATCTGATGTACCCATGGGATGTGCTTGGTATAGAAGAAACAGATGATAAAAAAGTCATCAAAAAGGCCTATGCGAAACTAATCCGTCAATACCGTCCTGATGAAGCACCTGAAAAATTTCAAGAAATCAATCAAGCTTATCAATATGCTTTAAAGTTTAAGAAGCAAACAAAGGCTGCTGATACAGTCGCAAAATCAGCTTCATCACTAACTCAGAATATCCATCAGCACAACGTTGATACAACATCAGTCAATTCTGAATTGAGCCAAGAAACAAGTAAGGTACGAAGTGATTCAGGTTACTTAGATGAACATGAAGTTGATGTGACCTCAGAAGTTAAGTATGAATCAATAGAAGTTGAGAGCCAGTTAACTGAATTACTGCCTGAAGTTGATGATTTATCCAATGATGACCAACAAATTGCAGCAGCGCTTTTTGCACAAACACATCTGATGGTTTTCGATACCATCTATAATAAATTAGACAAAGGCAACTGGAGTTTTTTGGCTCAATTTCATGACATTCAAGGTTTTGAAATCCGGGATGAAGTGGCTAAAAAAATGTTTTATAAAGTTGCTGAGTATAATTTTTTTCAGTTAAAGCAAAATAAGATACTGCTGATACCGCCTGAAGTGTTGCAATACTTTGAAGAAGTGTTTCATTGGGAGTCAAACTGGCAAGCCTATGAAGCATCGATTGAGCCAGTCTATTTTGAGCATATTTTTAATCTCATTAATTATGACCCTGCGAATAAAAACCATAAAAGTAAAGCGGGTTTTATGAGTCGATTTCTGGCATTCGGTGTTGATGTGGGCGTAGCTTATTTTTCCACCATGATTTTAGCGAATATTTTTAACCTTCATGATTATGCCGAGCTGGTTTGGTTTTCTTGTTTTGGATTGAATTTGATGGTCGGTCAAATGTCATCTAAACATCAATCAATAGGGCAAAAAGCGCACGACATCCAAGTTTATGATCACTACCTGAACAGACCCAGTAAATCTAAAATATTAATCAGAACGTTGCTGTTTCTCATGTCTTTAACATGTGTCTATTACATGGGAGCGATGGATTTTGAATCAATCTTATTTTTTTTGATGGCGATGATAATGATCTTGATGAATGTATATGCCTTAGGAGTTAAAAAGCAATGGTTTCACGAATGGCTCTCAAACACGATATTGATTAAATAAAATTCATGATTGTTGTTAAAATCTATGATTTATTGAAAGACCTCACAATAAGTTATGACCTGAGGTGTTAATATATATTTTTAAGATCTTGACTAGGTATAACATTGACTGAAGTAGATAACACCTTTTTAGATCACCCTTATCAGATTGCTGGACGCCATATTGACCCCATCAATGGCACCATTAAGTTCAATCATGAAAGTAAGCGAATCAGAAGAAAAGAGTTAGAGGTATTGGCGTTGTTAATCAGTGCAGATCATGGTGTGGTCAGTCGTGACGAATTTATTGAAGAATTATGGAGTCATAATGCCATAGTAGGTGAAAAAGGCCTGACCAGAGTGATCTCAGACTTGAGAAACACACTGAGTGATGATGATAAATCAAGCCCCATAATCAGAACCATTCCCCGCCAAGGCTATCAATTGAATAGCACTGTGTCAGTTGTTCAATCTGCTATTGAACAACAGCTTTCTGTGAATTATCAGCTGCCAGAAAAACCTGACTGGAAGTTAACTGAGTTGTTATCAAGTTCAAGGCAGGTTGAGACTTGGAAGGTTCAAACGGGAGCAAAACACTTTAAAGAGTTACGATTTTGTACCAACAAAGAAAGCCAAAGTTTGTTGTTACAAGAATATAAACTGCTGAAGTATCTGAGTGAAAACACTGAAAATGATTCATTATTAACCATTGAAGAATCATATTTAGGTGATTTGCCTGGCTACATGATTTTGCCTTACAGCATCCTGGGTAGTCTGGCCAGTTGGGTTAAAAATTCAAGTGGTCTGTCTTTGATCAATAAAACAGAAAGGCTGGGTTTGTTGAGTCAATGGTCCGGTGCACTTGTAACTATTCATCAATCAGGTATGGTGCACCGAAATCTTGGTCCAGATACAGTTTATATAGATGAAGTTGAAGGGACTAAATATGCCAAAATTGGTGGATTTTCCATGGCAGCACTTGATCCATTAATAGTCAAGGACAAGCTGGGATTAGATGAGTTAATAGACGTTCCTTTTAAACGCTCAGAGTATACTGCCCCTGAATTGATTGAAGGCGTAACTGCCAGTCAGGCCTCAGATGTTTATGCTTTAGGCATAATGATTTTTAAGGTAATGACCGGAGACCTACAAGTTGATTTTGATGAAAAATGGAGCAATCAAATTTCTGATTCAGAATTACATGAAGTCATCAAAGCATGTACAGCACTGAACCCAGGAAACCGACTTAAATCTCAACAGGTATTAGAACAACTCACTACACTGTTAAATAAACACAAAGATCAACATCGACCACCATCAGACTTAGCGTCTAATAAGTTAAACAGGCAAATAGGTCCCTTTAAGTTACTGGAAAAAATAGGCGAAGGAGGTATGGGCACGGTTTATTTGGCTGAACAGTTTCATCCGGTGGAACGATTGGTTGCCCTTAAATTGTTAAAAAAAGAAATGGAAACAGACATGGCTTTGGCTCGATTCAGGGCTGAGTCACAAGCTTTGGCAATGATTAATCATGTCAATGTGGCCTCGATCTTCGAAACAGGGAGTTTAGATTCAGGTTTGCCCTATTTTGTCATGGAATATGTTGAAGGTCAGCCCATAACTGAATATTGTGACGCTGCTCAATTAAGTATCAAAGATCGTGGTAAACTATTTTTGCAAGTCTGTGATGGTTTATTACACGCCCATCAAAAGAGCATCATTCATCGAGATTTAAATCCAGCAAACATCATTGTCAAAAATGTATCTAACCAGGATCATTTGGTAAAAATCATTGATTTTGGTGTGGCAAAATCAATGCAAAAAAAGCTATCAAACCTGACATTACATACCCAATCAGGCGAATTTGTTGGTACCCCGCAGTATTCAAGCCCTGAACAAATCGGTTGTTTTAACTTTACGGTTGACACACGAGCTGATATCTATTCGATTGGTGTCATTTTTTATGAGGTTTTATTAGGCATTTCACCTCATCAAAATGAAATCAAAAAAATCATCTCATCAACTCAGTTGATTGCTCAAATTTGTAACAATGACTCACCATTGTTGATTGAAAA
>CALDFB010000092.1 GCA_937942365.1 uncultured Marinicella sp. | reverse complement strand
CCTCTGTAGCCAAATTGATCTTGTCCTTTAGAATTTCGAGCAAGTGTTAAGATGTCATCATAACCAAATGATTTTAAATAAGTTCCTTCACGTAAAATTTGTCCAAATGCTGCCACTGATGCTGCAAATTTAAATTCGTCAGATACCTTATCTAAATCTTTGATGTTCTTTTTCATGATAGGCCATTCTAATAATTGGCTGGTGTCAGCATCAGGTTGTTTGTATCTGATTTTAAGGAATGCAATCTCATCAGTATTGGCTTTTGACACCACATTCTTTTGATACCTTGATTCGCTCAGCCACCCTTGGTTACCTTGTAATACGATTTCATAAATGGCGGTCACTGTATGTCCTGAGCCTATTTCGCCCGCATCTACCTTGTCATTATCAAAATCTTCTGTGTTTAACTGCCTGTTTTCATAACCAACCAGTCTATATTCAGTAACCACTTCTGGATTGAACTCAACTTGGATTTTTACGTCTTTGGCTATGGTAAATAATGTTGAGTTGATTTGATTAACCAATACTTTGTTGGCTTCTTTAATCGTGTCTATATATGCATAGTTACCATTACCCACGTCAGCCAATTGCTCCATTAAATGATCATTGTAATTCCCGGTACCAAAGCCAAGTGTCGTTAAGGAGACACCTTTTTTACGTTTTTCTTCTACCAACTCTTTTAATGCTTCAAAGTTGGTTGTGCCCACATTAAAATCGCCATCAGTAGCAATCAGGATACGGTTGATACCATCTTTAATTAAATTTTGTTCTGCCAATTGGTAAGCAAGGTGAATACCTGCTGCGCCGTTGGTAGAGCCACCGGCACTTAATTGATCTAAAGCGGTTGCAATTTTGGCTTGGTTATTTCCAGCAGTGGGCTCAAGAACCACTCCAGCAGCTCCTGCGTAGACTACCATTGAAACGCGATCCTCAGCCGTCATTTGTTTGGTCAGCAGTTTTAAAGAAGACTTCAATAGACCGATTTTATCTGGACTGTTCATTGAGCCAGACACATCAACTAAAAATACCAGATTGGCTGCAGGTCTTTCTGAAACAGGTTTGTCGTAACCTTTGATGCCAATATGCAATAAATGAGCTTCAGGATTCCAAGGTGAGGGAGCTAATTCTGTATTCGCTAAAAAAGGTTGTTCCATGCCTTTGGGTGTTTCATAGGCGTAGGAAAAATAGTTAATCATTTCTTCAACCCTGACTGCGTCTTGACGAGGAATTTGACCTTGATTTAACATTCTGCGAACGTTGGCGTATGAACCAGTATCCACATCGATACTGAAAGTAGATATTGGATTGTTTAATACAGATTGTATGGTGTGACTTTCAAAGTGTTCATAGTTTTCGCGATCTTTTTGTTCCATTGCATTTATTGAAGATACGTTTCCTACTGTTCTGAGCATCGTATCTAAAGACATGGCTGGTGATGGCGTATTGGCTTTTTTTACGCGACTACCTGTGACGGTAATATCTTCCTCCAATTTGGCCAATTCAGTGAATTCTGGGATTACTTCATATTCTTTATTGTTTTGAGCAACTTTTTCTTCAGGGGTATGCTGTTCTTTGTTACCTGCACAAGCAGTCAATAAAAGGACCAGTGAGAACGTAATTATTTTATTCATGAAAAACTCCTTAGTTAGTAATTACAAGCTATATACGTATTGAGACCATAAAGGGGTTAAATAATTTAAATTAATTTTTAATGAGTTTTTTCGGCGCATAAAAAAAGGCGGTTTTTAAAGCCGCCTTTGTATTCATATTAGAGGGTATTACCAAATCTTAACCCGTTCTTCTGGGGGTAAGTACATGCCATCACCCGGTTTAACGTTAAAGGCTTCATAAAACTCAGGCAGGTTTCTCAAAATACCGTTGGCACGGAACTCAGAAGGTGAATGCGTATCTGTGTCAATGCGCCTTAATAGTTCTTCGTCACGGTATTTACGCATCCAAACTTGAGCCCACCCCATAAAGAATCGTTGTTCTGGGGTATAGCCATCGATGATGCGATTGTCAGTATAATTGGCTTTGAATGCTTTGTAAGCAATAGATAGACCGCTTAAATCTCCAATGTTTTCACCGAGTGTAAATTGGCCTTTAACTGGCGTACCATCAACTACGGTGAAACCATCGTATTGTTTAACAAGTTTATTAGCAAGCACTTCAAAATTATCTCGATCTTCGTCAGTCCACCAATTTTTTAAATTACCATCCCCATCATACTTAGAGCCTTGATCATCAAAGCCATGGCCCATTTCATGACCTATGACTGCACCAATGCCTCCATAGTTGACCGCTTCATCAGCAACCAAGTTAAAGAAAGGTTTTTGCAATATGGCTGCCGGAAATACAATTTCATTTTTAGTGGGGTTGTAATAGGCATTAACCCTTTGTGGATTCATACCCCACTCATTACGGTCGATTGGTTGACCTAACTTGCTGCGATTTCTGTGGGTGAAAAAACGCCTTGATTCTTTCATATCAGCGATCAAATCTTTACCTGAGATATTTAACTTGCTGTAATCACGCCATACATCTGGATATCCTATTTTAGGATCAAATTTAGCCAGTTTTTCCAATGCTTTGACTTTTGTTGCTTCACCCATCCAATCTAGGTCCTTGATACTTTGGCCATAGGCATCACGTAGATTCTCGATCATATCAACCATCCGCTTTTTAGCTTCAGGCGGGAAATGAGATTTAACATAAACTTTACCGACTAATTCACCAGTAGAGCCATTAACTAAATCAACGCCTCGTTTCCAGCGTGGCTCTTGTTCTGTGGTGCCAGATAAAACTGTGCCATAAAAAGAAAAGTTTTCTGCATCAAAATCAGCACTTAAGAATGTTGCTGCATTAGATATTAAGTGCCACTTGTAATAATGTTTCCAGTCTTCAACAGAGTAATTGCCAATCACTTCATTGACTGTGTCGAGGTAAGAAGGTTGTCTAACGACCACTTGTTCTGGTTTATTAATCATGGTGTGTGTTAACCAGGCATTCCAATTAATGTTGGGCACCTTGGCAGTGAAATCAGCAAAGCTGTATTTATTGTAGGTTTTGTCTCGATTTCGATTCTGAGTAGGGGTCCACTGTCCCTCAGCCAAGTCTTTTTCTATGTTATAAACTTTCATCATCGCTGCTTTGGGATTACTGATTCCAGCCAATGAAAACATGTTGGTTATATGTTGTCGATATTTATGTTGAATGTTTCGTGATTTTTCATCATCTTTAAAGTAATAATCACGATTGGGTAAGCCTAAACCGCTTTGGCTGAAATATACAATGTGTTCATCAGACTTTTTTTGATCGATTGAAACAAACATTCCCAATGGTGATGAATTATAGATGCCTGCATATCCTAAGTATTCACTTAAACTGTTACGATCTTTGATGACGTCTATTTTATCCAACTCACCTTTCAAAGGGGCTATGCCTTTGGCATTGATGGTTTCTGTATCCATAAAACCACGGTATATATCGGCAATTTTTTGTTCTGAGCTGCCTTGGAGGTTGTTCGTTTTTGATACATCGTTGATGATGTCTTTAACTCGCTCGCGACTGAGTTCGGCTAATTTTGTGAATGCACCATAATTAGATTTATCGGCTGGTAGCTCAAATTCATTCAACCATTTGCCATTGACATGTTGATAAAAATCATCTTGGGCCCGGACGTTTTTATTCATGTTATCTAAGGTAATACCTGAGCTGACTTTTTCAGCCATAGCGACAGGCTGCTCTTTCACCATTTTTTGGTTACAAGCCATTAAAGTTAATGACAAACTTGTGAGTAATAAGGTCTTTTTCATGTGTCCTCGCTGTTTTTAATTTAACCGATCTATTATAGAGATTGTATATAACCAAGGTATGTGTCTATGGTCACATATCAATCACATCAGAGTTGGGCGTGCAAATCTAATGCGTTTATTCAATCATCAACTCAATCATCGCTTTGATGGCATTTTTAATTCGTTTCTTGTTGTTCTTGATAAAGTCTGTATCTGATTTTTGTAATAAGAACCAATGGTTTAACCATGTGGCAGCTTGTTGGTGATCGGAAACTGCATGTTCTCCTGACATCCTTTCTGACAGTACTTTAACTTGATAAGCCATACGGTCTTCTATGAAAGCTTGAGGTGTTTCTAATCCGGTGATAAATTCTGCTTGAATCAGTTGAGCTGCCAGGTAGTCTGAATCAACCTGATTTGAATCACGTTCAGCAAAATACGTGTTTAACTCATCACTGACCAATTTCTTGGACTGCTCAATTTTCTGATCCACATCAATTTTGCCTTGTTCAAATTGGCTGAAAATTTTATCCAATTTTTGTTTGTCTTTATATTGTTTAAGTGCAGTTTTGAGCTGTATCGACTTAACTTGTTGGTCAATGTTTTGTAACAAATGTTGATACTCAACTTGTAATAGTTTTTCAGGTTTGTCCGAATCATGCCATCTTTTGTTGATATCTGCTTTAAGGCTTTGTAGCGCATCAATGCTTTTGGTTTGTTTTAATTCTTTGTTGAATTCATTGAGCATGTCTTGCGCTATTTTTCTTTGTGCCTGATATTCATCTTGCTGTTGTTGTTTTTCCGCATCTCGGCGATTAAAAACAGCATCATTCGCCTTGCGAAATTTTTTCCAAAGCTTCCGTTCGATATGTTGTTTGACCACACCGGCAGATTTCCATTGTTGTTGTAAGTTTTTTGCTGTTTCTATGGCTTCTTGATTGTCTTCAATATCAACCAATTGCTGAGCTTGTGCAATTAACTTTAATTTTTTACTTTCACCCGAACTATAAAATTCATTGAGTTGTTTTTCTATTCGGTTGATGGCAGCACGGAGTTTTTTAGCCATAGCTCCACGTTGTTTAGGGGGTAACTTATCGAGTGATTTAAGGTGTTTAATGGCTTCTCTGTTCATACTCGCCAAGTCTTTCTCTGGGGCTTCATTTAAATCAATGTCATTCATGTTCTGAATGTGAGCCTGAATTGACTCTAAATATGAATCTTGTTGTTCATTGCGTTTTTCAAAAAATGGCTGTGTGGGTTCGAATAGAGCTTTTGAAACCACCCTGAATTCTTGCCACATTTTTTGATTACGACTTGAAAATTTATCACCTGGTAATTTTTCCATGTCTTCCAATGCATACCAGCGTTCATTTGAATCTTTGAGTTTTTTCAATACGGCATCTGGATGTTGGCCTTTACCAATCATTGCATGTAATTCGTTAATGATGTCTTGTCTGGCTTTATCATTGCTCCATTTTTGCCAGTTTCTCAAATCTTTCAGTTGTTGCCAAACACTGTCTAATTGGTATTTGTTCTTTTTGATGATCGGGTGTTGGAACCCAGCTGTTTTTTTATGCTCGGCTATTTGATTGCTCATGTTTTTAGCTTTCAACAAATGGCCTTCTTTGATTTGAATAATGGTTGGTTCAATCATTGCGACTGCTTCTTCGGCTGCTTTGTCACGCAGTTTGGCAGATTGTTCAATCTTTTCTGCCAGTTTCAGACAGGCTTGATTGAATTGTTCATTAATTAAATTCAATGCTTCACTGGCTTTGACGTTTTTTGTGGCCTTTTGCCATTGGTTTTTATATTTTTTTAATTGATTGGGCTGGACTATGGTTTGAGACAACAACTGATTGATTTGATCCAGAGTGTCAGTGGCTGCGACTGGTATCTGTTGCTCTTTCTGGATCCCATCTCTGATGCTGATCAATTGATCTTGGGCAATCTTAAAACGTTCTTTTTGATCTTGATTTAAGTCTTCAGCTGAAATGCTTTGGTACTTAGTGAGATTACTTTGTGCCAGCTTCAGTGACCAATTACTTTGTCTATTCAGTAACTGTTCTAACTCATTCAATTGTGCGATTGCTCGTTGCTGTTTTTGTTTTTTTAGAAATTGATTACGATGTTCTGGATCCAGGATCATTTTTGCCGCTGCCAGTGCGCCGTTGTATCGCATTTTGATTGATTCTGGAATTTTATTCTCTAAATTTTGCCAATCATTATCAATCGCTTTTAAGTCAATTTGTTTATTTCTGCCATGTACCACTTCTTCCAATGCAATGCACAATTCTGTGGCTTGACCGTTGTAATCTTCTGGCTTATTTGAACTCAATTTATCTTGGATTAACTGCTTAAGATTCTTGTGCTTTTTTTCGGTTTTTTTGAGCAACTTAGTTAGGGTGCTGGGTTGTTTAATTTGGCTGATGATCAATTGTTGCAAATCAAGTTCTGTTTCGCTGAGTAACAACTCACCTAACAAGCCTTGTTGTTTGATCTGTTTTAAAGCCAGTTCTCTGACTTTTTTGCTGTGTGCATATTGGGCAATGCGTTTAATAGTCTCGGTATCAGTGATACTTTGAAATATTTCAAGCTGTTTTTCTTGGTCATCAGATTTGAAATAACTAACCAGTTTTTTATTGGCTAATTGTTGGATGGATTTATTGAGGTGATTTTGACTGATGCTTAATAAAATTTGAGGTGCTTCAATTCGGTTGAGTGCTGTTTTTTGAACTTTTTCACTGAGGTCGTTAGTTACGATTTCAGGTAAAGCTTTGATTAATTCAGCATCAGCACTGTTTTGAATTGCAGTTAAACGGACTTGTTCGTTGGGGTTTTGCCATTTGGGTTTGTTGAACCAGTTAAGAATACTCATCATGCCACCTTATGTAGTAAGTTTTGATTAATGAACAATAATTGTTCCTCTGCACTTTTAATTTTCATTAATTTACAGGTTATGGGATCCAAATCTAAGCCTTTTAAGAACCATTTGATGTGTTTTCTTGCAATGCGACATCCGGTAATCGGGCCATAAAAATCATGCAAGTTCTTAATATGCTCATACATGACTTGGATGATTTCAGTTTGGCTGGGTTTTTTGGGTATTTGACCAGTGGTTAAATAGCTATTCACTTGTTCAAATATCCAGGGGTTACCTTGTGCTGCTCGACCAATCATGATGGCATCACATTGAGTCTGTTTAATAACAGCCAAGGCTTTTTCTGGTGAATCAATGTCTCCATTGGCTATCACTGGAATAGAAATTTGTTTTTTCACTGCTGCAATTAAATCATACTCACTGCGTCCTTGGTATTTTTGTTCTTTGGTACGACCATGAATAAATAGGGCAGTGATTCCTGCTTGTTCAGCTATGTGTGCTATTTCCATAATGTTTTTGTGATCACTGTCAATACCCAGCCTGGTTTTTAGGGTAATCGGAGCTTGGGTTGCATTCACCACATGACGGCAAATATCAGCCACTAACCTTGGATCGCTCAATAATGCGGAACCACACTTTTTTTTTGCTACTTTTTTTTGTGGACAGCCCATGTTGATGTCTATGATTTGTGCTCCATTATCAACATTGAATTGCGCAGCTGTTGCCATTTTTTTTGGGTCAGAACCAGCAATCTGAACAGCTATGGGTCCGGGTTCTCCGTCATGATTCATGCGGTATTGAGTTTTTGCAGTTTTCAGCAGTGACAAGTCACAACTGAGCATTTCAGATACGGCATATGATGCCCCCAGGTTTCTACACAGTTGGCGAAAAGGTCTGTCCGTTACACCAGCCATTGGTGCCAGCATAACTGGATGTTCTATGTGATATGGCCCTATGTTTAACGTGCTCATCTTAGATCAACTGATTAAATATTTTAAAACCCGAAACCCATGTAGCTATGGCAGAACCTAAATTGGTGAGTATAAATACCAACAGCACACGTGTGACAGGGTTTTTCCACCAACCTTTGATTTGCATGGCATCTTGCTGGAGGGCTTCAAAGTCTTGAACTTTGGGTTTTCTGATCATAGTCTCAACCAAGGCCGCAACCATACCCGCACCTATCGCAGGGTTGAGGGAAGTGAAGGGCGCTGCTACTATGGCAGCAAGTATGGTCAGAGGGTGTCCTCCTGCTATTGCAGCACCAATTCCTGATAATACACCATTATAAATAAACCAAGTTTTAATTAAGTCAAAACCGAGTTCTTTATTGGTAGCAAACCCCCAGACAAATCCTGAAATGATAACAAAGGTAATTAACCAAGGCAAAAATTTGATCCAAGTTGATTTTGGGGGAAGGGTATTAAGTTCGTTTATTTTTTTCTCTGAGTCGATGGTTTTTTGTAAATAGTTAGATAAACCTTTTAAGTGACCAGCCCCAATCACTACTAAAACGTTTTTTGGCGATAGTTGAGTAGGTTTTTCGATGGCATGTTGTAATCTGGCTGCCATAAACTGGTCTCTTTCATCAATCAAGGATTTAAAAAGTGACTCTGAGTTTTCTGAGAATTCATTGAAAGTGCTTTCCAACATGTCGCCGGATTTAAGTTTTTCAATTTCTTTTTCACTGATTTCTTCTTTGTCAAAGAAGCCGCCAAAGCCAAAAATTAAGTTTATTTT
>CALDFB010000091.1 GCA_937942365.1 uncultured Marinicella sp. | reverse complement strand
TAAAGAGCCCAGATTAGCCAACTTCAATTGGTCAAATGATGAATCCAAAATTGCATTCACTCACACCACTGAACAAGGCGTTGAACTGTGGTATGTTGATTTAACTAATTTGCAGGCCAAACGCCTGACAGAAGCCAAACTAAATGCCAACATGGGATCAGTGATCCAATGGTTCAAGAATGACGAGTCGTTGTTGGTTAAATTTTTACCTCAAGACAGAAAAGCATTAATAGATTCCGCCAACGCCGTCCCCATAGGACCTACAGTTTCTAACAGTGATGGCTCAAAAGCCCAAAATCGCACTTATCAAGATTTGTTAAAAAACCCCAATGATGAGCTTAACTTTGAACAATTGGCACATGCTGAATTGGTTGAAGTCAGTTTAAAAGGTAAAACCAAACCTTGGTTACCCAGTGCCATGTATACCAGTGTTGACTTCTCACCTGACGGGAATTATGTGGCGGTCACACAAGTCAAGCGTCCTTTTTCTTACTTGGTTCCTTTCCGCAGATTTCCACAACAAACCCAAATTTTAGATACCAGTGGCCAATTAATTTCAGATTTCAATCAAGTTCCCTTGGTAGAAGAAATTCCCAAAGGCTTTATGGCTGTCAGAACAGGTAAAAGAAGGTTACAGTGGCGCACTGATCAACCGGCAACCATGGTTTACGCCGAAGCACTCGATGGAGGAGATCCTGAAACCCAAGTCGAGTACAGAGATGAAGTGTTTCAAGTCAAAGCACCTTTCAATGGTCAACCTGAGTCATTATTCAAAACCAAAGACCGTTATTCTCAAGTCACTTGGGGCGATAAAAATCATGCCATTTTTTATGACTATTGGTGGAATACTCGACAACTTCGAACCTCTTTATTCGATCCATCAAACCTTGACCAAAATCCGGTTGAGCTGAACGTCAGAAATTATCAAGATGCATACAACGATCCAGGCAGTTTTGTCACCACCCGAAACTCACTGGGAGAGGAAGTACTTCTTCTCGAAGAGGGCATGACATATTTAATGGGTGATGGCTACACTGATCAAGGTCAGTTTCCATTTATTGATCAATACAATCTGAAAACCAAGGAAACCAATCGGGTCTACCAATCAAAGTACACCGATAAAGCTGAAGATTTAAATGATGCCATTGATTTAAAATCCGGCAAAATACTGGTCAGAATCGAATCACCTACTGAATTTCCAAACTATTACATTCGTGACTTCAAGCAAGATACATTAACCCGAATCACTGAATTTGAGAACCCATTTGCCAGTATTGACGGCATCCATAAGGAGTTGATTAAATACCCACGTGAAGATGGTCTGGAACTTTCTGGTACTTTATACCTACCGGCTGATTATGACTTTGAGAACAAACCAAAACTTCCGATGATCATATGGGCCTACCCTACCGAATTCAAAGACAAAAACAGCGCCTCGCAAAACACCAACAACCCCAACGAATTCACCTATCCTTATTACGGTTCAATGATATATTGGGTGACCCAAGGTTACGCCATCTTAGATGATGCCTCATTTCCAATCGTTGGCGAGGGTGATGAAGAGCCCAATGACACCTATATTAAACAACTTGTAGCTAATGGCCGAGCTGCTATCGATGCAGTGGAAAAATTAGGGTATATTGACCGCAAACGCGTTGGGGTTGCCGGACATTCCTATGGTGCATTTATGGCCGCCAATTTGCTCAGTCACTCAGATGATTATGCTGCTGGTATTGCACGCAGTGGGGCTTACAACAGGACGCTCACGCCATTTGGATTTCAGGCTGAAGAAAGAAGTTATTGGGAAGCACCAGAAATCTACTACAACATGTCTCCCTTCATGCATTCAAATACCATGAACCAGCCTTTATTGCTCATTCACGGCGAAGCAGATAATAACTCTGGAACATATCCACTGCAAACAGAACGGTATTTCAATGCATTGAAAGGATTGGGCGCAACCGCAAGGATGGTCATGTTACCTAAAGAATCTCATGGTTACCGTGCCAAAGAATCAATCTTACATGTGATTTGGGAACAACATGAATGGCTAGAAAAGTACGTTAAAAATAAATAATCAATTACTGAGATCAATTCTTATAAAAGACCAATTTCACCACTTAAAAGTGAAACTGGTCTTTAAATTAAAACCAAATAAAAAGAATCTGGTTTTTCACCCACCTTTTTGAGGGCTCGCTATTAATCAATAGATTGTTTAATAACTACCAACAATTAGCCCCCCCACCGGCATAAGAGTAAGGATTGACACATTGGCACATTCCAAAGTCATTAAACACCAACTACATTCAAAACTCAAAACCATCAATAAATATCACATCATCCACAACGTTTACACAAACACCTGGAATCTGTACATTCGAAACAGCAATATCATCTAAAAACCAACCTGGGTTATTAACAGCTTCGTCTGTAGAATAACTGAATCGAATTCTAACATCTTCTCCTGCATAAGCTGACAAGTCCACCGTGTGCTGTACCCAACTCTCATTTAACCCAGAAAATGCAGGAGTATTTTCATCATATCCACATTGGTCGTTACTACTTCTAAATGTGTCTGGATAATTAGGAGATAATGCTGGTTTTAACCAAGGCCCATCTGCGACACTGAGCTCAAAGACACCTCCGTCCCATCTGCTTTCAATGTCATAAGTTGTATAGAAACTCAAATCAGATGATTCTCCATCAGTTAAACTCAAAGGCACAGATGTCAGTTGATTACATGCGTTATTTTCATTTTGAGACCAGTAACTTCTATCGCCATTAAAAACGTTATCTGTCACCTTATCCCAACCCACATGTCTATTTAGCTGACTTATACCAATATCACCTGTTTCTGCACCTGTTGACCATGTTCCATTGACAGGCAGACCAAAAGGTTTGTTAGATATTTTCAACAAATTGTTATCTTCTTGAGAATTTCCCATATCTTCAGATTTTACTAAATAGTGATATTCTTGCTCATGCATCACATCAAAATCGACCCAATTGAGTTCTGTTATTCCAGCTACTGCCAAATTTTCTGGGCCATGAACAAAAGCTTCATCCGTTGATTTATAAATGTTATAACTAACACTTGATCCACAATAAGATGTTGCCGCACTCCAATCGACTCTTAAACTACAAGTGCTCTCACCATTATCATTAACAGCATTGATTCCACTGAATGCAGGTGCTGCTGTACAGATACCAGTTGTTTGCGCTTCACTACAATTACTTCTTTCGGATTCACACACACCTGCAGCATCGACTTTCGAAACTTTATAACCTACATCTACCAACCCTGATGCTGTCAAATCTATGAATTCTTCTTCGGTGATTTGATCAGCAATCTGGATAAAATTATCAGCAACACAACCGCCTTCCGAACGATAAACAGAATAAGACTCTCCTGCCTCTAATGAATCGGACCAGGTCAATGAAATACTATTATCCCCACTGGCCTGTGCAAGTAAATCAGCCGCCGGGGATGTTGTTGGACAAAGCAGAGGATCTAAAATAAACAAACCTCCAGAAACATCACTTGCAATGACATTACCACTTTCAAAATAGGGGTAATTACTCCAAGCACCGTCAAAGTTAGCTGCATTATTAGCTGGAAAAGTATCAAAACTAGCTACTTCAGTTAATACACCATTGCCAATATCAGTAAGCTCCACTATGCTTAAACCACTGCTGTAATTAGATAAATAAGCAAAATTTCCTTTGATATACAAATTATGGTCAACAGAGGATTTAGTGCCAAGATATGAACCAACCAATTGCGGAGCAGTTAATTCAAGTAAATCCCAAATGTATGTTTTGGTGTTATGACCAAAATTTTGTTCATCCTGCTCATCATTCATCAAAAAATAACGTTGGTCTTCAGTTAACCAACCTTGATGGGTATACGCGCGCCCCGAATAAGAAGTTCGGGATATTTGAACTGGTTGAGTTTTGTCTGTCACATCAACAATTGTTAAAGTGTCCGTATTAGAGTTGAAGCACACCTCTTGGCCAACATAATTTGTATCGGGACCTATATACACAACACATTGTGCGTCATGAGTATAATCATCTTCACTGAAACACCCTTCAAAACTTGGTTCAATTGGGTTGCTCAAATCCATCATGTGTAAGCCGCTATTACAAACACCTCCTGGGCCACCGAATACAGAGTCTGTCCCGACCGCGTAAGCGAAACCCGTTTGCTCATTGATCACAATATTATGAGCATTACCAAATTCTGAGTAGTTAGCAGTGGCAACAAAATTAACAGGAGGGTTGGGAACATTTCTGAGTTGAGTTAAATCAAATATTTGCATCCCATGATTAGAGGCTTCTGAAACAATGTAAGCATGGTTATTGTATGTTTTGATATCACGCCAAATACTGTTGGATGTGGCAGTGGGTAAATAACCAAGATAAACTGGAAACCTGGGGTTAGAAATATCCAAAAAAACTGTGCCTGTGGTTAAACCCATCAAAGCATACTCCTTGCCATCCATTGGGTCAGTCCAGCCCCAAATATCATTACCTTCTCCGGTGCCATCACCCAAGTCTTCTAAGTGAACGCGATGCAAGAGATCAATGTTCTCACATTCATAAAAATCTGCCATTCCTTCAATACATTCAGTGAACGGATGCGAATGAACAAACGATGAAAAAATCAAGAAAATTAACAATACTTTTTTAACAATGTATTTCATATTTTTGCCTATTGGTTAAAAACCGGTCCTAACTTAACTTCAAAGGTGTTTGTTAACCTGAAAAAACCCTGAAAAAATCCTGAAAATGTTCTGAATTACCTTGTTTTACATGAAATTTTCACTTTTACTGCTGGTAATTATTTTAATTATTAAAAAAATAATTTGTTATTCTTATCATCATACAGCATGACCCGGATTAGTAACTTGACCTTAATCAACCCTAACTCATTTATGTTGACGGCCAGGTACATGTCCCAATTGACGACCATCGGCATCATTTTCCCTTGCTAAATCATCAACCAAAGCTGTAAATACAGCTTTAATTTGAGCGTGATTTGGGTTCAACACTAAATTAATTCCTGTTGCACAACCCAAAGAACGCCATACGCTTTTAAAATTGCTGTAGATTCATTGAGTATAGGCCTATTATCCAGTGCCATTGAGGTGACTTAATTAGCCAATTAAGTTGCGATCAATAGCTTGTATCCTAAATCCAGGATATTAATAATTAAAATGCCCTGTGTACTCATTTCCTTTAAAATTATTTACCTGTGATGCATCGGGTCAAATCATCTTTGAGAAAGGTGCCATAGGACTGACTAGTTTATAATCTCATGGTTACCGTGCCAAAGAATCAATCTTACATGTGATTTGGGAACAACATGAGTGGCTAGAAAAGTACGTTAAAAATAAATAAGCATCCAAAATGATTTGTGCTGAATTATTTTTCAGCACATATCATGACTTGAGCGCCTCCCAAGTAAGCCATTTCCTTTGACCAATAGATGGCTCCATACGCATCTTTAAATCCTACCGACTTCAATTCTTCCAAAACTTGCCACCCAAAAGTATAAAAACTTAAAATGCCCGTGTTCGAAATAGGATC
>CALDFB010000090.1 GCA_937942365.1 uncultured Marinicella sp. | reverse complement strand
CGCCACCACCGGTAAAACCTGAACCTTCGCCTCTTTGAATTTTTAAATTTCTCAAAATAACGGCATGCCTTGCATTATTCCCTGTGATGGTGATGCCTGGAAATGAATCAGGAAGAGTTAAGCTTGGCCAGAGTTCAGCCATTTCATTTTCATCAAAAGATGCTGGGTTTTTGGCTGCGGCACAGCTTGCAAAACCACCCAATAACTGGATACTTTGATTTTCTATTTCTATACTCTCATAGTAATTACCGCTGGTTACATGAATCCGTGTTTCACCTGCATCTATGGCGCCTTGGATGGTAGGGAATTCACAGTCAGGGTTGAGTATAATTTGACCATCCACTTTAATCAGTTCAAAACCAGCCACCACAAAACCGCCTTGGGAGGCTGAGTCATAACCAGTGCTTGGCAAATCAACAGCGTAAATAAAATTTGGAATAATTAAAAGTAACAGGATTGATAGTATAGTTTTCATAGTGGTATCTCCATTCTATTTAAAATTTACCTTAGCTTATCCATCGCTTTTTTTTTGTGCTACTATTAAATCTGTAGTTAGTTTTATTAAAGGAGAAAAATGATGAAATCCAGTTATGGTCAATACTGTCCACTGGCACTTGCCGTTGAGTTACTTTCACGTAGATGGACGATTTTGGTGATCAGTCGTTTGTTAGATGGTTGTAGCCAATTCAATGAAATTCATCGAGGTATTCCACGGATTTCTCCTTCTTTGTTAAACCAACGTTTAACAGAGTTAGAAGATTATGAGTTGTTAGAGCGTAAAAAGCTAAAGGGTCAAAGAGGCTATTCATACCATTTAACTGAAGGGGGGTTAGCGCTGGAACATATTGTTATGGACATGGCTATTTGGGGGCAGCATTATGCGAGAGATATGAATAATGAAGATTTAGATCCTGCATTTTTAGCTTGGAGCATGCACTTAAGAATGAATACGGAAATGATGCCAGAGGGCAGAACTGTAATTGAGTTTTTGTTCACAGGCGTCCCTCATGAGTTGGATCGTTTTTGGATTGTTAACCTGGATGGAAAAGTTGAAATGTGTTTAAAAAACCCTGGTTATGAAGCAGATGTTTTTGTTTTTGCTGATATTCTGGATTTTATTGAGGTTTGGCGTGGTTTCAAGGACATTCATAAACAGATAAGAGCCAATAAAATTAAATTGAGGGGTTCTCCCGATCACGTCAAAGCGTTTCCAGATTGGTTGATGTTAAGTGCTTTGGCGAAGTATAAAAGAATGAAGTAAATCGTTTAAGAAATTTAATTTCAGATCAATCCTCTAAATTAGGCCTCATGGTTTTTTGAGCTTGCTCTATGCTGATACCTTTGCGTTTTGCATAGTCTTCGACTTGTTCATCATTGATTTTTCCTACCACGAAATACTGGGAATCTGGGTGCGCATAGTAAAAGCCGCTGACTGAGGAAGCGGGGTACATGGTTAATCCTGAAGTCAGTTCAATGCCCGTGTTATTTTTAACGTCCAGTAAATCAAACAACAGTTCTTTCTGCGTATGATCTGGGCAAGCAGGGTAGCCTGGAGCAGGTCTGATACCTTGGTATTTTTCTTTGATCAGCTCTTCATTGCTCAAAATTTCATCGTCAACATGCCCCCAATAATCAATGCGGACTTGTTGATGCAAATACTCGGCATAGGCTTCAGCGAGTCGATCTGCCAGAGCTTTGAGAAGGATGCTGTTGTAGTCATCATTGTTGGCTTCAAAGCGCTCAACATGTTTTTCAATACCTATGCCGGTGGTCACCGCAAATGCACCAATATGGTCATTTAATTGAGCAGATTTTGGTGCGATGAAGTCACTTAAGCACAGATTGGCTTTGGGTTTATTGGCCTGTTGTCTGAGGTTCAGCAAGCGATGTTCATTGTGATCGTGTTTGATGATGACATCATCACCTTCTGAATGGGCTGGAAAGAAACCAAATACGGCTTTGCATTGTAACCATTCATCGCTGATGATTTGATCTAACATGGCTAAAGCGTCTTTGTATAACTCAGACGCACTTTCTCCAACCACATCATCGGTCAAAATGGCAGGAAAACGACCATGTAATTCCCAAGTCTGGAAAAAAGGCGTCCAATCGATATAGTCTCGCAATGTCGCAAGAGGCGTATCATGCAGCACTTTAATACCTGTGAATTTCGGCTGAACAGGTTTAAACTCAGTCCAATCTAATTGCAGTGAGTTCATTCTGGCCTGTTCAAGTGAGATCAGGTTTTTATTACCACTGCGATTTTTTCTGCGCTCCCTGATTTGATGATATTCTGCTTTGATCCCGGCACTGAATTCAGTTTGATCTTTTTCGCTGAGTAGTTTAGCCACCACACCAACTGCACGTGATGCGTCTTTGACCCAGACTGTGGCATGGTCATATTCAGGTTCTATCTTTAAAGCAGTATGAGTTCTTGACGTGGTTGCACCACCAATCAACAGCGGCAAATCTATGCCTTTGGTTTTCATCAGCTCTGCCACGTAACACATTTCATCCAATGAAGGGGTAATCAACCCTGATAATCCGATGATATCGGCATGGTGTTCTTCGGCTGCTTTGAGAATTTTTTCAGCGGGTACCATCACACCTAAGTCTATGATTTCGTAATTATTACAACCTAAAACCACACCGACAATGTTTTTCCCTATGTCATGAACATCTCCTTTGACAGTAGCCATGATGATCTTGCCTTTGGCTTGTTGTCGACCTTTTTGTGCTTCGATATAGGGTGTTAGCCAAGCTACAGCTTTTTTCATGACCCGAGCTGATTTAACTACTTGAGGTAAAAACATTTTACCTTCACCAAATAAATCTCCGACAATATTCATGCCATCCATGAGGGGTCCTTCAATCACTGACAATGGGTCGTTATGTACATCCATAGCAGCTTTCGCATCGGTTTCAATGAAGTCAATGATGCCGTGTACCAAAGAATGGTTAATTCGCTGTTCTACCTGAAGCTCACGCCAGGCCAATTTATCAGAATCATCCTGTGCACTGCCTTGCATCCCTTGTGCCAAATTCAATAACTCTTCAGTGGCATTGGGGTCCCGATTGAACAACAGGTCTTCAATTTTATCTTTGATGTCTTCTGGAATGTCATCATAAACGGTCAGTTGTCCAGCATTAACGATTCCCATATCCATGCCTGCTTTGATGGCATGATAAAGAAATACCGAATGTATGGCTTCACGAAGGGGGTTGTTGCCTCTGAATGAAAATGAAATATTGGAGACACCGCCAGAAACCATGGCATGGGGCAGGTTTTCTTTGATCCACTTGGTGGCATCAATAAAGTCTTTACCGTAGTTATTGTGTTCTTCTATACCGGTTCCAATGGCAAATATATTGGGGTCAAAAATGATGTCCTCAGGTGGGAAACCTACTTTCTGAGTTAAGACATCATAAGAGCGTTGGCATATTTCAATTTTTCTTTCATAACTGTCTGCTTGTCCCGTCTCGTCAAATGCCATAACTATGACAGCTGCACCGTATTTTTGGGCCAGCTTGGCATGTTTAATGAATTCTTTTTCACCTTCTTTGAGGCTGATTGAATTGACGACACCTTTGCCTTGAATATGTTGAAGTCCAGCTTCCAAGACTTCCCATTTTGACGAATCTAACATGATAGGGACACGCCCAATGTTGGGCTCTGAACCAATCAAGTTTAAGAATGTGATCATCATTTCCTTGGAGTCTATCAGTCCCTCATCCATATTGATGTCAATGATTTGTGCGCCATTATCAACCTGTTCTTGTGCAATTTCCAAAGCAGTCTGTAAGTCGTTTTCCTTGATCAACCTTTTGAATTTCAGAGATCCTGTGACATTGGTCCGTTCACCCACATTGATGAAGTTCATATCTGGGGTGATCACTAAAGGCTCTAAACCTGATAGTCTGCAATAAACAGGTAATTCAGGGATGAGCCTGGGTGAGTGCTTTTGTATCATCTTAGCCAAAGTTGAAATGTGATCTTCAGTGGTACCACAACATCCACCCATGATGTTGATATGACCGTTGGCGACCATGCTGTGCATGATGTCTGCCATGTGTTCTGGACTGTGATCATATTCGCCCAATTCATTGGGTAAACCGGCATTGGGGTGTATGCTAACAAAGCACTCACATATATCCGAAAGTTCTTTGATATAAGGAATTAAATCATCGGCACCTAAGGCACAATTGAGGCCAATCGCCAATGGTTTAACATGTTTAATAGAATGGTAAAAAGCCGCCAGGGTTTGACCCGATAATGTACGTCCACTGGCATCCACAATGGTGCCAGAAATCATGATAGGAATATCCAGTTGCTTGTCTTCTAAAACGCTTTGTAATGCAAACAATGCAGCCCTGGCATTGAGGGTGTCAAATATGGTTTCGACCATCAGCACATCAGCACCACCATGTATAAGTCCGTTAGTGGCTTCGGTGTATGCAATTACCAATTCATTAAATGTAACATTTCGATATTCGGGCCGATTGATGTCAGGAGAGATAGATGCAGTGCGATTGGTTGGGCCTAAGACGCCAATCACCCAGCGAGGTTTATCTGGTGTGCTGTGTTGATTGCAGGCTGTTTTTGCTAAGAGGGCAGATTGTTTATTGATTTCATAAGTTAAGTGTTCACAGGCATAATCAGCTTGTGCAATAGCTGTGGCGTTGAATGTGTTGGTCTCTACAAAATCAGAGCCAGCAGCTAAATTTGATTCGTGAATTTCTTGAATGATTCCGGGTTGTGTCAGTGACAGTATGTCATTATTCCCTTTTAAGTCATCAGAATGGTCTTTTAATAAATCACCTCGATAATCTGACTCTTGTAGTTTCAATGTTTGAATTTTGGTGCCCATGGCAGAGTCTAATAATAAAATTCGTTGCTTCAGGTGATGGGTAATCAGTTGGCGTGTGTTAGATGCATTCAATGACATGGTGCCTGTCCCTATTATTTAATTGCTTCAACTGTGATGATTTTAAAGTGAGGTTTTCGTTGTTCTTGAGAGCTGATACATGCCTCAACATGATTGAATCCTGACTTTTGGCACCATTTTTTAAGTTGACTGGTGCTGAACCCTAAGTTCTTATGACCGTAATCACCGATTACGGATTCATGATGATGTTTGTTCAGAGTTGAGATCAATAAATGTCCGTTTGGTTTGAGCACTTGATACGCCTGATCAATAACTTGTCCTGGGTTGGCTGCATATGTCAAAACATGTAACATCAACACACAATCAAAATGGTTATGAGTAAAGGGTAACTGATGCACATCACATTGATTGAACTGAACGTTATTGAGGTGTTTTAATCTTGATTTGGCAGCTTCAATGGCTTTGGCATTATTGTCGACGCAAGTATATTGTTCAGCATTTTTGGCTAGTAATTCAGCCAATACGCCATCACCAGAACCCAGGTCTAAAACTTGCCCTAAATTAACGAGTTTGGAAACAACTCGAGTGGTGGCTTCCCAAGTCCTGCCTGGAGAGTAGTGGCGTTCCATATCTCCTGCA
>CALDFB010000089.1 GCA_937942365.1 uncultured Marinicella sp. | reverse complement strand
TTCAGTGCTGATGGATATACCCACGACGCCCAATGTTTGACTTACCAAGGTCCAGACCAAGATTATCAAGGTCGAGAAATATGCTTTGCCAGTAATGAAGATACGGTCACTGTTGTAGATGTAACAGTTAAAAACAATCCTACCCAGATATCTAGAACTGGTTATACCGGTAGTCAATATACACATCAAGGCTGGTTATCCAAAGATCAAAGGTATTTTTTAATTGACGACGAGTTGGATGAAATACGTGATGATGTTAACACGAGAACACATGTCATGGATTTCAGAGACCTTGACAACCCAGTATACAAGGGTTTTCATGAATCTGCTGGAATGTCGATTGATCATAACCAATATGTTGTTGGAGATCATACTTACCAGGCAAACTATACCCGTGGCTTGCGCATACTCGAGCTGGGTGACTTGAGCAAAACAGAGATGACAGAAGTGGCTTTTTTCGATACTTTTCCAGAAAGTGATGGTGGTGGTTTTCCTGGTGCATGGAATGTTTATCCATTTTTTGACAATGGTTTAGTGATTGTTTCGGATGTTAACAGAGGTGTGTTTATTCTACAGCCTAATCTACCGGCAGTTGATTTGATTTTCATTGATGGTTTTGATTAATAGTTTTCTGTAGCTTGGTCTCAAGATTTCTTGATTCTGACTATGGCTTTACTATTAAGCTTTACTATTAAGCTTTACCATGAAATCATGTTCCACAAAAAGTTTGATAGTTTAAATCTCCATCTGGAGCAATATCTTGGTAAAGCGGGGTAGCTTTAGTGATCACGTATGGGGTCTGTAAGACAGTCAAAAACGCTTCCATTGGTTTTGTGCTTAAATCGCCTTCAACTTGATGCAATATTTTTTCAATATGATGATTTCTGGGGATCACAACAGGGTTGTTGTTTGCCATTAATTGGTAAGCGTTTTCATGAGATATATTTGATTCTTTTAATGTATATTGCCACATTTTATGCCATTCGATTATTTTTAGATTGTTTATTTCAGCGTGTGATTCAGCTGCTATGAGTGACTGCTGCAGTTGCACAAATGTTTGGGTATAATCCAATTGGTGTTTAAACATGAGACTCAACAGTTTTTGGTGTAACTTGTTTACTTCAACATGACCTTCATCAAAACCAATTTTGTTTGCCATCATTTGATTGAAAGCATGGTTGTATTTTTCTGGAAATGATTCTAATATTGGTATGACAAGATCAATCGCTTGTTGCTCATCATCATGAATTAACCGCAATAAACATTCAGCCAATCTGGCGATATTCCATTGAGCGATGTTGGCTTGATTGCCAAAAGCATAGCGGCCATTGTTATCAATAGAACTGTATACGGTGGCAGGATCATAGACACCAAGCATGGCGCAAGGGCCGTAATCTATGGTTTGTCCAGATAACAAAGTGTTGTCGGTGTTCATAACTCCGTGAATGAAGCCCACACGCATCCAGCTAACTATTAAATTTATTTGTTTATCAATGACTTGTGACAGTAATTTCAAGTATTTACTTTGGCAGTTTTTATCGATTTTAGGGTAATGTCTTGCAATAGTTAGATCAACTAAGGTTTCGATTTCTGTCTGCATGCTTCTGGCCGCAAAGTACTCAAATGTACCGACGCGAATATGGGAACCTGCAATTCGAGTCACCACTGCAGCGGGTGTTTGTGTTTGTCGGTGAATGGATTCACCAGTGGTTATGACCGACAAACATCTTGTGGTCGGAATGCCCAGAGCATACATGGCTTCAGACATGATGTATTCTCTGACAGCAGGTTTGATCCCGCATTTGCCATCACCATTGCGAGAGAAGGGCGTTCGGCCTGAGCCTTTGAGTTGAATTTCTTGAAGTTTTTTATGTGTATCAATGACTTCACCCAATAAATGAGCTCGACCATCACCCAGTTGTGGGTTGAAGTGTCCAAATTGATGACCAGAATAAGCCATGGCTGTGGGTTTTGAGCCTGGTAACAATTGCTGACCAGAAAAATAACCGGCTTTTTGTTCATCACTTAAATCTAAGCCCAGGTCAGTTGCCAGAATATTATTCCATAACAGAACTTGTGGTAGTTTGGGCTTTTCTGGTTTTGTAAAGCGGCTGAAAAGGTCTCCCAAATCAGCATATTGATTACTTGTTATCATAGTTTCTTATGCTTCAGTTGCTTTAGTAGTGACAAACTCTCTTGGTTTGATCATTTTTTGGTACATCGATGGCACCACCAGTAAGGATAAAGCAGTAGAAACGATTAACCCAGAAATGATAGACCACGCCAAAGGAGGCCACAAGGTAGACTCGGTCATTACCAAGGGCAATAAACCTGCAATGGTGGTTAGGGTGGTCAATATGATAGGGCGGGTTCTTCTGGCCACCGCTTCTTGGATGGATGTAGACATGTCCAATCCCACATCCTGATTTTTTTGGATCAAATCAAGCAACACAATGGCATTATTTACCACAATACCTACCAATGCCAATACACCCAAGGTGGCAGTGAAACCAAAAGGAGTTTGAGTGAGTAGTAAACCAAAAGGTACTCCGGCAAAAGCAAGGGGAACAGTGACTAAAATAATCAACATTTTTTTGAATGAATTGAACTCAAACAATAAAAATACCAACAACATAATCAGTCCAATGGGTAAGGCCTTGCCCAGTGATTTATTGGCTTTTCCTGACTCTTGTACAGAACCTGCAACAAAATAACTGACACCTTTAGGGAAATCTATTTGTTCAATCTGTGGTAGAAAGACTGATAACACATCATCATAAGTATAACCATCTTTGGTTTCTGAAAATATAGAGGCTGTTCTTTGTAAATTATAATGGTTAATCGAAGCCGGTAACCATTCTATGGATTGATCAGTTAAGGCATTCAAGGACAATTGATGTTCGCCATTATGAATGGATATATCATCCAAATCTTGGATGTTGAAATTCACATTTTCTGGTGATTGCATCACAATATTAACTGGGTCATCGTTGCCTCGGTACTGACCAATTATTTGTCCAGAAGTTCGTAAAGCCAAACCGCTGGCTAATTTATCTCTGGTAATGTCATTTCGATTGAGCAGGGCGTCCTTAGGGGAGAGCGTCAGTTTGGCCATGCCCAAACCAATGGTATTGCGCAAAGTTCTGGTGCCTTCAGTTGCAGCCAGTAGGCCTTGTATTTTGCGGACCGATTCAGTCAAGTCTTTGCGGTCTTCAGCAATCACTTTGATTTCCACAGGTGCTTCAGATGGTGGGCCTTGACCTAACCTTCTGGCCACAATTTCCGCTTGAGGGTGATTTGGAGAAACATCTTGGGTGATCCACTCTATAATTTCATTACTGTTATCAACAGAATCTAATATGGCCACAATTCGAGCCACATGGGGTGCACGAGGTTTTTCGGCTAAATTGTAATAAAAAACAGGTCCTGAATTACCCACGAAGGTAACAGTTTTTTCAACATGTTCACGCCCGCCTAACTGTTCAGCTATGGCCAGGGTATTTTCAGAGTTTTGTATGATGTGAGAATTCTCAGGGTATTTGATGTCAACAATCACTTGATTGCGATCTGTGTCAGGAAAAAAATCTTTTTGAACAAAACTAAACATATATCCAGAAAGGATTAAAAATAACAAAGCACATGAAATGATGATATTGGTTTTATTGACCGCAATCCGGCCTAATTTACGCCCCAGTTTTTGTAACGTGGATTCTTTGTTATCAGCGTGTTGCTTAAGGAATATATGACTGAATGCCGGAGTGACCATAATCGCATAAATGTAACTGACTGTAATTGAAAGTATGATCATGGTTGGAATGGCTCGAGTAAAGTCTGCCGAATTACCCTGTGATAACAGCATGGGCATAAAAGCTGCTATGGTTGTACCTGTTGCAGACCCTAAAGACATGGCTAAGTTTTTTACAGATGTCACTGATGCATCTGATCCTCGCATACCTTCATCCATGTGATACTGAATGTTTTCTACCATAACAATGGCATTATCAACCAACATGCCTAGCCCAATGACCATTCCGGCAATAGCCATTTGATGTAACACCCCACCCCCCATATTGAATATGGCCAAAGATGAGAAGGTAACCAAAGGAATGACTGTGGCAACTACCAACCCAGGC
>CALDFB010000088.1 GCA_937942365.1 uncultured Marinicella sp. | reverse complement strand
CCTAGAAATGCAGGGTTAAAGTTGCCATCTGCACCATCAAAAATATAAACGCGTCTTTTATCGGTAGCAAAAATCAAACCTGTTTCACTGTCCATCGTGGCTCCCAGTAATCTGGGGTTGCCTAGGCTGACTGGAATGGTGTTCAGTTTCCAACTGTCTATACTGTTTAATTGTTGGTCGTATTTATTTAAGAACAGTTGGTCAGAGCTGGAACCAGGCGTAACCGCATAAATAAAGCCATCTGAATCCATGGTAATGCGCTTAACCGATTGATTGATGCCGATTTGATCAAGATAAGTGCCATCAGCATCCCATTTTGATAAGCGCGGTGATGTGGTAGGTAAACCATTACCGCATTGCCAATACCTGTCTAAAACGTAAGAAATACCGTCATCATCAACATGAACAAATTCAGAGCTGTAGACAAAATCAATGGGGATAGGGTCGTTGTTATCACAAAATGCCACATCTAATTCAATTGCTGGATTGGGTGAGTTGTTTAAAATATCACCTGCTAATGTACCCGGCCTGACTCTGTAGTCTTCAATAAAATAAGGCATCAAAGGTGCCACAAAAAAACCATTGTTGGGTAAAGCTGTAATCTCAAATTTCAATGGGTCAAAACGACCTGATAAAAAATCATTGTCACTGCCAGTCAGTTCTAGATCAATATGCTCAGAAGTTAAACCATTAGCAGATGTGTCGTTAACAGTTGGCGCTGTGTTTGTACCTGGGGTTTTGACTGTGACCCATTGAGATTTACTGTCTGAGTTACCTGAACTGTCGGTGGCAGTCCAAACAACTTCAGTACGGGTATCGGGGTTAAAGCCACTGCCAATGGTGTTTTGGATGGTTGGGTTTGGATCGGCAACATCAAAAACTACGGCAGTACCGACATCGAAATCATCTGTTGTGGCGGCTACATCTGATTCAATTACACGACTTGGTGGGGCGAGAATGATCGGTGCTCGTGTGTCCTCTACAGTGATGTTTTGAACCACTGTTCTGATGCCAGAGTTTCCACCACCAAGTGGGCCTGTGTCAATAGCAGACCAAGTGATTTGAGTGGTGCCCAAAGGTAAAATAAAGGGCGCATCATTGCCAACTAAGAGAGGTTGGGCACATGGGTCTGTCGCGGTGATGGTGGCTCTTAACTGATCTTTGTGCACATCCCAACGTTCACCGCCAAAACTATTGGCCTCCAAAGGGGCTGGGTTTGGGTCGGAGGTTACAATCATAGGTGGGTTGACATCGTAGACGGTGAATGGTCTGTTTTGTGTGTGTGTGGCTGAAGTTTGCGGTAAATTGCTTTCAATTTGACCAGCACCGATCAGCCCAGCTTCAATACCTGCATTTAGTATGAACTCTTTGCCAATTTTAGCGGCTCGTGCGGCACTGCCAGGCTCAGTGGCTAAAAATGATGATGAGTATTTAATTTCATTCGAGAATACAAATAAAACGATCGGAATGGCCACATCTATCAATGGATCTATCTGGGTGTTTGCATGCCAATTGATACCATGGTTTCCAGATGGGAATATCACTAACTTGTCATCAGAGCTCCACTGATCTAGATACTCATGATCTACCACCAATTCAACTTGAGCATTGGCATGTTCAACCCATGGTGCTTGGTTGTTACTGAAAGCACCCCAATTGTCATCCAAAAGATTGATGTCAAAAAAACCAAATAAATTTTCATATGTAGATGACTTTTGTGGCAGTGTAAATGAATAATGACAACCATCAGGGCTGTTAGGCATAACCGCATTAGGCGATGGTGCAATAAGCGAAGCGGGTAACGATTTAACCCTGATGTCTATAGGAATACTGGCTAAATCAGCCCCCATTCCAATTGGGCCTGGCAAAAATGAAGTGGGCAATAAGGTAAAGTGTGCGGCAGCCCATGCTTGGTAAGCTTCGCGATAACCTTCGTTGTCTTCTATTTCTGCTTGGCTATTTCCAGCACTGAAAACACTCAGGCTGATTAATATAGTTTTTAAAATTTGCTTTGAATACATGCTCTTTTCCTCATGATAAAATTTTGTCGCGAGATACATGATCAAACTGAAACACTCATGTTTCAAACGCGCCTTATCCATAAAAGCAATATTCACCGTAAAAACCCTCAAATCTTTTGTAAAATAATTTTTTTTTATGCTAATGTAAATGAATGGTGGAGGTTCGTTCTAAAAATAAAGAGGCTTTAGACAAAGAAATTTATCAGCAACTCAGGGCGCTGGCCAGAAAGATGATGGCCAAAGAAAGATCAAATCATACCTTGTCAGCTACTGACCTGGTGCACGAAGCATTTGCTAAATTATCTGTTGGTGATTTGTCTTTCAACGATCAACAGCACTACTTTTATACATTTGCTCGACAAATGAGGCGGGTATTGGTTAATTATGCGCTGCACAAAAAACGTCAGAAAAATCAGGCTGAAATCTTACACTTTTCTGATTCTTTGGGATTAGCTGATGCTGAGTTTGCTGATTTTACGCAAATTGATCAAGCCATCGACCACCTAGAAAATATAGATGAACGCAGCGCAAAAACGATTGAGTTGGTTTATTTTACGCATTTACCACAATCACAAGCGGCAGAATACTTAGGTGTTTCTTTGGCCACTTTAGAGCGTGATTTGAAGTTTGGGCGTGTCATTATTCATGAATACATAGATAACCTTTCATAGCTTATTAACATCATTCAATTATGAGTCAGACTACTGGAAATAAAATCAAGGCATTATTTAATGCATGCATTGATTTGCCCTACATTGAACAAATCAGTTTTATCCAATCCAGCGATTATTCCGATGAAATTAAACAAAAAGTTCTGAGATTGATTAATTACTCTGGAGATATAGATGCAGAATTATCTCAAGTGATACTAGACACTGCACAAGAAGGTTTGGAAAGTCAATCAATCAAAAAAGATGAAAAAATTGATCAATACAAATTACTCAATAAAGTGGGAGAAGGTGGACAAGGAGAAGTGTGGTTGGCTATCAGAGATGATGGTGAATTTAATCACCAGGTAGCGATCAAATTTATCAAAACATCTGCGACTGAAAAAGAGTTACAACGTTTTCAAAATGAACGCGAATTGTTGGCATCACTTCAACATCCCAATATATCTGCATTGATCGGTGGTGGGCAGCACCAAGGCCGTTTATACATGATTATGGAGTGGGTTGAGGGCGTGGCATTATTTGCATACCTTAAAAAAGCCAATCTACATTTGAAAGACACATTGAAACTTTTTTTACAAATATGTCAAGCAGTCAGTTTTGCGCACTCCAAAGGTATAATTCATCGTGACATCAAGCCATCAAATATCATGGTGACCACAGATGGGTTGGTTAAATTGTTGGATTTTGGAATTGCTAAACCCATTGATGCAGAATTGACCCAAACGCAAAGTGATGCAATGATGACTTTTGCATATTCCAGTCCAGAGCAAATCCGTGGTGATTCGGTCACCACTGCAACAGATGTATATGCATTGGGACTGGTTTTGTATGAACTATTAACATCGCAAGTGGCGCAATGCAGAACCACAGAATCACCCGCTGAATACATACATATCATCACTGATGTGACGCCACTAAAACCATCAGCCCAATTATTAAATAATACAGTTGATAACCCACATTTTAACGCCAAGTTGTTACAAGGAGATTTAGATAATTTGGTGATGATGTGTATCAGAAAAGAAATCGATAGGCGTTACAAAAATGCAGATGAAGTCATCACAGATGTAAATAATTACCTGCTATCAAGGCCGCTATTGGCAAGTGGTGACAGTCTATTCTATAAAGTGGGAAAGTTATTAAAACGCAACCCCCTCACGTCTCTATTATCCACAGCAGTACTGGTATTTTTAATAACCTTACCCGTATTAATGTATCAAAATGGGGTTAAGTTAACTGAGGAAAGAGACAGGGCCCAAGAGCAAGCCTTGATCGCCAATAAAACCACAGAGTTTTTATCAACTCTTTTTCAAGCCACTTCACCGTTAGGACATAATGGTGAACCCATCGATTTAAACAGTGTCATGGCTCAAGGTGAACGTCAGTTAAACTTGGATGTTGACCAACAACCTCTAGTGGTAGCTGCTTTATCTACTGAATTTGCCCAAATTTATCACCACTTAGAGAACACACCCAAAGCGATCACATATTATCAAAAAGCTATCGCCAGTTATAAGCAAGCAGGTGATCTAGAGGGCTTATTAGCTGCGCAAGGACAATTGGCCTTGATGTACTTTCGCAGTGATCACCTGGATAAAAGTGATGAGGTGTTTGAGCAGGCAGATGCGACTGCCAGTTTAATACGAAACTCAAGAGAGGCCGTGTTGCATATGACTCGAAAAGCCACTGTTGAAACTGAACGTGGCGAACGCGAAAAAGCTGCAGTGGTCATTGAACAAACATTCAACCATTTAACTGATGAAAATCATCAGGATGTTGAATTGATGAGTCGCATTTATCATGTTTGGGGAGAGGCCATCAAATATTCTGATAAAGAACGTGCGCTTGAATTTGCCATAAAATCCACTGAATATGAAAAAAAACATGTGGGTAAATTACACCCTTTCTATCTTTTGAGAATCAACAGTTTAGCAACCAGATTGATGCGATTGAACCGACATAAAGAAGCTGAAATCGTTTTGGATGAAGTGCTTGAGTTAAGTGAAGGGCTCTACTCTAATGATCATCCGGAATATGCTTCCATGTTATCAGGTAAAGGTGGTTTTTTGCATGATCTTGGGTATTTTGTAGAAGCTGAAAAAGTGTATGTTGAATCATTGGAAATATACCGTAAATTTTATGGTGAAAAGAATTTTCAAACGGCCAGAATGATTAATAATTTGGCTTATTTATATGAAGATATGCATATGTATCAAAAAGCAAAACCCCTGTATCAACGATCTGTTGAGCTAAGATTTGAACTTGATCCTAAAAACACAATCAGAGTAGCCACTTCAAAAGGAAACTTGGCCAGGTTACTGAGTAAAATGAATGAATTTGAACAGTCTGATCTTTTATTGGATGAGTTGATGCCAGTATATGCATCGCATAACAGGAATAACCTCTATAACGAGATCATTCGTTTTGCTAATTTAGTTGGCAATGGGGAATCATCGGAAAACTGTGAAAGTGCTTTGCAAAAGATAGCATTGATAGAACCTAATCTGAAAAAAGAGTCTGCAGAAGGGTGGCGTCGTTTAGGGGCTGAAGTATGGATCAGCCAATTATTAAAAACATGCCAAAATGAAGACTTAGCTATGCAGTGGTTATTGGCAGCTGTTGAGAAATCTGTGGATGTGTATCAAAGTGACTCAGATGGTTTGCAATACATTAATCAACTATTATCTGACTGGCAAAACTCTGAATAATCAGCCATGAAGTATCACAATGGTATTCATAATTAAGCAACACAAGTAATGTTTAGCACGTTACCCAAAAAGGCTGCAATCAGCAGCCTTTAGATGGTTAAGTCATGTGTTTCGTTTATCCTTTGGGGGTGATGAAACGATCAGCAACTATTAATACAATGCCTGCAATCATTAATCCGATGCCAACTAAGTCAGTAACAAAAAACAAAGGTAAACCAATCACCAGTAAAGCTAAGCCTTTAGAAATGAAGTCTGATGTAATTGGGTGCTTGGCGTCACCACCGGTCAAGTGAGTCAGTAAATGATCCAAACTGAATTTACCACCGCCTGAAAATATCAAAGGCATTAATAGGATTACAAATAGCAATGGTAGTTTGAAATTTCCTGCGCCTTTGTTAGAGATGGCATAACCTTCCCATAGTTGACCCAGTGATGAGTAGCTCTCAGGCCAGTGAACTGCTGCAGTAGCCACTGCTGTAATGACCAGTAGAGAAACTGCAGCAAATCGAGTAAATAGGCCTAAAAGTAATAGAATAGCAAAAATATACTCCCCCCATGCAGCCATAAACCAAGATACATCAGCAGGAATCATGTTGAACGGAAAGGGAAAGTTATCTTGTATGCCCGCAAACCAGTTTTCACCGTCTAACTTTTGCACACCAGCTTCATAAAACTCCCAAAATAATATCAGCCTAATTAATAAGTTAGGTATCCATTGGCCAACCGAGTTAAGTCTACTGGTTAAATGAACCCAGAGGTTTTGTTGAGAATTTAATGACATGTATTTGCTCCTGATCTAATATTTATTGTGTTTTTTGTGTTGATATGATGATGTCTTGATCAAACCATTGTTTGAGCGTTTGCAGGCCAAACTGTACGAATTGATCTTTGTTGGGGTGTTGGTGTTCATCTGCCAATGATTCAAGTAATTGTTGGCCACTTATATCAGCATGATTAATCAATCGCTCTAATAATAAAGCTGAAAAAGGGTTCATGGCAGTGAATTGTACTTGGTATTGAGTATCTCTCCAAATAACCATAAATAGTGGTTGTTCAAGCTTTTCTTGGGGTTGAAAACTCTTTTTAATTTGATGGACTGGGTATTGATATGACTGTAATCTTATTAACGGAGATACCACAGGTGTTTGACTCAGTAATAACGATTCATCAATATGATTGGTTGATTTTTCAACCTCTAAAGAGTGTTTTTCTAAGTGCAGTTCTAACCATTCATAATGCGCTAACTCGTATAAGAAAGGTTTGTTTGGATCAAAATCCTGATGGTCTTTTAAAAAGGCCACAAACTCTCTGGGTATTTCTGGGAAGTGGGGCGTTTTGTTGTGTTCTTTTTTGAAATAGGCTCTGACCAGTTCTTCCCAATCTGAATCGTTATATAACGTTTTGATAACAGGAAAAGAACCACTGAGTAAGCCAGAAATGCTGTTGATAAAAAGGTCACGATAAATGGCCATACGTCGATCTTCGATCGTATCGGGTTTAGGGTTTAACTCTGGGTCTCGGATGTGAGCAGCAAACTCAATCTGAGTTTGCTTAAATGATGGCTTGTTGAGACTCATGATTTTGAGTGTATTTGTTTTGGAGAGTTTCTATTCTACTCACTTCTGCCAATAATTCAGCGACGGGCGGGTAATTGAAGTCGCGCTCTAATAGAGTAGGGTATACGCCGTAATTTTTATAGGTATACTCGAGGATGTTCCATACTTTGTCTATGACTGCAGCGCCATGAGTGTCGACAATCAAATCCTCAGCTTCATTGTAATGTCCAGCTACATGAATGTATGCGATACGATCAGTGGGTAGTTGATCAAGGAATTTAAGTGGATCATAGCGATGATTGACACTGTTTACATGAATGTTGTTGACATCAAGGTGCAACAAACAATCAGCTTTTGAAATAACATGGTTGATGAATTCTATTTCAGTCATTTCGGGGTTAGGTTGGGTCAAGTAATAGGATACATTTTCTAACGCCATACGTTCACCCAAAATATCTTGTACGCGCATGACCCTTTCGGCCACATAGTTGGCAGCATCTTCGGTGAATGGAATGGGCATCAAGTCATATAATTGACCGCCATCAGTACAATAAGATAAATGTTCTGAATATATGGGTGATTTAATTTCAGCTTTGAATTTTTTCAGAGCTTTTACAAAGGCTACATTCAATTCGTCAGGCCCGCCTATTGATAATGACAGACCATGTAAGACCATGGGGTACTTTTCTGCGAATGCTCGCAGGTCTTTACCTGCTTTGCCGCCAACAGTCATCCAGTTCTCTGGAGCAACTTCCATAAACTGAACAGGATTAAGGTCACCATAAGACTGAAACGGGGACACAAGTCCCCGCCTCAAACCGATACCGGCTCCTGAAAGATTAATTTTTTTCATTTTAGCCTGTCTTTTAAATTAAAAGAATATCAGTTGTTCAACCGCCGCATTTGCCTTCGCCGCATTTGCCTTCGGCTTTCTTGTCGTCACCGCCGCATTTGCCTTCGCCGCATTTGCCTTCGGCTTTCTTGTCGTCACCGCCGCATTTGCCTTCACCGCATTTGCCTTCGGCTTTCTTGTCGTCACCGCCGCATTTGCCTTCACCACATTTGCCTTCGGCTTTCTTGTCGTCACCGCCGCATTTGCCTTCACCGCA
>CALDFB010000087.1 GCA_937942365.1 uncultured Marinicella sp. | reverse complement strand
TCAAAGTATAGTTAGTAATATCTTCTGACAAATTCACTATAAATTCATTATTTAAAGTGAGGTTTAGCCTCGCCTTTGGTTTAAGTTTTTTAGCAACTTAGACACGGCATCTTTTTGCCTTAAATAAATCGAAGATTAACTGTGAGTGATCATAACAGTAAACAAACTTCAGGAAAAATATAATGTTATCAATCAAAAATTTAAACCACACATATGAAAATGGTGTAAAAGCACTGACTGGTATTAATCTCGATATTCCAAAAGGTATGTTTGGTTTATTGGGCCCTAATGGTGCGGGTAAGTCATCGCTGATGCGTACCATTGCGACATTACAACAAGCCACATCAGGTGGTATTGATTTTAATGATATTGATATTTTTACAAACCCTAATCAATTGCGACGTAAGCTGGGTTACCTACCTCAGGATTTTGGTGTGTATCCCAGAGGTTCGGCTTACGACCTTCTAGATTATCTTGCAATTCTTAAAGGTATAGTTAATCGAAAAGAAAGAAAAAAGGTGGTTGAAGGCTTGTTGGTTCAAACCAATTTGTTTGAAGCCAGAAAGAAAAAACTGGTGACATTTTCTGGTGGAATGAAGCAGCGTTTTGGGATAGCGCAGGCTTTGATTGGGCGCCCTGAACTGATCATTGTAGATGAGCCAACTGCAGGATTGGATCCTGAGGAGCGTAACCGTTTCCATAACCTGCTTGCAGATATTGGTGAAGATGTAGTCGTTATTCTTTCGACTCATATTGTCGATGATGTTGCTGATTTATGCCCTAACATGGCAGTGATGTCTGAGGGCAGGATTGTGACCAAAGGCACGCCTTCATCGTTGATTAATGAACTCGAAGGTCGTATTTGGCAAAGGAAGATTGATAAACAACAGCTCGAAAATTATAAAACCAAGTTCAGTGTGATTTCTAACAACCTTGCTGCGGGGCAAATGATTATCAGAGTGTTATCTGATTCATTGCCCTCAGCGGAGTTTCAGCCAGCAATTGTAAACTTAGAAGATGTCTATTTCTGTGCCATTAAACAAAGTAAGCATAAGAGGAATTCACCAGCAGATTTATTTGACGTTCAAGATTTAGCCGCTTCTTTAATTAAAGGTGAAATGAAATGAGCTGGTTTCCCATCGCAATTCAAGAGTTTCGTTACATGTTTTGGTCGATACAAACATTGATTGTTGGTGTTGGATTACTGGCATATGGTGCATTTTTTACAGCCAATGGCGCTGAGTATCAGATTGCGACGAGTGGCGGGAATATTTTGATCAATGCGCCAACCACCATTACACTGTTTTTATTGTTGAGCAGTGTAGCATCCGTTTTTTTTATACCCTCTTATATGGCAAATGCAGTACTTAAGGATGCGGACAGTCAATTTGATGCGATCTTATTTTCAACACCCATATCAAAGAATGATTACATGTTTGGTCGTTTTATCGGTGCTTTTGTGGCATTGATGCTGGTCATGGCAGCGGGCCCATTGGGTATGTTTATTGGGGCTTTTTGGCCGTGGGCATTACCAGAAACTTTGGCCCCAACAAATGTCTCGCATTATTTAATTGCTTATTTTGGTTTCTTATTGCCAACAATGTTGTTTGTTTCAACACTGGTGTTTGCAGTGGCCAGTTTATCGCGCAGTATGTTGCATTGTTATATGACAGTACTTGGGTTGTTTATTCTTTATACGATTGGACTTAATTCTACATCAATTTCTGCGTTGTGGGATCCATTCATGGTGCAAACGTTTAATGACCAAATTGCTTATTGGACGATCACTGAGCTTAATAGTGACCTGATTGGTTATACAGGAAAAGTTCTGGCCAATCGTTTTATTTGGCTAATTATAGCGATCAGTTTATTTGGGTTTGCCTATTTACGCTTTTCATTTCGAAAGCCGGTAAAAGTTTCAAAACGGCATGTAAATACTGACAAAACCAGTAAAGAAAAAATAGAAGCACTGGCCAATATGAATAATTTTGGTACACCTAAGTGGAGTATGGGCTCACAGTTTTACCAGTTTTTGTACAGTATGAAGTTCGAAATTTCAGCCGTTTTTAGAAGTCAGCCGTTTCTATTATTGATAGGTTTTAGTCTGTTTTTACTGGTTATGTCGCTGTCTGATCGAGTCATATTGTACGATGTGGATGCACTGCCAGTGACTCGGATTTTGATGTCAAATATATCTGAATCATTGACTTGGACATTGTTATTGGTTACCACTTTTTATGGTGCTGATATCGTTTGGCGGGATCGTGAGAATAAGTTCAATGAGGTTGTGGATGCTGCGCCTGCTAAAAACTGGGTTTTTGTTGCGAGCAAGGTCATTGCTCTTTTTGCTGTGATTTATTCAATATTGATTGTTGCGGTGGTGGTAGCTGTATTAACACAGTTTTTTAACGGCTATCATGACTTCGAAATTGGTCTTTATTTTCAACGTGTATTTTGGCTAAGTACAACTTTTATCTTTCTTGCAGTGCTTTCGGTTTTTTTTCAAGTGCTGGTCAAAAGTCGGTTTCTTGGGATTATTTTGATGGGTCTGTTCTTTGTAGTGACATTGAGCTCCATTGGTTTGTTTGGCTTTGAGCATCCGTTGTTACGATATGGAATGGGTGGTGTAGGTGGGCCTTACTCAGATATGAACAACGCAGGCCGTTTTGTAGAGGCATCAATTTGGATTAAGACTTACCAAGCTGCCATGGCAGGGATACTGGTGATGCTGACCTATGTTTTATGGAACAGAGGGACTTTGCAACCACTTAAATACAGGTTAAAGAATTTCAAGGCATTCAAAACCATGAGTTTCATCGTTCCGCTTTTAGTTTTGATGACACTATTAATTGGTTCAGGGTCATTCATATATTACAACACCAATGTACTTAATAAATACCTCACCCGTTCTGATGTAACTGATTTGCAGGTGGGATACGAACAAAAGTTTCGACAGTATGAAGACCTGCCGATGCCAAGTACCACAGATGTAAAAGTTAATGTTGACATTTACCCTTTTCAGCAACGTGTAGAGACACAAGGCGTTAACATCTTAGAGAATAAAACAGATCGGGAAATTTCGACTGTGCATATTGTTTTTTCATCATTGCTGGCAGCAGTACCCCAATTGGAGCTTGAAGGGGCTTCATTGGAATCTTCAGATGAGTTATATCACTATTACATTTTTAAACTGGATACACCCATGCAGCCAGGTGAGAAACGCAGTTTAACATTTAAAAGTTTAATTCATAATGAAGGTTTTAAGCACCGCAGTCCTGATGTGAGATTGGTTCGAAATGGTACATTCTTAGAAAATGAACACATTGCGCCGCATATCGGTTTTGATTCAAATATTTTAATCAGGAATAAAAATCAAAGGCGAGCTGCTGGTCTTAAACCACTGGCACCTATGCCAAAATTGGAAGATAAAAGTCAATACATGATTAATGGTGTCAGAGGGGATGCTGATTTTATTAATTTTGAAGCAACAGTTTCCACGGTTTTGGATCAGACAGCCGTGACATCAGGTTACTTGCAAAATGAGTGGATCGAAGGAGATCGCCGTTATTTTACATATAAGATGGATAAGCCGATTGTAAATATATACAGTTTCTTGTCCGCAGAATATGAAATCTTGCGAGATGAATGGAAAGGGGTAGATATCGAAATTTTTTACCACAAACCACATCATCATAATATCAAACAGATGATGGAAAGCACAAAGGACAGTCTCACTTATTTCAGCCAGGTTTTCGGTCCTTATCAATTCAAACAGATTCGTATTATGGAAACACCAGCGTATCGTCATATAGCTCGATCATTTCCAAATACCGTTTCATATTCTGAAGACTTGGGTTTTTTAGCTGACAGCAGAAACCCTTCCAGCATTGATGTGCCATATTATGTGACTGCTCATGAGGTTGCTCATCAGTGGTGGGCACATCAAGTTGTACCTGCCGCTGTACAAGGAGGCTCTATGCTTACAGAATCACTGTCCCAATACAGTGCACTGTTGGTGATGCAGCAGAAATATGGTAAAGACCATATCCGTAAGTTCCTCAAGTATGAGTTGGACAGTTATTTGTCTGGACGAGGCCAAGAGGCCGGGAATGAAGTACCACTGCTTAAGGCAGAAGCGCAGGAGTATATCTTCTACCGCAAAGGTGCGGTAATCTTGTACGCTCTTAAAGATTATTTGGGCGAAGTTGTTGTTAACAATGCATTGAGGAAGCTTGTGAATGCATATGCATTCAAGTCGCCACCGTATCCAACCACATCTGATTTTGTTTCATATTTAAAGCAAGAGGCTGGGCCGGAATATGAAAATTTAATAGCAGATTTTGTTGAAAAAATCACATTATATGACTTGAAAATAACAAGCAGCTCAGTGACTGAAATGAACGATGGTCGTTTCAAAGTAACGCTAAACTTAGAAGCAGAAAAATACTACAGTGATGGCCTAGGAAATCAAAGCGATGCTGTTTTTGATATTCCAGTTGATATAGGTCTATTCCTCACCAGTCCAGATGACAGTCATTATCAAAAGACAGATGTTCTGATGTTAGAAAAAAAACGGGTTGCAGATGGCAAGTCTTCGATAGAAATAGTTGTAGATCAGAAACCAGTATTTGCGGGTATAGACCCATACAATAAGCTTATTGATCGTAACTCTGATGATAACATCATGGTTGTGTCTGATGAAAAGGAACAAACCAACAATTTAAACCAATCAGTTGAAGAAGAAATTGTTAACAATGAATATGCACTGAAAGGGTTTAATACAGCTTTACAAGACTATCAATCAAGAATAGGTAAGAAAGAGCCAGGTACGCGCTTATCGTATATTCGAACAAAAAACAATGATGAAGGAGAAATCGTAACCTCTCGATTTGTTCCAAAGGGGGCATCTGGCGGGCGTTGGTTTGCAGTTGAAAAACCTGTACCTGAAAAACTTGAAGAAGTAAAACAATGGGCGGACAATGCATTGTGGTCACTAGATCCTTTTGATATTTCCAATGTGAAACTGATCAAAGAAAGTGAGGATACATGGACATTTGAAATATTGGCCCACATTGAATTGAATGTTGACTCTAAAGAAACAGCGCAAAAAAAATCTGATGATCTAGGGAAGGCAATGATTGCAGAGATGTTAGTAACAAAAAAAGAACCTCATTTTAAAAAGGTCAAAATGTTTTTGTCCGAACCATTTAACCTCAATTTTATGGTTAAAATAACACAGCTCACAGTCATAACTGATTTAGTTGAGGCATGGAAGGGTGGGCCACTGGTTGTATCTGCTCAAACTAAAGATGTGAGAGGTAGTATTGGGTTTTTTAAGAAGATTAATGATCAAACATGGGTTAAAAATTTTGATTTTAAAGTAGAAAAGATTAATGATTCGAGCAAAGAAACTAAAACGACAAGATAAGAGTTAGGTGTATCAAGTTAAGGATCTCCTTAAGTATAATATCTGTATTTAAATTTGAGGTTCAGTCAGAAATGAAATACTTACATACGATGGTCAGAGTCAGTGATTTAGCTGACTCGATTGATTTTTTTGTCAACAAAATGGGGTTGGTTGAACACAGCCGGCGGGATGTAGAAGCGGGCAGATTTACACTCGTTTTTCTGCATGCGCCAGGTGATGAATCAGCCATGCTTGAGCTAACCCATAACTGGGATGAAAGTGGGTATTCTGACGGGCGAAACTTTGGGCACTTGGCTTATCAGGTGGATGATATCTATGCGTATTGTCAAAAATTGATGGACCAAGGAGTTGTCATTAACCGCCCACCACGTGATGGTCGCATGGCTTTTATTCGTTCCCCAGATCATATTTCAATTGAATTATTACAAAAAGGTGAAGCATTACCAATAGAGGAGCCTTGGTTGTCGATGGAAAACATAGGCAGTTGGTAAATTTAATTACTGTACCTTAAATTATGAGGTTATGATAACAGATCAAACCCCAGGTCAATAACACCAGCATTTGTGCCAAGAATACTGCGGCCGAACCCATGTCTTTGGCACGTCCAGCTAATTCATGGCGCTCATCGCCACACACCAAATCGACCACTGCTTCAATAGCGGAGTTAATGACTTCTACCAACAACACCAATACACATGAACCAATCAGTAGAATTAAATCAATGTGATTGTTTGCTAGCAAGAATGATAGGGGTATCAATACCACACATAGATAAATTTCGAGTCTGAAAGAGGCTTCCTCACGATAAGTGGCTTGCAAACCTTTTAGCGACCACTTGAAGGCTTGTAGAATTTGTTTTGGACCTCTGAACCCGGATGCAGGCATATATTTAAATTAGCTTTGAATCTTGTAAGCCACATTAGGCTCTTTAACTGCTTTGACCTCATCTAAGCGCCGAATGGGCGTGGTATAAGGTGCTAATTTTAGTTTTTCAATATCGGTTTTTGCCATTGCAAGGACTTTAGCCATGGCCTCAACAAATGCATCGATAGATTGTTTTGATTCGGTTTCAGTAGGCTCTATTAATAAACACTCAGCGACCAACAATGGGAAGTAAACGGTTGGTGCATGCATGTCTTCATCAAGCAAAGCCTTAGCGAGGTGACTGGCAGTTAATCCCAGTTCTTTGGCTTGTTTTTTCAAAGTAACAATAAATTCATGGCTGGCACGGCGGTTTTTAAAGGCCAAATCAAACCCAACAGCTTCCAGTCTTTTCATCAGGTAGTTGGCGTTTAAAGAAGCAAACTCTGAAATTCTTTGCATCCCTTGTTTACCATTCAAAAGAGCGTACACATAGGCGCGTAAGTTAACGCCGGCATTACCTGCAAAAGTAGACAGCTGGCCTATGGTTTTTGGTGCTTCTTTTTGGGTGATGAAATGATAGTTACCATCAGTTTTACCGACATAAGGGACAGGCATGAAAGGTAATAAGCGTTCACTTACGCCTATGGCACCTGAACCAGGACCACCGCCGCCATGCGGTGTTGAAAAAGTTTTATGTAAGTTCATATGAATCACATCAAAACCCATGATGCCAGGGTTGGTTTTGCCTAAAATGGCATTCAAATTGGCGCCGTCATAGTACAGTAGACCGCCTGCTGCGTGTACTTTATCAGCGATTTCTTTGATGCTACTTTCGAACACGCCTAAAGTAGAAGGGTTGGTCAACATGATACCAGCAGTATGAGGGCCTAAAGCCGCATCCAAAGCTTCCATATCAACATTACCCTCTTCATCGGTACGGATTTCTTTGACTTTATAACCGCACATGATCGCTGTTGCTGGATTGGTTCCGTGAGCAGCGTCAGGTACTATGATTTCTCGGCGATCAAAATCTTGGCGATCATCATGGTATGCTTTGATCATGGCTACGCCAGAAAACTCCCCCTGGGCGCCGGCCATAGGTGTCAGCGACACACCTTTCATGTTGGTTACTGCTTGGAGGATTTGTTGTAGGTGATACATACAAGCCAGATAACCTTGTGACAAACTTTCATGGGCCAATGGATGTCTGGCTAAAAACTCATCTTTCATGGCCAAAGAGTTACAAGCCCTGGGGTTGTATTTCATGGTACAAGAGCCCAACGGGTAAAAATTGGTGTCTATGGCAAAATTCTTTTGGCTGAGCTGGGTGTAATGTCTAACCACATCCAGCTCGCTGGCTTGAGGCATACCTAACCTGCTGCCTCTTTGGTAGTCATTGGGTATCAAATGACTGACATCAACTTCATTGGGGGATTGTGCGGTAGCCGTTCTGCCAGGCATGGATTTATCAAAAATCAACATAGTTCAAACCTTAATAACTGATACGCTGTTCAGTTTAAAAATCGTAATACAAAGAAACATGATAGTTTCTACCAGGTGCATCTAAACCAGACGCATGTTCCCGGTATTTTTTGTCAAAAATATTTTCAACACCCAATCTCACTTGGCTGCTAATTCCTGGTCGCCATGTGAAGTGGGTATCATATACCACAAAGCCACCGGTGCCAAACGGATTGATTCGGGCATCGCGTAAATCACGAGCACTTAATCTATCTTGGGTACTTGCGAACCGTACCTGAGAACGGATATTCCATTGGGTATTGAGGTCTTGTTGATAACCAATTACACCAAATGCGGGAGGAATTCTGTCAGCAGCACCTTCACCTTCATCTGTTTCTTCAGTTCCACGTGTGTAGGTCAAGTTAGCAAATAAGTGCCCACCGTTATCAAAATAGTAATTCAGTTCAGATTCAATACCATAAATATCAACTTCGTTGATATTTTGCGATTGAACAATACTTAAGCCATCATCGGTGAACTCTCCAGTTTCGACAGAAGCGATCACATCCTGATAGGTTGAAACAAAAGCAACAATTTCAGCTTGCCAGCCGTTGCCTGCGTGCTTATAACCTAGGTCGAATGACAACACCGTTTCTGGTTCCAAATTGGGGTTGATGACATTGAACCGATTGCTTGGTCGTTCACCAACTTGTCCTAAGTCAAAAATGTTAGGTGGTCTAAAGCCCCGGCCTATATTGGCAAAAATGCGGTCAGCTTCATTGATTTTATATAGCCAGCTTGCATGCCATGTTAAGTCATTTAAACTGAGCTGATCAGCGGCAACTTGTGGACTGTTGAGATCAATATCATAATCACTGAATCGGCTACCGATCGTAAATTCATGGTCATTCACATACTGATGCCAATTAGCATAAATGGCTATTTGTTGCATTTTAGATTGGTCAGGGAAGCGTGAGTCTCGAGGTACATCGGTACCATCAGCCAAAACCCTTTGTCTGGCACTGGATATGGTATCAAGATAAGTATCAAATCCATACACCAATAAACTGTTATCAAAAATGGCTTTATTCCAGTCGGCTTGGATGCTGAGTAACTCGCTGTTGTTTTGTTCCGTATCAGTTCGTTCACCTGATAACGGTTGGCTGAAACGGTTGTCGGTGATTTTTTGGTAAGCCATATGAAAATTAGCCATGTCATACCATTTTGTTGGGTTAGCCGTGGTGTATTTTAAATGAGAAAATAATCGTTCATTAGGTCGAAACTCAAAGACTGAGGATTCTGGTTCAGACTCGCCAAAACCAGCCACCAAATTATCTACTCTTTGTGTTGATGGTTGGTGTGTGTATTGGATATCAAAAACCCAATGAGAGCTGTCCGACGTATTGAATACCCATTTATTGTTGATAGACCTTGATGTGTAAGCTGTGAAAGGGATGGTTTGGCCAGAGCCTGTGGTTCTTTGACCAATGTCTTGGTAACTGATGCCAAGAGTCGATGCAATTTTATTGTTACCAAAATCTATTCCAGCATGACTGATCCATTTCTCATCAGCACTGTCCCATGAAGTATAGATTTGACCATTTAAATCCCATTCAGAAGTAAAGAATTCAGGGGTGTGTGTTAACACGTTAACCACACCGCCAAGTGCATCACCACCATACAATACCGATGCAGGCCCTCTGACCACCTCAATTTGTGAAGTCATGAATGAATCAACCAAGGCTAAATATTGGTTGGGTGCATTACGGAAAAAAGCGGTGTTTAACCGCATGCCATCAACCAAATGAACATTTTGAGAGCCTTTCAGGCCGCGAATGATGGGAGTGGCTTGCCCTGGTGTGGTTTGTTGGATATAGACTCCAGATTCTTGGCGCAATAAGTCGGGCAACAAGGTGTTGGGTTTGTTTTTAATGTCTTCTCGTGTCACTACTGAAACAGCTGAGGCGCTGTCGTTGGTTGAAGTTGCAGTTTTGCTGGCTGTGACTTGTAACGGAGCCAGAGACTCGACATCTTTATTAATGTCTTCATTGGTGTCAATTGTTTCTTGTGCATGTGAAACAGTGGTCAGAGACAACCATAATATGGGTGAAAAAATGTAGCGTTTCATGGGTCATTTTTTTTTCAAAGGCCGTGTAATTTACTATGGCTTCATCTAGGAATCAACCCCACAAGAGTAATGTCATTGAACTCTTTAAAATCTACCGAGTTTTCTGAATCTAAGCTGAATATACAACAGCTAACAGAGGCAAATTGTTTGGCTTTTTTTTCTTTTAAACAGCCATGGCCTGGTATTTTTTGATTTCTTTGACTGTAAGCACATATGCTTTGCGTGCGTTGAGAATATTTTCTGTGACTTCTGGCTTTTTCTTTTCTATGGCTGCGGCTTCAACTTTTTTACAGTAATGGCTGAAACCTGAAGCACCAATATTGGCAGCGGTTGATTTAAGAGTGTGTGCAATTTGTCTGGCTTCAGCAAAATCTTGAGTGTTGTTAAAGGTATTGAGCTGGTTTAACATATCAGGTGACTCTTGTTGAAACAAATCAAGCAGGGAGTTGGTTTCATCGCCCATGAATGTTTTGATTTCATTCAAAGCTTTTGTATTCAACCATTTGGTGTTTATTTCTTCCGCTGGTTCAGCGCTCTGTAGATTCTGGTTGGGTTGGCTTATTGTTTTTTTTTGTGCGCTGTAAGGGTCCCATTTCTTGAGTGTCTTTTCCAATATATATCGGTTCAATGGTTTAGACATGTAGTCATCCATGCCTGCATCTAAACATTTTTCTTTATCGCCCAACATGGCATTGGCGGTCATTGCAATGATTGGCGTGTGGTTTAGTTTATTGGTTTTTTCGTAATTGCGGATTCTTTTGGTACAAAAATAACCGTCCATGACCGGCATTTGACAATCCATCAATATCAAGCGGTAGCGGGTGTTTTTGGCTTTGGTTAGCGCGATCATTCCATTTTCTGCGACATCAAAAGGAAAACCAATGTAATCAATCAGTTTTTGAGCCACTTTAAGATTAACTTCATTGTCTTCTACCAATAAAATGGTATCAGAAATGTCGTCTAAGTTGAGTGGTTGAGTTGCTTCACTTGCTTGCGCTTGTTCATCATCGTTCAGTACTGGGTAAGCATCACCGCCTTGATCTGGGTGCTCTTCATCCAGCTCCAGAACCTCTTCAGGAAAATAACGCCTTTCAAATTCGCCAATAATCAATTCAACATCTTTTTCTGGGTGTATGATTTGAATGTTTTTATACTGCTTGACTCCGGCAATGTGTCCACCTGTGGTGATGGCGCAAATCCAAACATCTTCAAGTTCGCCCTTCTCAACCAACAGTAATAGCTGTCTAAATATTTTGGCATTGGTGTCAAAATCGATGAATAACAAAGATGTTTTACCATCTTGTATGCCTCGTGCTGCTTGGATCCTAGAAATGGCATGTTGGTAATTTAACGAAGTTTGAACGGGTAAAGATGCATGCTCTAAATCAGCTTGTAGTCTTTTGAATAGAATGGGATTGGTGTTCAACAGAATCGCTTGGTGTTGGTGTATTTCTGTTCCACCATGAATCGAATCACCTGCAGCCTTGCCAAAAGGTATTTCAAACCAGAAAGTGCTTCCAACACCTGGTTTAGACTCCACACCCATTTGACCCTTCAGGAGTTCAACGATTTTTTTACTGATGGCTAAGCCTAAACCGGTACCACCAAATTTTCTGGTAGATGAATTATCACCTTGGGTAAAGGCATTAAACAATTTTTCAGTTTGATCAGGTGAGATACCAATGCCTTGGTCTTTGATGGTGAATCGAATCAATTCTTTGGTTGAGAAATTTTTGACTTTTTTAACATCAACCACTATCTTGCCATGATCTGAAAACTTAATGGCGTTAGAAATAATATTGGTCAGAACCTGTCTGACTCTGATGGGGTCGCCACGTAATAACGGGTTGATTTGTTCGTCAATATGAGTTGAAATCTCTAAGCCTTTACGTTCAGCTGATGAGTTGAGGCTGTCCATCACTTCGTTGACCACTTTCCTGACTTTCAGGCCGGTAACTTCAGTGGTCAGTTTGCCCGCTTCAACCTTAGAATAATCAAGCAGGTCATCAATCAGCTTTTGCATTTGTGTTGCTGATGTGTGGGCAGTAGTTAGGTAATCTTTTTGGAAAGCATTCAGTTCAGTGTCCATCACGATATCGATCAATGGCACAATACCATTGAGTGGCGTGCGGATTTCATGACTCATGGTAGCCAAAAACTCCATTTTTGCCATTTCAGCTGCGGATAAATCAACTTTCAACCCTTTAATTTCTTCTTTCAGCAGCGAAGCTTCATGTGTGGCTTCATCTGTTTTTTGGATTTGTTTCGCCAGACTGGCAGAAAGTGGTTTGTTTGATTTTTTCTCTTTAATTTCTGCTAATAAGAAAAGCTTTGTGCTCGCAACAATAAAACCAACAATTAAAAAACTGATTAATGCAAAGAGCAAGGGGCTTATCAGGCCTAGTTGGTTGGCTGGTTGGATGACAAACAATACCACCAAACTCATGGTGGGCAAAGCCATAGCAAAAATGGTTTTTTCTAAATTAAGCACAGCGAATAATAACAGCCCCGCCAACCAGCACATCAATAAAGTCATGAGTAGTGTTGCATGTACAGGCTCAATTAGCCAAAAACTTAAAGCCAACCAAACACTGGCAGCTGCTGGAATCATCCAGTGAACTTTATGAGCAAATAAATCATCAAAACGATTTTTTACCAAAGGCAAAGTAAAAGTCCAGCCCAAGGCTAATGTAAGGGTGAACAATAACATGGCCCACTGAAAACCACTTGTTTCAATCGACCCCAACAGCAGCATCAATGCTGAAAGAATACACAGCAGCAACTGTTTGTTTTTTAAATGAGCCATCCTAACTTACTCCCTAGTTTGTCTTCATTAATCATGAAACTCTCTTAATTGATGTCGTCTTGAGGCCGCATATTTCTAACTTATTGCGAACCCATATCTTTATAATTGTAGCTAAATATCAATTGTTTCGATAGTTTTTTTAATGGCTTTTAACAAAAAACCTCTTGTGAGAGTGGTATTGTTATAGGTTGAAGGATTTAAAACTTTTTTAATAGTTCAGCGATGGTTGTTTGTGCAGCTGAAAAAGAAAACCATTTTTGGACATTCTCCAAGCCTCCTGTTGAAATCTGTGACCACAAGCTGGATTCTTGGTACAAACGAATGACAGCAGCAGCGAAATCATCAGCCTTATCAGCCATCAACACATCGTGACCATGTTGCGTGTACATGCCTTCGACCGCAACAGTGGTGCCAACAACAGGTTGTCCATAACTCATACTCATATTGACCTTGCCTTTAACGCCGGCGCCAAACCGCAACGGCGCCACCGCGATGCGAATGTTTCTCATCAATGGTTCAATATTTTCAACAAAACCATGAAAAACAATGTTGGGGTGCTGGCCTAAATTGATTACTTTTTCTGGTGCTTTTGAACCAATGATGTGTAGCTTTAAGTCAGGAATTGTAGCCAGTATTTGGGGAAAAATTTCATCAACAAACCATAAAATCCCATCAACATTAGGGGTGTGCTGATACCCACCAATGAACATGATATCTTGGCTGTCAGCAAAACCTTGGTGACCGCCGTAAATTTCATGAATATTTGACAACACAGCAACGTTTAAATCTGGGTTTTCTTTCGCCAAAACAGTTTGTTCATATGGGCTAACAACCAGAGTCAAGTCACAGTTTTGAGCCACAGCCAGCTCTTTGTCCTTGGTCTGGTTCGCTGCTTTAACTGCCGAAATGTTGCTGTCAAGCTCCGCCATTCTGGCTTCACGAAGATAATGTAAATCAACCGTATCAAACCAAATTCTAGCCTCAGGACAGTAAGACCTGATCATTGGCATCAAAGGTTCAGCGACATAATAACGACTGAGAATGATGGTTTGGAAATAATGTCCTTTGGCTTTCAGATACTGCAAGGGTGTGGCGTACTTGGGGGCGAATACACACTCAACCCCCAAGCGCTGTAAGTCTTGGGTGTAGTTTTCAAAATGGGCCATATTTTCAGGCACAAAACTGACTTGATAACCTAAATGTTTGAATATTTTTATCAAGTTCATCATGCGTAGAGAACCTGAATCTTGGTCAGGAGTGGGTGTACAGGCATCAAAAATCAGCACCCTAGGTGATTTGTTTTGAAACCTGGCCGATTCGATATCAGATTCAGGAACTGGTTGGTTTTTCAGTTCATCTTGCCACTTTTCAGCAAACTTTTCTTGGTTGATGACTTGGTATTTTTTTGTTCCAGAAGTTAAGTCTGTACCGGATGAAACACCTTCAAAGTGAATGATACGGCTGTGCGGTTGATAAAAAACTTTATAGCCTGCTTTTCTCACCGCAAAAGCTAAATCTGTGTCTTCGTAATAGGCTGGTTTGTAACGTTGGTCAAAGTAACCTAACTGTTTGAACAAGTCAGTTGTTATCATGACGCTGGCGCCGCTGATGTAGCTTGTTTCACGTAAGTGTTGGTATTCTGGTGCATCAGGTGAGTCTAGTCTGCCATAATTCCAACCAGAGGCGTCACTGAAAATAATGCCACCAGCTTCTTGAAGTCTACCATCCGGATAAAGTAGCTGACTCCCTACCAGGCCAGCATGAGGTTGATTTTCAAAAGTCAGCACCAGCTCATCCAGCCACCCATTCAACACTTCAGTGTCATTGTTCAAAAGCAACAGGTATTTTCCTTGAGCCAGATCAGCCCCCGTATTGCATGACTCTATGAAACCACCATTTTGTGGCTGCCGATGGTAAGTAATTCCATCGATATTTTTGATGGCAGTCTGAGTTTCATCGTCAGAACAATCATCGATGACAATGATTTCAAAGCTGTTTTTATCCGTTAAACGCGCCAATGACTCTAGACAATGGTAGGTGTGTTTGAATTGGTTATAAACTGGAATCACAATACTCACCAACGGCTTGTTGCTGGTTTGAATAACCAGGGGTTGATAGTTTTCCGTTACTACATGTGCCGTCGAAGTGGGCTTTGCCTTGGGCTTTTTAAGTTTGTTTTTTGTCATCAAAGCGGTTTGTTTCAGTCCGCGTGATTTAAGGCTACGAATAAAGCGTTTGGGTAGCCCTTTAAGTTGAGTGAACCTGAATTTAATGGCGTTTCTTTTGTGTCGAGCATAGGTGGTGAATGCCCTTAATGGCTTAGTCAGTCGCCAAGAGCGACTGGTTTTTATTTGTTCGATGGTCTGTTGTGATTGGTTTAAGCTTGTTTGAACATCATGTAAGGATTGAGCTAATTGGGCTTTGTCATGTGTTAAATCATCGCGAACTTGAATGGTTTCTGATAACTCCAAATTGACTTGGTCTAAATGCGAGCTGATTTCTTTTATTTGTTTTTTTAAGTGGTCGATTTCTACAGTGTGAGACTTGGTTTGTTGAGCAATGGCTGAACTGAGCTTTTTTATTTCCTTCCGGCCCAAATCAATGTTATCCGACAAGTGTAGGTTTTGTTCGTTGAGCTGTTTGGCCCAATTAATTTTTTCTAGCAGGTCCGACTCAGTGTCCTTTAAGTTATGAGCCAAGCTCAAAGCTAACTTTTGCTTGCTTTGTAATTTTTGTGCCAGTGGTTTGGGCGTTAACAGCCCATATGTTTGGTAGGCTCTGACCTGGGTTGGGCTTGGCACCAGCAATTCTATAAAAGCAGCTTTGTTTTGCGCAGGCGTTAATGTATTTGCTCTCAGTGCGCCCTGATGCAGCTTTTGTAGTTTTTCAGGTTGTTTTTTCAGGCTTAATATCTGCTCGCATATTTTTTCCGCATTTGCGCTCACAAGCTCACCATCAACTCCTGCTTCTATTCTGTTCTTCAAAGCGCCAACAGCTGTGGCTAATACAGGTATACCTGACATTTGAAGCTCACTTAAAGTATAGCTGAATGTTTCTGCTGTGATCGAAGCCAAGAGGGCCAGTTGCGGAGAAATTTGTTTGAATAGCTGGGTTAAATCAGATTGCACATAATCAACAATGACATGAACGTTGTTGTAATCTTCGAATGTTGTTCCCTGTTTGCCAGCGCCCAAAAAAACAAATTCAATGGATGTGTTATCAGCTAATTTTTGCACGCATTGATGAAGCAGCTCTTGTCCTTTAGGTTGACTTATACGGCCCAAAACCAACACTTTAAACGGTGTTTTATCTGCGTGGTATTCGATTGGAGTTAATGGTTTTAAGGCATGTGGAATGATTTCGGTTTTCTTAAAACAAGATGAGTGAGGCAGTTTCAGTAAGTTGTTCTTAACCGACTCATCAGGTGCAATAATCGTGATGTTATCTTGTCCGAGCAGTTCGTTATTTGTTTTTTGCCACTGGGTTAACTCGGTGGGTAGTATGGCACCAAAAGGTTCGTTTTCAGTGTCTTTGATGGCTTGTTCTACATGTTTCTGATTAATGGTTTTGGTATCCAGTTGTGCATTTAAACTGGGCCAATGTGGAAAATAATCATGTAAGATTCGCAGTGTTGGTAAACCCGTCTTTAAACAATCCATGGCATGACCAATCAGTGATGAGACCACAAGTTGTTTAACATGCCAATGTTCAATGATTGCACCAATCATCAATTGGTATTCGGGGTGATGAGTTGCCATGGCTTTGATGGGCCGTGTGAAATGAAACTCCTTAAGTGTTAATCCTGCTGTTCCTTGCCATGTTAACTGAAACCGTTCTCCTTGTTGTTGTCGAAAGAACTCTCCTTGGCTACTGAGTACCAAATGATGCATTTCATCATGAGTTTCAATGAAGTCGTTCAGCCATTGGTGTACACCACCGCCCCAATCCATAATGATGTGCAGAGTTACGGGTTTTTCATCCAGGCCCGGGTAGCCACCACTGATGTATTTAGGTTCAGTGTCTGTGAGTTTTAATTGTAATTCAGCCATTGGGTGAGCCGGCATTGGATGTTGGTCACCAATATTAGGTGGTGTAGCGGCATCGATAGATTGAAGACCCGTATCGCTTGAATCAACCACTAAATTGTTGACTGCATAAGTGGATTCTTCAGTGGTTAAATGTTGAGCAGATCTGACCGCAAAACAAGCTTCGTTGAGTTTTTCTGTGAGAAAGTATTGAGGGTTTTGTAATAAATAAGTGGCTTGGTCCAGAGCAGCGATGGAACCTTTAAATTGCGTCGATATGGGTGATAACTCAGGGTATTGGGTAGCCAGGGCACAGACTTGATTGATTGCACAGTTTTCAAACATGCCTTGTAGTAACCGGGTTTTCCAAAAAGGAGGTAAATGCACATTAGCATTGATAACAACAATGGGCTCTTTATCCTGTATGTATTGTTGTATATGTTGAATTAGTTTTGGGCCGAATTCAGGCTCACTGCTGTGAACCTCGAAACCTGACTGTCGATTTTCAAGGCTGTTGTAGTAAACGATGTGCACATTCTTAAACATGTGCGCATTCTACCAAAAATAGTTAACTCAAGTGAGTTTTATGGAGTGGGTGTAAAGCAAATAACCCTGTTGAATCAACAGGGTTTAAAAACGGGCCTTCAAGTGTTGTTATTGAAACATTTCTTTGGGTAACGACTGTTGCTTATATCCACTGGGAACATTGAATGTTGATGCATTTATGTTGTCATTATTGACAGCAGTTAAATAAGCTTTTTCATTTCCCATCTCATAATAAACGGGCAAAACTTCACCAACTGCTGCAAAATTAACCCCTTGAGATTGACTGAATTGTGAAGCCATTTTTTCTGCAATTCTCATGAACTCTTCTATGGCTGCGTAATCCGTGGAATTCACTCCCAGAGCCTGGTGGTCAGTCACACAGAACTCACCTTCTTTTTTTCCATCAACAGATTGGATGACCTCTTGACAACTGAAGCCATTGTAGCTTGAGGACTTTCCTGATTTTTCATAAGTAGGTAATGCGGCTTGTTTGGGCATTTGTTTTTCTATCATTGATTTCATCATGCCTCGCATCTGTTCACGT
>CALDFB010000086.1 GCA_937942365.1 uncultured Marinicella sp. | reverse complement strand
CAAGTCTGGCCTAATCTATTCATAAGTCCTAACAGCGTTTTATCTACTCTAATATAAATAGTTTAATCAATTACTTTATAATTACAGTTGTTTGATAATTATACGAATTAATATTCAGCCATTGAAAGTAGCCTTTTTGATTCTCTTAACTCTTTTCAATTGTGAGGTTGATGGTGGTGAATCTGTCTTTAATCACTTTGGAGAGCAGTTAGGGTTTATTAATGACAATATAAAGATTATCACGGAAGATCAATCAGGGCTCATTTGGATTGGAACCCCTTCAGGTTTATTTAAATTTAACGGCCTTTCTTTTGAAAAGGTTGATTCTTCAGCAGTTGCCGAAGAAATTAACATCAAAGATTTATTAGTTGATGATAAATCAATCCTTGTTGCGACTAATCAACATGGTATGTTGCGATACAGTAACAATACTTTAATTAAAGTAAAAATTCATGATGTTGACACAGTCAATGCTGTGATCAATGGCCATAAGCAACAATTCTGGATAGCAACAAATTCAGGTGTTTTTCAACGATCAAAAGATTTGACTGTCCAGATACATTCATCTGCATCGCTTGATTTTTTGCGGGGTAAAAGAGTAAACACGCTCGAGAAGCTAAGTGATAACACGATTGCCATTGTTGCAAATCATGAAATACATTTTTTTCATGAACAGACAGAAAATATAGACACCCTAAGGTTAAATGATGATGTGATTGTTTATGAACTTCATGAAGATCGCAACGATTTACTTTGGATAGCTACATCAAAAGAGTTGGTTCTTTATGATTGGAAAAAACGTCAAAAATTACCACCTATAAAATTAGAAAGTGCAACCAGAATACTTTCAATTGACGAATATAAAGATGATATTTGGGTGGCAACGATTGCTGGTGGTCTTTATAAAGTGAACAGTGAAACAATTAAGGTTAAACAGTATTTACCTAATAAAAGTTTGTCATTCAGTTTAGCTGAAAAAAATTTCATGGCCGTTCATGTGACCTCAAACGGCATGTTATGGGCTGGAGGGTTTTCAACTGGGTTAAGTGGACTTGACCTGAAACTAAGTCAATTCAATTTTCATACACAAAGTGATAGCAGTTTAAATTGTGTCAATGATGCACATATTTACAGCATTAAAAGAGATACTTCAAATACTTTGTGGTTAGGTAATAGTAATGGTTTAATTAAATGGCGACATGATTCTCAAAATTGTGAATTAATTAATTTCATAGCTAATAGAAATATAAAGGGTTTTACTGTTTACGATACACAATTTGATGACAATCAATTGTGGGTTGGTAGCTCCTTAGGTTTATTGCAATATGAATTAAATACAAGTCAAATTCGTTCAGCTAGCGACTATTTTGATAACACAACTGTGTTTTTTGTTCACCATAAAAACAATACAAACTTGCTATTGGGAACCAGTAAAGGTGTTTTTGAGTACGATAAATTATTGGGGTATCCAGAAAAGCTAAAAGTTCCAAGTAATAAATATAGTAATATCAGCTTCAGAAAGATTGCTCATGACAACGTCGGCCGTACTTTTTTTTCGACAACTGAAGGTGTTTTGCAGTTGGGCATAGATAATCAATTACATGAATTTAAAGCGCTAAAAAATACCTTCATTGATCAAGAGATCAACAGCATTGTGACAAATAAGAACAATCATTTGTTTATCAGTACTCGAAAGTCTGGTCTATATCATTTAAATGAAAACCATGAGTTAGTTCACCATTATTATAAAGATCTTTCTGATTCCAGAATACATGAAATGCTACCAGATAGCAGCGATGACGTTTTATGGCTGGGCACAGATAAAGGAATTGTATCTTTGAATTTAATCAATCATGAATCTTTGTTGTACGCCAGTGAAGCTGGAAATAGCTATTTGGGTCTCAACAAAGCCTCTTACAGAGATAGCGATGAAAACCTATATTTTGGAGGCATAGGAGGCTTTGTTAATTTTAAAGCTGGGTCTATAGTTGATCGACCTCGCTTATACCCTTTGAAGATTGATGAGCTGTTCCTTAAGGGAGCTCCAGTTGTACCCAATACCAAGACTGACAGCGGTTTCTATTTAGATCAGTCGATTGAAAGTACTAAAGATTTGGCATTTGGTCACAAAGATAAAATCATTGGTTTTGGTTTTTCTCAACTTAACTACAACAATCCCAAAGACACCAAGTTTTTTTATAGGTTGGGACCTGAGTCGTCTGAATGGATTCCCTTACCTCAAAATGAGCGCAGAGTTACATTTAACAGTTTAAAACCTGGGTTGTATCAGCTTGATATCAAAAGCCGTTATTTTACCGGAGAGTCTCAGCAATCTTTATCATTCACCGTAAAAGCGCCACCTTGGCTCAGCTGGTGGGCATTTTTGAGTTATCTTTTGGCTGCAGTGGCAATGGTATTTATTTATGTCAGAAGAAAGGTGGCTTCTGAAAAGAAAATCAACGCTTATTTGAATCAGCAAGTGGAGGAGAAAACCAAGCACATTGCATCTCAGAAAAAGACTGTTGAAGATCTTATGGCCAGAAAAAATGAGATTTTTTCAAATGTATCTCATGAGTTCAGAACACCTATAACGTTAATACTTGGACCTATTGAAGAGTTACAAAAAACTGAAAAAGAAGCCGTAAAAAAAGACAGTTTTGAAATGATATCGAGGAATGCAAAACGTTTACTGAATCTTGTTAATCAAATGCTGAAACTGGCTCAAATCAGTGAAACAGATCAAACTCAAAGGCAATTAGTTGATCTTTCATCGTCACTCAATATGATTATCGAACCATTTGTGTATCTTGCAAAAAAGAATGAAATTAACTTAACCGTTGAATCAGTAGATGAGGTTAAGCTTTCTCTGACTGAAGATGCATTGGAAACTATCATCACTAACTTTCTTTCTAATGCCATTAAATACACCTCGATAGGAGGTGAGGTTAGCATCGGTACTCGACGCATTAACAATGATGTTGAAATTTATGTCAAGGACAGTGGCACAGGAATCAGCCAAGAGGATCAACAATTGGTATTTAAAAGGTTCAATCGTTTGCATCAAGATTCAACACCGGGAACAGGTATTGGCTTGGCATTGGTTAAGGAATTGGCAGACTTGAATCAAGCGCAATTGAATCTGAATAGTGAAATTGGACAGGGCAGTGAATTCAGTGTCAAATTTCCCGTAGATACATCGCTACAAAATCAAACTGAAATTATAGAGGCTGTAGATTTAGGGGCTGTCGAAAATCTTGATGATCAAATTATGCACAACAAGCAAACTGTTCTGATCATTGATGACAATGAAGACATGAGACACTATATAAAACAAGTACTCTCTCAACATTTTAATTGTATGCTGGCTGTCGATGGTTTAGATGGTATCTCAACAGCCTTAAAATATGTACCTGATATCATCGTTTGTGATGTTATGATGCCTGATGTTGATGGGTTTCATGTATGCCGTAAACTGCGTGGAGAAATCATCACTTGTCATATTCCTTTGGTGTTATTGACTGCAGTGAATGAAAAGTCTAGTCGTATCAAAGGTTGGAGAGAAAACATCGACAGGTATTTGAACAAACCATTTGATGCACAAGAGCTGGTTTTACAACTGAAAAATATTCTTAACACGCGGCAGCTTTTGGTTAACAAAGCAGGTGAGTCTAGAGAACCAACTAACTCTTACCTGTCAGAAATTGATCAAGAGTTTATTGATAAACTGAAAAGAATTATAGAAGAAGGTTATGCCGATCCATTATTTAATTTACAGAAGATGGCAAGGTATATGTTTGTCAGTGATCGACAACTTCAGCGTAAAACAAAAGCGCTTATCAGTGAATCTCCAATGGATATGGTCAGAGAAATCAGGCTCATTAAATCAGCTGAATTGTTAATTAAGGGTCAGCAAATATCATATGTATCGGATGTATGTGGTTTTAGTTCTGTTTCCTATTTTTCACGTTCTTTCAAAAATAACTATGGGATGACTCCCAAAGCATATCAAAAGTTGAAGCATCAGTAAAATAGCATCTGTTTGGAACAATGTTCAGACTCATAAAGGTGTGAAAGTTATCATTCATTTAACAAGAAGCATGCTTGTGAAATATTTTTTTGTTAGGCTTTGCGAATGATGCTGATACCCACAGATTGAGTATTTTCTACGGCTTGTGGCTTAAAGAGAGTTAACTTTACTTTTTTACAACTAAAGTTTTTGAGTATTAAATTGGCCACTTCTTGTGCCAATTTTTCAATCAGCTCGAAGCGAGATGTTTGCACAAAGTCTGTGACTTGGCGGCAAACCTCAAAGTAATCAAGAGCATCTTCAATGTGATCAGTTTGAGCAGCTTGCCTACAATCAAAGCTTAAATCTAAATCAAACAGCAAGGGTTGTGTTTGTTGTTTTTCCCAGTCATGGATGCCGATGATCGCATTTGTTTCGAGTTGCCTGATGATGATTTTATCAGTCATATTTGTGTTGCTGTTTGATATTAAATTTGCAGCAATTGAGGTAGATCAATTGGTTATTCTTGGTAAACCTGACATCAATAACCAGCGTTTTGTCTCATCATCATATTCCCAAGTTTGATGGTCTATGATTACTTTCTCTCTTTTGGTATGAATATTGTATAACTTGAGTTGAACGTCTTGAGTGATCTGATTTTCGTTTTCACCAGGTAAAATGGGAGCGGACACATAGGAACTGACAGCAAATTGTTTTAATCGCTCGATGTCAGTTGATGAGGGTTTATTTGCTGTTTCCATATCGTGACTGAAAAATGTCATCGCGGTATTGAAGTCAGCCCAGCGCATGACCTTAGCGTATTGGAACAAGGTGTGGTCAAGAGATTGTTTTTTACTCATGCGGCCGCCACAAGCGGATAACAAAGCGCAAATGGTCATGATAAGAATCAGTTTTTTCATTAGATTAATCCTGCTGGTGAAATCGTTAATGATTTGAGTATGCCACATTGTCCATTAAAAAAAAATTAAAAGTATCGTGAATAGCTGTGGTTTTGATTTATTTCAGAAAATTATGATATGACATAACTTATTTTTTTAGAACCGCATAACTGCCTAGCATTTGGCTACAAATTTGTTGTTTTTGGTTCAAAACTTCGCATTGTATTTTAATTCTGAAGGCCCTGTTTTTTTCCTTCAAGCGACTGATGATGTCAGGCCAGTTTATATCACTCTTTATTTTTGCAGTAATAATCAGATCATCAGTTTGGGCTTGGTTCCAATCGACTTTGGACTGATGAATGACCACATCATTATCTACTTGAAAAGATTCCAGTTGGTATTTGATCAATGACCACCCACAAATCGTCATTAAAGCTGCGCTGCTGCCGCCAAATACGGTGGCTTTATCATTGATGTTAGGAGCAATTGGAGCAAAGGCTGTGATCTTGTTGGAACAAATGTTCTGAATAGCCAGTTGCATTTGTTTGACCAAAGGAATGTTATGATAAAGTTTGGCTTGGAAAGCTTTGAGTTCGCGCATCTGCTGTGAGGTTCAGTTGGGTAAAATAGGGTTGAAAGTTTCAGTCGGTCAGCGGTTTAAGAATCAATTCACTGAGTCCCTAAGTTTAGAGGGTAATAAAATATCAAAAATTCCACCCATGCCTGATGATTTTTTTGCCGTTTTGTTGTTTACTTTATCAGGTGTAGATTGGGCAGTTTCTTGGTTGCTATTATCTTTAAGTTGTTTGTCATTTTCTTTTGCAGCGGTTTCGCTGGTATTACTATGTTTGCTCTGGTGTTGTTGTAATCTCAGTTTGGTATCGGCAACAGTCAGTGATGCTGGTTTGTCGGCTTCATCTTGAATCAATACGGCATTAACTTTGGGTTTCAATAAGTCAACCTGACACGAAACATCACCGGCACTGGCAAAACCACTGACGAGTATTTGAAACGACAACAATATAAACAACAAAACACCAAATTTCATGACTTTATTTTGAAATGACTACTAAACTTTTAGGATTTTTCTATAAAATACACAATAAATCAACCAAAACAGCGTATTTTTTATTAAATGTATTAGATTATTGCAATATGAAAGCCAAACACAATAACAATCTTCAGCCTTGGTTGGCAGATTTTTCAGATCCGATGCGTATATTTACTGTGATTGTCGTGACAGAAATGATGGTTTTGGTTTATTCGCTGAGTTTCTTAAGCTTTGAATATGGGTATTTGAATAGATTGGCTGTTTTGAGTTTAATGGCACAATTAATTGCGATCAGTGTGGTTTTATTGCTCACCGCGTTGCGAAATTTTTTCAATCGATTCCATGTCTCGTGGGGTTTAGGTTTGGTGTTGCTTTTGACACTGGTATTGGCAGCAGCATATACGTGGCTACTGGCTTGGATTGATCAAGCGTTGATGTTTGATTTGATTGATAACAACAGTTTAACAGCGTTAAAAATAAGCATGGCTACAGCCATGACGGTGCTGGCTCTGATGCGTTATTTTTATGTGCAAGAACAATGGGCACAGCAAATCGAAGCGCTTGCCAAGGCACAAATGAATGCTTTGCAAGCTCGGATCAAGCCCCATTTTCTCTACAATTCTTTGAATTCGATCGCGTCCTTGATTCCCTATGATCAAGTCGCTGCTGAAAAAGCGGTACTTAATTTATCTGGATTGTTCAGAAAAGCATTTTCAAATCACAAGAAAAACATGACCACTTTAGCGAAGGAGTTAGAGTGGATTAATGAATATTTGGCGATTGAAAAACTTCGGTTGATGGATCGACTCAGCTATGAAGTCGATGTTGAAGAGGAACTTTTGATTCAGCAAGTGCCTTTGTTATCGATACAACCTTTGGTGGAAAATGCGGTGGTACATGGCATTTCTCATTTATCTGAAGGTGGGCAAATTGATATATCAGTTAAAAAGCACGATCAGGGATTCCGGGTCAAAGTTTCCAATCCATATCTTGCTGATGCGGTCAAATCAGGCAGCCAAACAGGTTTGGATAACATCAGGCAAAGACTTCAACTTTATTATGGAGATAAAGTTAAGATGTTTGTTAATGCTGAAGAAGAATTTGTGGCAGTTTGGGAGGTGATGTGGTGAATATATTGATAGTAGATGATGAACCATTGGCCAGAATGCGTTTGAGATCGATGTTGAATCATTTGAACTTCAATGACATTTGGGAGGCCAAACATGGGGCAGAAGGTGTATCAATGGCAAGTAAGCATTTGCCAGATTTAATTTTTATGGATATAGAGATGCCAGAACTCAATGGTATAGAGGCTGCCAGCGCCATTAAAAAAAATCATCCAAGTATACCCATCATTTTTTCTACTGCGCATGATGAATTTGCCCTCAAAGCTTTTGATTTGTCTGCCGCGGATTATTTACTCAAGCCGCTGTCATTGGAACGTTTAAAACAAGCGATCGAGAAGGTGGGTATAACTTATACCGATGATAAGATAAAGGTCAAGCGTGGTGGCGATGTCATCATGGTGTCTGCGAGCGATATCATTTGTTTGATGGCTGAAGATAAATATGTGAGCGCACATTTGAGAGATCAATCTTTATTGTTGGATCAAAGCTTGGCAGAAATAGAAAAGTTACACTCGATTTTCTTTAGAGTACACCGCAATGCTTTGATCAACACAACTTACCTCAAAGGTATTCATAACAGAGCTGGAAAGCCTCCAGTTGCGCTGTTAGAGCACACAGAGATACAACCCATAATCAGCAGAAGACAATTGTCGGCTGTTAAAAAAATACTCAAAGAGATATGAAAAAAACCATTACCATAGCAACTCGTGAATCGGCTTTAGCCTTATGGCAGAGCAACTATGTGGCGTCTATTATTGAGGCCAAAACAGAATATAAAACCCAGTTACTACCAATGACTACAGAAGGTGATCAGCGTTTAGAAGTGACGCTGAATAAAATAGGAGGTAAAGGTTTATTTCTCAAGGAATTAGAACAGTCCATGTTGGCAGGTCATGCTGACATTGCTGTACATTCCATGAAAGATGTGCCAGCAAATTTGCCTGAAGACTTTCAAATTTGTGCGGTTTTTCCTCGTGCTGATGAAAGTGATGCTTTTGTTTCCAACTACCATGCCGATTTAATGAGCCTGCCTACAGGTTCAGTGGTGGGCACATCGAGCTTAAGGCGACAAGCGCAAGTATTGGCATTGCGTCAAGATTTAGATGTTCAACCTTTGCGTGGCAATGTGAACAGCCGCCTACAAAAGTTGGATGATGGTCAGTATGCGGCCATTATTTTGGCTTCTGCTGGGTTAATTCGTTTGGGCTTCGATGAAAGAATTAAAAGTCGATTGGTGGCACCTGATTGGCTTCCAGCGGTATCACAAGGCGCAGTTGGAATTGAATGTTTGAATTCCAACCAAGAACTCTCAGCGGTGTTAGGTGAATTATCAGACCTGCAGACTTGGCAATGTGTCAGGGCTGAACGTGCCTTGAATTTAAAGCTAGATGGTTCGTGTTCAGTGGCCATTGGTGCGTTGGCAAATTACCACATAGATGACACCATATCATTGAAGGCAGGGGTATTCAGCCCAGATGGCACTCAAGTGATTACAGCCAGACAACAAGGCTATGATCCGATTGAGTTAGGAGAATACGTAGCAATGGATTTGTTGTCCCAGGGTGCGAAGGATATATTGGCTTTGGGAGCATGAGTAAATGACAACAGTCATCATTACTCGGCCTGATATATCTGTGAACACGAGTTCTGAAACTTATCAGAATGAAGGATTTGAGGTGTTTGAAGCACCTTGTTTTTCCATCACCACCAATCAATCTTTACCAGCACAATGGCTGGAGTCGCCAACGGAAATATGGATTATCCTCAGTGTTCATGCGCTACAGCATGCCTTGGTGATTGCCCCAAGTTTAAAGCCTGAAAATAACACGCAAGTGATCGCAGTCGGACCCGCAGTTGTGCAAGCATGGAAGACATATTTTGATCATGAAATCACTTATCATCCTTGGATGAATTCTGAAGGTGTGATTGAACTATTGAAAAATATAGCGCCCAGTTCTGTAAAAATCTTAACCACTGATGGTGGTCGCAGTTTAATTAAAAACCATTGTATGAAACGCAGTATCAGTTATGCACAACTGAATACTTATCTGCGGATTCCTTTAGAGTTTGACCAAAATGGCTTATATCAATTGTTTCAGAATAAGGGCAAATGTCAGCCTGTATTAACCATGACCAGTTGTGGTATTTTGACTCAATTTATGTCACAGCTTGGAGCTGAGTTGTCAATGATGGTCTTGGTTGAGCCCATTGTGGTAGGCGCACAGAGAATTGCTGATTTGGCGCAAGAACTGGGTTTTTTAAATATACATTTGGCTGGTAATCCGTCTGACCAGGCCATGTGTGATGCTGTTAAAAAGTTGAATTAATTAGATTCAGTCGATCAACTTATCGGGGTTTAAAGGTGTGGGTTTGTACAGGGAGAAATTTGAGTCTTGTTAGAACACAAAGTCAGATGGATTGGCTCGTTCCCACTCTGTTTTGATGACTTTATATTCACCATCGACCAGCTTGAATGTTACATTGAATTTAACCATATCAGCGCGCAAGGTAGGTAAGTCAGTTAATGAGAATGCAGTTCCTGCTAAAGCGGCCACAACTGCGACCTCTGCCTGAACTTCGCCACCATCCAACCAATCAATGCTTTTAATGGCTTGATGCACATGGACATTTTTATTTCGCATCAATCGAATTCGCAACAACCTCATCGCATCCTTTTTGTTCCAACCCCGTTTTGTGCTTGTGAAATCATCACTGACGTGCTCAAAGAAATCATCTAAACCTTTGGCTTCTATGGCTGTTTCCATGGCTTGCATGGTATGGAGTAATTTTGTTTTTTTATCCAGTTCTTGTTCACTTGAACAAGCGGTTATCAACAACGTAATAAGCAAGCAATTGAAAATATTGAAATTGAATTTCATCGGATTATTCATTAAAAACCAATTTTAAAATACACCCAGTCATTGTATCATGTAGTTGAGGTATGCTTGATTATTTGTCAGGTATGGGGCGTGCAATGTTCTTATTAACCCGGTGGCCTAACTAAGACTTAGTGACAGCAATTTAATACTGGTTACTTTTCAAGTTAAGTTGGCGACAATAAAAAAACCAAACAAAGAGGCGCTTTGACAATGAATAAAATTATCATGATAAGTATGTTGTTACTGACTATGCAACTGACTGCACAGACTAACCAAGAAGCATCCGGTGCACCGATTGAAACTGACAATGAAAGTCAGATTGAGTTGCTGGCTCAATCAACTCAGCCAATTGAAGATGCCAGCAGTGTGAAAGTGATAGTGGAAAAGAATCAAACCATTGAAGAGTATCGTCAACGTGGTGAATTGATATTGGTCAAGGTCATTCCTAATGAGGGCGTACCTTATTTTATTGATCCATTGGAAAGAGAAAACCTGAAAGGATCGAGTCGAGATTTAATTAATTCTGGTGTCAAACCAGTGCGTTGGGTTCTCAAGGAGTTTTAATTAATGACAGTCAGACGAATGTTTATGGTGGCACTTTTTGTGGTACCTCTACTGGTAATTTTATGGGCTCAATTTTGGTCGCCAGCTTGGTGGGCTTTTGTGGTGATTATCCCATTGGCATTATTGGGTTTGTATGACATCTTTCAAACCAAGAGAGCTATCTTGCGCTTGTATCCGCTTCTCGGGCATTTTAGATATATCTTGGAGTCTTTTAGGGTTGAGATTCAACAGTACTTTATAGAGTCAGATTTGAATGGTACGCCAGTGCCCAGGGAGTTTCGATCACTGGTTTATCAAAGAGCAAAAGGGCAAAAAGACACCAGGCCATTTGGTACCATCATGGATGTCAATCAAGATGGCTATGAATGGATGAATCATTCAGTGGCACCGACACATTTGAGTGAAAGCGATTTGAAAGTGCAATTCGGTGGGGTTGATTGTAAACAACCCTATGTGGCATCACCACTGAATATCTCAGCCATGAGTTATGGATCTTTGAGCAAAAATGCCATCGAAGCTTTGAATATTGGTGCTAAAAACGGTGGTTTTGCGCACAACACTGGAGAAGGTGGTATCAGCCCTTATCACATGAAGCATGGGGGTGATTTAATTTTTCAGTTTGGCACAGGGTACTTTGGATGCCGCAACGCCGATGGTGATTTTGACCGTGAACTATTCAAAAAGAAAGCATCCTTTGATCAAGTCAAGATGATTGAAATCAAACTATCACAAGGAGCTAAGCCCGGTCATGGAGGGATTTTGCCCGCAGTTAAGTTAACCGAGGAAATTGCAGAAATCAGGCATGTACCAATGGGTAAAGATGTCTTGTCTCCACCCAATCACACTGCTTTTGATAACCCGGTTGGGTTATTGAAGTTCGTCCAAGAGTTGCGTGATTTATCAGGTGGAAAGCCGGTTGGTTTCAAGTTGTGTTTAGGGAAGCGCAGTGAATTTTTGGCGATTTGTAAAGCGATGATTGAAACTGGAATCAAGCCAGACTTTATTGCTGTTGATGGCAGTGAAGGTGGCACCGGTGCTGCGCCTATTGAATTCACTAACTCGGTGGGTACTCCACTTAAAGATGCGTTAATTACAGTTAATAATGCATTGATTGGTACGGGCTTGCGTGATGACATCAAGGTGATCGCAGCTGGTAAAATCATATCGGCATTTCATCTGATTAAATCATTGGCTTTAGGTGCAGATGCTGTCAATTCAGCTCGGGGTATGATGTTTGCATTGGGTTGTATCCAATCAAGAGCTTGTAACACCGATCACTGTCCCACTGGCATCGCCACACAAGATCCAGCCAGAGTGGTGGCATTAGATATAACGGACAAATCTGAACGTGTGGCTCGTTACCACCATGAAATGATGAAAAATCTCGCTGAACTGTTAAGCGCAGCAGGAGTCAAATCCTTGGCCGATTTGAAGCCAAGTCATATCATGCATCGACTACAAGGAACGATCGTTAAGTCTTATGAAGAAATGTTTCCCACTTTGGATGCAGGAGTACTTTTAGATGACACCAATAGACCTGACTCTTGGAATTACGACTGGCAAACAGCTGATGCCAACCATTGGTAGGCTAAACTTGAATGATTGCCCCAAAAACGAACCTTATGAATAGGCTGATATAAAAAAACATAACTCAATACGGAAAATTATGACATTAACCAAAAAAATTATTATCTTTATGATCGCAGGTGCAGCTTTAGGCATCACAATGAATTTAACTGCATGGAATCAAATTGATTTTGTAGATACTTATTTGGTTAATGGCTTGTTTTATGTGGTTGGTCAGCTGTTTGTAAAATCGTTGATGATGATAATGATTCCTTTGGTATTCGTATCATTGTTTTGTGGAACTACGGCTTTAAGAGACCCTTCCATGTTGGGTAAAATAGGCGGTAGAACGTTGGTATTTTATTTGCTCACCACAACCATCGCATTAGGTGTTGCACTGGTTTTTTCTCTCTTAATAGGTGTAGGTGTCGGTGCTGATATTTCATCCAATCCGGGTTATGTTGCTAAAGAAGGCAAGTCATTTGTTGAAGTCATATTGGGTATTATTGATAATCCAATAAAAGCGATGGCTGAAGGTAATTTGCTGGCAGTTATTATGTTTTCAATTCTGTTGGGATTAAGCGCTACTTTTGCTGGTAAAGCGGGTGAGCAGGTGATTGATTTCTTTAAATCGCTCAATGAAGTGATCATGAAATTGGTTATGCTGATCATGCATTTTGCACCTTATGCAGTTTTTGCTATTCTTGCTAGAGTGTGCGCTGAACTAGGTATTGATGCGATTAAATCATTGATGGGTTATTTCTTTACTGTTTTGGGTTTATTGATCTTTCATGCATTAGTGATTTATCCTTTGTTATTGAAGTTACTTTCCGGGCTAAACCCACTGACTTTTCTTAAAAAAATGAGGGGTGCGGTGGCATTTGCATTTGGTACTTCCAGTTCGAATGCAACCATCCCTGTGACATTGAGAACAGTCACAGAACGCATGGGTGTCAAAAAGTCCGTGGCTTCATTTACTATTCCTTTTGGTGCGACCATAAATATGGATGGTACAGCCATCATGCAAGGAGTTGCGACTGTTTTCATAGCCAATGCATACGGTGTTGATTTAACCACCACCCAATTGATGATGGTGGTGCTGATGGCGACCATGGCATCCATTGGTTCTGCCGGCGTTCCAAGTGCAGGTTTAGTCATGCTTCAGGCTGTACTTCATCAGGCAGGATTGCCAATTGAAGGCATAGGAATTATCTTGGGTATAGATCGCTTATTGGACATGACGAGAACGGCGGTTAACATCACTGGTGATGCTACGGTCACTTGTATCGTGGCTAAATCACA
>CALDFB010000085.1 GCA_937942365.1 uncultured Marinicella sp. | reverse complement strand
GTTAGATTATCTAAATTAATGATCAAAGAAGACAGTTTTATCAACGTAGATGATGGCGTTGAAGTGGGTAATCCTGAAGTGCAACTGTATTTTGATCAGGAAAAAATATCGGCTCTAGGGATGAATGTATCAACAGTTGCTAATAATGTGGTGAACAAAGTATTGGGCAAAGTAGAGACCACTGTGCATTGGCAGGACCAAAAAATGGACTTGCGCGTCAGAACCCTAGAGAATCAGCGAGATTCAATCAATGACATCAGGAGTTTAATTATAAACCCCGAAAGTAGCGCGCCCATTAGATTGGCCGATGTTGCTGAAGTTAAAATTGCAGAAGGGCCTGGGTATATCCTGAGACGTAATCAAGATCGAACTGTGGTGGTATCAGCTGATATCAGTGAAATTGCCTTGGGAGATGCGGTTAATAAAGTAGAACAGTTGGTAGATGATGCCAATATACACCCTTTGCTTTCAGTCAGGGTGACTGGTCAGAATGAAGATTTGGAGTCTTCTAATCAATCTATGATTTTTGCCTTATCTTTAGCCGTATTTTTGGTGTACATGATATTGGCGTCTCAGTTTGAGTCGTTCATACATCCTTTTGTGATTTTATTTTCAGTACCGATGGCATTTATTGGTGCAGTGTGGGCTTTGTACTTAACAGGTACTGCCATTTCTGTAGTCGTATTCATTGGTCTGATTATGTTGGCAGGTATAGTTGTTAACAATGCCATTGTATTGATAGATATCATTAAGCAATCTATCGATAAAGGGATGAGTAAACAATATGCAATTATAGATGCTGGAAAGTCACGCCTCAGACCCATTATTATGACGACCATGACAACGGTGCTTGGCTTGTTGCCGATGGTGATTGTTTTTGGTACCTCAAGTGCAGGTTCTGAGATCAGGGCGCCAATGGCCATAACAGTGATCGGTGGTTTATTGGTTTCTACCTTTTTAACGTTAATAGTGGTCCCTGTGATGTTTTCACTTTTGACCAAAGATCTTTATCACAAAGACGAAACTAAAGATTTACAGCCCAGTGTGGTCGAATAAAGCTATGAATAAGCAATCATGCTCCAAAATAAGTTCTGAGGCCACTGGCATCACTCGATTGGCGAGTTTTTCAATGGCCAGACCTGTGACCATCAGTATGATGTTCCTGTCGTTGGTTACATTTGGCTTGATATCTTCTAAATTATTACCACTTGAAAGTTGGCCTGAAATTGAATTACCTTTTTTAATTGTTGTGGTGCCCTATTCAGGAGGAACCCCACAAGAGGTCGAAAGAAGCATCACCAGGCCCATGGAAGAGGCCTTAGCTACCATTGGTGATGTGGTACAAATGAATTCCAATTCAACCACCAGCTCCAGTAATACGTTCATGTTGTTTGATTTGGATATCGATATTGACGAAAAAATCATGCTGGTCAATGAACAAATAGATTTGATTCGCAGCGATTTACCTTCAGATGTCAGGCAAATTTTTATCCGTAAAGAACAACCTGGCAGTGAAGCCATGATGGCAATTCGCATTGTAGGCGATCGAGATTTAGAGAATGCCTATGATGTACTGAATCAATATTTAGTCAAACCAGTCCAACGCATACCTGGTGTAGCTCGGGTTGAGTTACAAGGTATAGAGCCACTTGAAATCAGTATAAATCTCGATAACGAGCGCATGAAACGTTATGGTATTGGCTTCAATGAGTTACAAGGGAAACTCAGTAACCTCAACTTCACTATCAAATCAGGCAATTTCTTTACGGCTGATCAAGCCATTCGATTGAGCCCTAAATCCCAGGCCACGGACATCAATGAATACCGCAACCTGATATTGAATGACAGAAACATTCGATTGAAAGACATTGCCACCATAGAAATGATCAATGGTGAACGTGACTATGCGCGCCATTTAAATCGAAAATACTCAGTAGGTATTGAAATATTTAGAGAGTCCACTGCTAATTTGGTGGAAGTAGGAGACCGGGTATTAACAAAGATTAATGAAATCAGTCAAACTGACCAAATGAGTGGTATCGAGCTGGTGTTTTTAAATAACCAGGCCGAAGGGGTAACCAACTCACTCAAAGATGTTGTGACTGCAGGTGTTACTGGTTCAGTACTGTCATTGGTTGTTTTGTTTTTGTTCTTAAGAAATTTACCAATGACGTTGATCATTTCGATGTCAATTCCAATTTCAATTATCATCACCCTGGGCGTGTTGTATTTCACTGGTATCAGTTTAAATAATTTATCCTTAATGGGGTTGATGTTGGCAGTGGGTATGTTGGTTGATAATTCAGTGGTGATTACCGAAAGTGTTTATACACAGAGGCTGTTAGATCCAGCTAACCCTCAAAAAGCACTGATCAGGGGTGTTAAATTGGTGATTAAACCAGTTATTGCTGGTACATTGACCACCATTTGTGTCTTCTTACCGGTAATTGTGGGTGAAGGTAACTTGTTGGCCATCTTTTTAACTCATGTAGCTATAGCGATCATTGCATCCTTGGTGATTTCGTTGATGCTTTCCATTTCAGTAGTTCCTATGGCAATTGGCATGTTTGTCAAAAAACAAACCATTAAATCCGGCGGCTTAGAAACCAGACTATTACAACGCTGGAGTCTAGTTCGCAAAAGATATAAATTTTTGCTGATTATAGTCGTCTATGCTCTGATGTATGTGTTGTCGAAAACAATGAAAATGCCAACGGAAAATTTCACGATTTTCGCCTACGTGTCTTTGTTCTTTTTGTTCAGCTTGTTTTTGATGGGTAGTTATAAATCGATCTTGGTATATTTTTTAACACACCGATGGAAAACAGTTTTTAGTGCATTTTTATTGATGGTGATTTGTATTTCTTTTTATTCATCCATGCAACAAGACGATGGTACAGGACAGGCAGTGAGTCGAAACTTTTGGCTGCCTTATCATGTGAATGGAAATTATACTTTGGATCGAATGAAAAAGGACATTGATCGAATTGAAGACTATTTATATGCCAATCAGGAAAAGTTTGAGATTGATTCCGTATACAGCTATTACAATGAAAATGGCAATGCCTCATCAATGATTACCCTGATAGATGAAGACAAAGCCACAAAAACTGTATCTCAAGTTAAAAAAGAAATATTGGAAGGGCTACCTGATATCACTGTAGGAGCACCCTCTTTTCAATGGCGCAGCAATTTAGGTTCACAAGGCATCAAATTGTATTTACAGGGTGAGTCGGCTGAATTCATTCGGGAGGAAATGCTGGATGAAGTGATGTTTATGTTGGGTAATGTTGACAAAGTCACTAATGTCCAAGTTGAACAAAAAAACAACCGCGAAGAACTGCAAGTTACGGTCAATAGAGAAAGGGCTTTGAACTTGGGATTGAACCCCACCCAAGTTGCGCAGTCTGTTTCTATCGCTATGCGTGGTATGAATTTGAAAGAATATGTTTCAGAAACAGGTGAGATTCCGGTCAAGATGCGATTCTATAAAAAAGGTCAATTTGAAATTGAACAATTGAAAAGCTTACCGATCAAAAATGCCGATGGTGTATCAATCCCTTTAGATAATGTGGCTGACATTAAATCTACCAGTTCGCCACAACGCCTGTTTCGTTTAGGTCGTATGAATTCAGTACAAATAGATTTAGATGTTGAGGATGAAAGTAATGTCAAAGAGGTCCGAGATGCCATAACGACTGTCATGGAAACATATAACATCCCAACTGGTTATTCTTGGACATTCAACTTAGAAGGTGCTGGGGCAAACCTTTCATTATCTGATTTATTGATGCCATTTGTGATTGCCTTGTTCGTTATTTTTATGGTGATGGCGGCCATGTTCGAATCATTGTTATTTCCAATTTGCGTCTATAACACCATCCTGTTTTCAATATTGGGTATTTTCTTATTCTTTGCTATCACGGGTACGACTTTTAATGTGATGGCAGGTATCGGTGCGATGATCTTGATTGGTGTGGTGGTGAACAATGGGATTGTTTTAATAGATCACATCAATAACTTAAGACATGAAGGCATGAATCGATTCGATGCTGTGGTACAAGGAGGTATGGACAGAATACGCCCCGTGTTGATGACGGTATCGACCACGGTAGTTGGGTTATTACCACTAAGCGTAAGTACTTCTTCTGTGGGTGGTGCCGATGGTGCCAGTTATTTTCCGATGGCACGTGCCATCATTGGAGGTTTAACCTTTTCAACCATCATCAGCTTGGTTTTACTGCCATGTATATATTGTTGGTTAGATGATTTGAGTGTTTGGTTTAAAGGGCGATTTACCAGGGTATTTGTATTTTTGAAAAAGCTACGGTTGGGTCGTAAGAAAACTATTGCAACCGACTGAGTTTAAATAAGTCAGTAGTAAAGTCTGAACATTGCAAGCACATTAAACCTGGATAGTTTGTTTTTAAATAAATATTCAATTAACCCGTGGTGCATTTGGAGTATTTGTTATTAACAAAGTCATCAAACCACATCTTTCCAGTCGAGCCGGTAGCCCAGTAGCTGGAATCCAGGCGCGTAAATGATCAGTTTAGTCAGGTTCCATTATGAAATGAGCGTTTAAAAGCCTGATTTCATTGGTAATGGTCCATAAGTGAAAGAAGTTTTAACCCTATTAGGGTTTTAAAGACCCTAAATGCACCACGGGTTCAATTATTTAAAAAATAGAAAACAACAATCTGTTTTTAGTGATGTTTTTTTCACAGTTAAGGCATTAAAATTGTGCTTTTT
>CALDFB010000084.1 GCA_937942365.1 uncultured Marinicella sp. | reverse complement strand
CGCTTTAAATGGCATAGTTCATGCTTAATGATGGCTTCAAGTTGATTCCTGGGAATTTGGCTGAGTAAACTCAGGGGTAGAAGGACAGTGGGCTTGAAAACACCATATGCTGCAGGAACCAGGACCTGCTTGGAGACTTTTAAAAATGGAATGATCGGTAAATCTAATTTGATTGCAATGTTTTTCACATATTTTTTTAACTCACCAGAGACCTGGGGATCGCACTCATGTTTGATGGCCGCTAATTGTAGCCAAGACCTGATCAAGCGGGTACTCAAAAAGGCCACCATTACTGCCCAAATACACACAATGTATGGCAAACTTTCATTAATGAAATAGAGGAGCAAGCCAATAAAATCCAGCTGTTGGTACGATATAACCGTATTTGAAAGTGGTACCAATATCTCTTCAGCTGATGTGGCTACAGATCCTGAGTTGATGTTAATCATCGGGACTATCAGGCTGAGAATAACCATGCCCATCCCAGTCCAGTATTTGGCGTGGATAGAGCTGATACTTCTGGTGATTGCCCAATATGCAAATGTAATTAATGTGCCCTGCCACAAAAAATGGACCAAAGCCCAACCCAAAGATGAAATCAGTAATTGTGTCTCTGAAGCAAACATTTTATATTTTTAACTTTTTTCTTCAACTTTGTCTAATAATGCCTTGATTTCGTCAAGTTCAGATTGTTTAGTCGTATCGTTGGTGCCCAAGGCTTGTAAAACCAAAGAGCTGATTGAGCCTCCAAATAGACGATTTTTGAGGTCTTCAAGCATTTGTTTTTGCGTGGCTTTTTTAGTAAGGGTAGGTTCGTAAATGTGAGCTTTGTGTTCACTGTTTCGAATAACTAAACCTTTTTGGTGCATTACTTGAAGCATTTTTAAAGTAGTTGTGTAACTGGTTTTACCGTTTTTGATAATTTCTTCGTGGATCTGTCTCACCGTTGCTGGTGAAATGACCCACATGATATTCAATATGGCTAGTTCGGTTTTTGTTGGTTTTGGTAAGTTGTTCATAAGCTGTTATCTGATGATTTAACGAAGTTTCTCGTATATAATAACTTATTTCATTTTACGAATTCAAGTGTAGTTTTGAAAAGGATTTGTTTTACCGGTGACTAAGAACCTGATTCTGATTTATTTGTTAGGTTTTGTAATAAGGTTGTGGGTTAATAGTTTAGTTTCTATCATTGGTTCACCAGTTTCTTTGTGTAAGGTTTTCACCGGTATACAGTTTTGCTTTGTATTCAACCAAATGTGGCTACTTTTTTGGACCGTTTTTGGATATATCCGTTCAACCCGAACCAGATGATTAGCTTCTGCAAAGACATTAAAATCATAGGTTTTTATTTTTTTTGATTTCAATACAGGAATGCTGATGTTTTTTAATGAAGAAACGCTTTTTTTACATACTTGGGCGCTCAACCATAATGGTAACATGTGAGAACTGATGGGCTTGATATCAGTTTGTAAGGTAAAAGGTTTTTTATTTTTTCCGTTAATGATGTTTTCTTTGGCTGACAACTTGAATTGATAGGATTTCTTTTTAAAAGCCACTTTTTGTCGCATTTTGTGCTCTATTGCAGTTACTTTGTCACCTGCGATTTCAAAGTTGGTCGTTTCGTTTCTTTTAAACCCTGTGAATGAAGCGAGTCCATGGGTGCCCTCAGTGGTGTCACTTAAGGTGTGTTGACTAGGTAATGATAAATAAGTAGTGGTTTGCTTAGCCATGGCTTTGCCACCTCTGCTGACACTGTAAGTGGCTTCATAACTGGCAGGCAAATTAAACGCTTGTGCCATTGGAATAGCCAACGAACATTCGATTAATATTAAAAGCTTTGTCATATCTTTAAGCACAGTCATATTTTATTTAATCATCAGAGGTTTAGTTATTTTTTTTCCAAAGGCTTTCAGATGTTGATCGTCCCATACCAATTCCTTAGCGCTGATTAGACCCATAACACTGGTTAAAAGTTTATGTTCTTTTGATATCAGTTTTTCAGCAAGTGTTTGGGCATTCTTTTCATTGTTAACAGCGATTTGTGTTTGAGCCAGTATACGGCCATGATCTAATTGATTGTCAACTAGATGTACTGATGCACCGTGTAATTCATCGCCACTGTCAATGACTTTTTGGTGTGTATTCAAACCACGATATTTAGGTAACAAAGATGGATGTATGTTGATGATTTTGTTATGAAAAATCGTTACAATTCTTTTGGATAAAATCCGCATAAAACCTGCCAATACTATGAGGTCAGTTTGACTCGTATTGATCACATCTATCAAGTAATCTTCGGCAGAACTGTTGTCAGACCAGTCGATGCATGTGTTTGTGACACCAAATTGTTTGGCTAATTTGATGCCTGGGGCATCAAAATTATTGCTGATAACGTGTGAAATGGAGTAATTCTGTTGATCTTTGAGCAATGCTTCAAGGTTGCTGCCTCGCCCTGAAATTAAAACCACCACTCGCATTATTTGATTACCACATCTTGACCATTATGAGTGATGGTTTGCCCAATTAGCCATGAATTCAACTGGTGTTTTTCTAGCTGCTGGATTACATTGTCTACTTGATCGTTGTCGATGACTAGACATAATCCAATTCCACAATTGAACGTTCTTAGCATCTCAATCTCATCGATACGCCCTTGAGTTTGTAACCAATTAAAAATGGTTGGTCGCTGCCAACTGTCTTGATTGATTTCGATGGCCAAACCTTCAGGAATAACTCGACTGATATTCTCCATTAGGCCACCACCCGTGATATGGGCGATGCCATGAATGGCAGAACCACCTTGGCGAATGACATCTAATAAGGGTTGGACGTAAAGCTGAGTAGGGGCCAATAACTTTTGACCTAAAGTAGAGCCATCAAATGGTTGTTTTAAATCTGCTTGGGTTTCATCAACAATTTTTCTGATTAAAGAATATCCGTTGGAGTGTGGCCCTGACGACTGGATGCCAATTAATGCTTGGTTGGCTCGAATATTACTGCCATCAATTATTTGGGTCTTATCCACTACTCCAACTACAAAACCGGCTAAATCGTAGTCATCACCTTCATACATTCCAGGCATTTCAGCGGTTTCACCACCAATTAATGCACAACCCGATTGTTGGCATCCTTGAGCTATGCCTGAAATGACTTGTGTGGCTTGGTGTTTATCTAATTGGCCGCATGCATAATAATCTAAGAAAAACAGAGGTTCGGCCCCTAACACGATGATGTCATTCACACACATGGCTACTAAATCAATGCCAATTGTGCTGTGATCATTAAGTTGGTGTGCAAGCTTTAGTTTCGTACCCACTCCATCTGTGCCAGATACTAATACAGGGTTTTTACAATTGATCTGCGATAGATCAAACAATCCGCCAAACCCACCCAATGAGCCCATTACGCCATTTCGATGCGTGGCTTTCACCAACGGTTTTATATTTTCAATCAGTTGGTTTCCTGCGTCTATATCAACGCCAGCGTCTTTGTAAGTGTATGATTTTGATTCAGTCATTGTTTTAACTTGCTATTATGGTGATGAAAGTTGCCGCTGATTTTATGCCATTGACTGTCTGATAGGGTGAAAAATAGCAAAAAAATATTTCTGATTAAGCGAAGATTCCTTGAAATTAATACTTTATAATTGGCAACCATGAAAAGTGTATTAATGATTCTTTGTGGTTTAACTTTCAGTTTACCTGCTTTTGCTTTGGATAGTAACCAATCTGCAGCGCTGGTTAACCCTGGTGAACAATCAGATTGGGAACAAGTTCAACAGGCCTTGATAGCGGTGTTGAGCAAAAAGAGTGGTTTGACTGATGCAAAAATTTCTGCTGAGTATGCTATCGATGAAAGATTTAATGCTGCCATCATCAGAAGCTATCATGAGCAAATTCCTGGTCAGATTGCGCCCAATAAACAGTGGTTTAATGTGGTTGTAGATCAGGAGAAGATACAGCAGTTAATGCTGTCACAAAAGATTCCGGTTTGGCCCGATCGACGCGGAACAGTATATGTCTGGGTGGTTGAAGAAAAACCTGATCAACCCTTGATGCACGCCAACTTTGATTCTGAGTCGGTTTATTGGCTACAACAATGGTTTGATGTTATGGGTTTGCCCACTCAATTCTATGATGCTGAAGCCGAAGATTTACTCACTTTTAAACCAGATGACGTGCGTTATCTTAATCCTGACTTGATAGATTATATACACCAGGAGAACGAAGTCAGTATGACTTTGATGGTCTTCGTGAAACATAACAGCAATGGTTATTCTTACCGTTTTGGTTTAACGCAGCCGGAAAAGCCATCAACGATTAAAAATTTAAAATTTATTGATTTGGCTGGTGGAATGAAATCTTTGGCTGCAAATGTACAAGCGATTATGGCTGATCAACAAAGGCTGTCGGCTGATGAATTCAATATCAATACGGTCGCAGTTACTGTAAATGACATCAATGATGCCAATAATGTTTTGAGTTTGCTTACATATTTGGACCAACATGCTTTGATTGAGGCATATCAAGTCAATGAACTTAAGTCCCAACAATTAAATATAATGATGCGAATCAAGGTATTACCACAGACATTTATAAAGTTTGTTGAAAATGATGGGTTATTAATTCACCAGCCACTTGATGTAGGTCGTTCCTTGTTATTTAAATGGGCGCAATGACAAGCTACTATAGACACATTCCTAATGTAATAACCATAGCCAGGATGCTTGCACTGTTTCCATTGGTTTGGCTGATGTTGCATAAAGAGTACAAAGGTGCGTTGTGGGTTGCTGTTATTGCTGGTGCTTCGGACGGTTTAGATGGTTTTTTGGCCAAAAAATACCATTGGCAAGGATGGTTGGGAGGGATTTTGGATCCATTGGCTGATAAACTCATGATGTTATGTTGTTACTCCGTTTTTGTGCTACAGGGAGTGATACCTTTCTGGTTATATGCCATGGTTGTGGTCCGTGATATAATCATCGTAGCGGGGGCCAGTTATTATCATTTTCGAATAGGGAAAATAAATCAGGCCGCGCCTTCACTAGTCAGTAAGGCCAATACAGCATTACAAATTCTATTGATTCTGGTGCTGTTGATTTCACTGGCAGGCCTGTGGAATTTGCAGTTGATACATCAACCTTTGATATGGGCGGTTGCTTTGTTCACAACTTTAAGTGGTTTGCATTATGTTTGGCTGGGTTTTAGCATGGCTGATAAAGTAAGGAATTCATAAACACAGGAGTCTGGTAATGACCAATAAAATCAATAAACAATGGTATGTTCTGGCAGTAGTGATATTAACTGGGTATTTAGTTTATCTATTGTCGCCAATTTTAACTCCTTTTGCTGTTGGGGCATTGTTGGCATATTTATTTGATCCGCTGGCTGATAAACTGGAACAATGGAAACTCAGTAGAACTGTTTCTGTTACTTTGGTATTTTTGGTAATCAGTTTATTGGTGATTGCTATAGCATTGATATTAATACCTGCATTAGAACGTCAAGTATCAAGTTTGATTAGAAATTTACCCTCATATTTTCAATGGCTCAGCGACAATGTGTCACCTTGGTTACAAACCACAGTAGGTATTCAAACCAATTTATTTGACTTTAATGAGTTGACCCAATTGTTGAAAGCTCACTGGGAAAGCGCTGGAGGGCTGGCACAAACAGTTTTAAGTTCAGTCACCAAAAGTAGCATGGTTGTTGTCAGTTGGTTGATGAATTTTTTGTTGATTCCAGTAGTTACTTTTTATTTGCTGAGGGATTGGGATATCATTACTGAGAGGGTGAGTCAGTTGATACCCAGGCCATACTACAAAAAAGTCACCCAGATTACCCAAGATTCTAATGCTGTATTGAGTTCGTTTTTACGTGGTCAACTCAGTGTTATGCTGGCATTAGGAACTGTGTATACCATTGGGCTTTGGATCATTGGAATTGAACTTTCATTGTTGATTGGTATGGGCGCGGGTCTGGTGTCTTTTGTGCCATATTTGGGTACTATTGTGGGTTTGGTAACAGGAGTTATTGCAGCTTTGGTTCAATTCGGTGATGTAAATCATATTCTGTATGTATTGATCGTCTTCGGTATTGGTCAATTGTTAGAGGGGTTTATCTTGACACCCTGGTTGGTGGGGGACCGAATTGGTTTACACCCAGTTGCCGTTATATTTTCGGTATTGGCTGGGGGGCAATTATTTGGATTTGTGGGTGTCTTGCTGGGTTTGCCATTGGCAGCTGTGATTATGGTTTTGTTGAGACATGGACATGAAAGGTACCTAGAAAGTAAGCTCTATGGTAAGGAAGATGACATCAATTTAACCAACAAGACCAAGGGTGCTAAAAATCAAACAGACGGGAATAATAAGGGCATTTGATGAATCAACATCAGGCAACTTTGCCGTTCAGTCCCCTAGCAGGGGTGCGTTTCAGTGAATATCTTGGTAATGAGTCGGTTGTTGATGTCCTGAAAGCGCATCAAGACCTACCTGATTTTGTTTACATTTTGGGTGGTCGCTTCAGCGGAAAAACACATTTATTCAATGCATTCAACCATAATTTAAAAGACGAATCTTCTTGTTTTGCTGTGGATGCTATTTACTTAAATGAGGTTGATTTAACTCAAGTATTACCCAGTGGGTTGGAATATTTGTTATTGGATGACATTCATGAGCTGGCAGGTGATGAAGCAGCTGAGTTGGCTTTGTTTAATTTGTTCAACCACTGTAAATCTCAAAAAATCACATTGGTTGTTTTTGCATCTACTCACAGTAAATCTGGTGACTGGAAATTACCTGATTTGATTTCAAGAATAAATTCCGGCCTCAGTCAAAAATTAGTAACGCTTCAAGGTGACAAGGCATTGTCTTGTATTGTTAACCAATTCAAGCTAAATGGTATTCCACTTGATGGGGCAGTGGTGCAATATTTGCAGTCTTATTTAAGCAGTGATTTTGCAGAATTGTACAGTTTATTTTTGAAAGTTTCGAGTGAGTCCTTGAAGTTGAAAAGAAAAGTGACTATACCGCTGGTTAAACAAGTTATTCAAGACTCAAGTTAACGAACAGATTGCATTAAAATACTGAAATTTGAAGGTGGACAAAAACCATTACTTCATAGATAATACCGACCCGGTGACTCCTGTTTGTCACCTTGCAATAAATAGCAGTGAACTCGGCCAGGCCCGGAAGGGAGCAACCGCAGCTGTGATTTTATGTGTGAGGAGCGGCTGGCAGGAGTCCCATTTAGCTGAATATAATCAACATGACCTATCAAGTACTTGCCAGAAAATACCGCCCCCAAAACTTTGCTGAAATAGTAGGCCAAGAACATGTGGTTCAAGCCTTAGTCAATGGTTTAGAAAATAATCGATTACATCATGCATTCTTATTTACCGGCACCAGAGGTGTTGGGAAAACCACTTTGGCTCGGGTTTTGGCCAAAGCACTGAATTGTTTAGAAGGTGTCTCTGGTAATCCATGTGGCGTTTGTCAGCATTGCGAAGAAATAAAAAGTGGCGAGTTCATAGATCTAATCGAGGTAGATGCAGCGTCAAGAACCGGTGTGGATGACACCAGAAATTTACTTGAGAATGTCCAATACGCTGCTAATAAGGGTCAATACAAAATTTATTTAATTGATGAAGTGCATATGTTCTCTAAAAGTAGTTTCAATGCATTGTTGAAAACTTTAGAGGAACCACCAGAACATGTTAAGTTTTTATTGGCAACAACGGAACCAGATAAATTGCCAGTCACAGTATTGTCTCGGTGTTTACAGTTCAATTTAAAACGTCTGACTCAAAAACAAATTGGTGATCATCTAAAATCTTTGCTGATTAAAGAGTCGGTCAGTTTTGATGAGCAGGCTATCAGTTTGATTGCTCGAGTCGCAGATGGTAGTATGCGTGATGCTTTGAGTTTAATGGATCAATCTTTGGCCTTTGGCGCTGGTAAAGTTCAATACGAAGAAATCAGATCAATGTTAGGAACCATTGAACAATCACATGTGACGGAGTTGCTTAAATTATTAGTTGTTGGTGACCAAGCTGCGGCCATAGATAAACTGGAATGGTTGCATGATATGTCCGTAGATTACACACAGTTGCTAGAAGACTTTTGTTTGTTGTTGCATGAAATTTCATTAACACAATCATTAGGACGTGTAACAGGAGGCTCACATTTCGACCTGGCAGACATAAAAAACTTCGCAGGACAAATGTCTGGTGAAACCATACAATGGTATTATCAACTGGTAGTTTTGGCATTAGAACAAATCAAATATACACCCAGTAAAAAAGTCAGTTTTGAGATGGCAGTGATCCGAATGTTGGCCTTTGATCAAGGAGGTGTTGGACAGCAAAATGCTCCGGTAAACAACACTGGCACCAATCTTGAGGGTGTCACAAGCAATAACAATCATCAAATTGAAACTTCCTCCTCTAAAAAAACCAATGCAGTTCAGCGTGATGCAGCCGACCTGGTTGATTTGAGCGTTTCGCAGAAAGAAAGTGATGGAAAATTGAATGAAGTAAAATCTGTTGTAAACCAAAGTGACTCACCACATGATTCATCAGTGCCCATCAATCTGGCAGAATTATCTTCCGCTTCATGGCCTGAAGTTTTTAAAGGCATGAAATTAAAAGGTATGGCCAGGGAATTGGCCAGAAATCTTGAGTTACTTGAAAATCAGCAAAAAGTCATTACATTTGCTGTAGATGAAGCAGCCAAAAATTTCATGACCACCAAGGCACAACATGCCATTGAGGCTGAGTTGTTGGTAGCTTCACCAGACTACAAACTAAAGTTTACTTTAAAAAATAAGGCGGACACTTTAGCCCGGCAAACGGCAGAACAACAAGCACTGCAAAAAGCTGATAAAGTACAAAACTTAGATCCAGTTGTGGCTGATTTGCAACAGCAATTTGGTGCAACCATAATCCAAAATAAATTAGGCGATTAATCGCATCGTTAAAAAAAACAGGTGATATTATGAAAGGCACATTGGGTAACATGATGCAACAAGTACAAAAAATGCAAGAGCAAATGCAAGAAGCTCAAGCAGAAATGGCGAACAAAGAAGTCATTGGAACAGCTGGTGGAGACATCATAAAGATCACCATGAATGGTCAACAACAAATCAAAGGCATATCCATAGATCATGAAATGATTGATGGAGACCATGAAATGATGGAGGATCTTCTGGTGGCCGCATTCAATGATGCTCTCAATAAGGTTGCGGATATTCAAAAGGAAAATATGGGTGGTTTAACAGATGGTTTAAACTTGCCGCCTGGTTTTAAAATGCCTTTCTGATGTCATTAATCAGTGATCTTATGTCAGCCATACAGATCTTGCCTGGTGTGGGTCCCAAATCAGCTCAACGCTTAACTTTTTATTTATTGCAAAAAGACAAAGCCGGCGGAAAAAATTTGGCAGAAACATTGCTGTCAGCAATTGACAAAGTCGGTGAGTGTTCAAGCTGTCGAACCTTGACAGAAAATACCGTTTGCAAGATATGCGCCAACCCCAATAGGTTGTTCAATCAAGTATGTGTGGTGGAGACTCCTGCTGATATTATTCATCTAGAAAATGCAACCGATTTCAATGGCAAATATTTTGTTTTGCATGGTAAATTATCACCAATTGATGGTATGGGGCCAGACGAATTGAAGTTGGGTTTGTTGGTGGATATGTTGGCAAACCCTTCGTGTAAAGAGATGATCATTGCAACTGGGTCTACCTTAGAGGGCGAAACCACAGCTCAATATTTAGCACACATGGCAGAACAAGGAGGGATCAAAGCCACGCGTTTGGCGCATGGAGTGCCGCTTGGTGGTGATTTGGAATATATTGATAACAGTACATTGGCTCATGCGTTCGCGAGCCGAACTGACTTTTAGGAGCTTAATTTATGAATTCAGCCACTGAACCCACTATTTTTGATTTAATTTTAAGTAAAGAAATTCCGGCAGATATTGTTTATGAAGATGATTTTGTTTTGGGGTTTAAAGATGTCAACCCACAGGCACCAATCCATGTACTGTTTATTCCTAAAGTAAGGATAGCTACTCATAATGATATTGATGGGAGCAATATCGATTATATGAGCAAGATACATTTGGCGATCAATGAATATGCAATAAAAATTGGTGAAGCTGAAAACGGCTATCGCATAGTTATGAACTGTAACGAAAACGGACAACAAACTGTCTTTCATATCCATATGCACTTTTTGGCAGGGCGCAAAATGGAATGGCCGCCAGGTTAAGAGGTTCAGAAGGTGAGTAAAGATCGGGTATTTGCTGAGTCGTTCAGCCAGATCAAAGCTTTTGAATTTGATGAAAAGGTGGTGGCAGTTTTTCCTGACATGATTAAACGTTCGGTGCCAGGTTATGACACCATTTTAAAAGGTATTGCCATGTTGGCTATGAAATATATTCAGCCTAATACCTTTGTCTATGATTTAGGCGCATCTTTAGGTGCTGTTTCATTAACCATCGATCAAGCAATCGGTTCGCAATCTGTGGTTATACATGCTATTGATAACTCTGAGCCAATGATCGAGGCCTTACAGAAAAGCTTGGGTGAAATTAAGCTCAACAATTCAATACAAACCTCATTGGCTGATATTGAAAATATTCCTATCAAAAACGCAAGTATGGTGGTCAGCAATTTTACCTTGCAATTCATTCCGATCATAAATAGAGCAGCTATATGTCAGTCAATTTACGATGGTTTAGAGCAAGGTGGTGTCTTCGTTTTGTCAGAAAAAATTAAATCATCTGAGTCAATGATAGATTATTATCATGGGTTTAAGAAGATAAATGGATATTCTGACATGGAAGTTGCGCAGAAAAGACAGGCCCTGGAAGATTCGTTGAAACCTGATGCCATTGAAGTGTGGCAAAAACGGCTTGAGGTGGTTGGATTTAAACAAATTGAAGTTTGGTTCCAGGCTTTTAATTTTGTTTCAATAGTTGCGGTCAAGTAAAATGTTCAATGAAAGACTGGCCAATTTGTGGTCGAATTTAGTCGACACCTCTATAGAGCCGCACGCAGCTGAACTCAGGAAAGTGACTGAGTCGGCCATCGCTCAAATTAATCAAGGTGATTTATCTAAATGGCTTCATACGTATGATCAGCTGCCTGAATCAAAAAATGTGCAAATTCTCGCAGGAAATCCTGCCATTACCCTTAGATTCAATGACTCTGAATGTGATACAAGCTTAATTGATGCATCTGTGCGTGCTTTGCACCCGTGGCGCAAAGGACCGTTTCTTATGGGCAATACTTATATAGATGCTGAATGGCGTTCGGATTTCAAATGGAATAGATTGTTAAAAGCATTGCCGGACTTGAAAAACAGGACGGTATTGGATGTGGGTTGTGGCAATGGTTACTACATGTTTAGGATGGCTGAACATCAGCCTCGACTTTTGCTTGGAGTGGAACCAGGCTTGTTACAAAATATACAATTTTGGTCCATAGAGAAGTATGCGCAAACTCAATCATATGTTTTACCGCTTAAAGTTCAAGACATGCCTGTCAATATGTCTTCTTTTGATGTGGTCTTTTCAATGGGAATTTTGTATCACCGTAAATCACCAATGGAGCATTTGGAACAGCTGAAAGGTTTCATTTCTCAGGGGGGAACTTTGATCTTAGAAACTTTGATTGTTGAAGGGGATGAATTGACTTGCTTGGTGCCAGAAGGACGTTATGCTCAAATGCGAAATGTGTGGTTTTTACCCAGTACAAAGATGCTTTGTTTATGGTTAAAGAAAATTGGTTTCAAAAAAATTGAAGTGATCGATGAGAGTGTAACTACTGTTGAAGAACAGCGCACCACCGAATGGATGCAATTTCATTCACTTGCGGAGTTCTTGTCTGATGACATGCAATCAACCAAAGAAGGGTATGCACCACCAAAGCGCGTGATTATCAGCTGCCAGAAGTGAAACAAAAACTAATTGACTAAAAGCTTAATAAAGTTGTTTACAAGTGTATTGAAGTGGCTATAATTCGCGTTCTGTTTTGC
>CALDFB010000083.1 GCA_937942365.1 uncultured Marinicella sp. | reverse complement strand
GATTTTTGATGTAAATACCGGTAGGCATCAATTTCAATGTTTTCGTTCAAATTTAGATCGATCAATACTTGTAAAGCCAACAACAATTGTTCAGATTCACCAATACTGACGTTTTCTGAAATGACCTTCTTAGCAATCGCTTTTGCTTGCTTAGGTTGCCCAGATTTCAGGTACATTTGCGACAGAACTGCATGGTAATAGACTTTAATATTTTTGAATTGTGTCCCATCAATATCTTTACTTAACTTGATTAAATTATTAAGTTCTGTCGTAATCGAGTTTTTATCATCATAATTGACCACCACATAACGGTACCAGTCTAATTGTAAAAACAAGCTAACCAAAGTCAAACCAACTTCTTCACAAAGTGAAATGTACTCACTCATCTCTGTGTCATCAAAAACCTTGTTTTGACGCAAGAAAAGACGAAATTTAAAACTGCCTCCATAACATTTATAATCATTGGCATATTTACCATTGATCAACAGTTCCGCGTACTTCAGACTCAGTTCATCTTGGTGAATTAGCCGGTAAACAATCGAGGCTACTGTATAAACTTGTGGCAACAAAAAAGGATCATTTACATTTGCACTTAAGTCGATGGCATCATTCAGATTAATGATGGCATCTTCATAATCACCTGCAATGACTTGAAGGTTCGCCATATGTTTCTTACCACGTAATTGGCTTCGATGATCTGGACAAGAGTCTAAATATTGATTTAAATTATCAATAGAGTTTGGGTAATCTCCTTTGTAGGCTGTAACGTAAAGGCTTAAATAGTTAAAATAACACTTTTCATCTTGATTAAAGAACTGCAACTCTTCATTCAATTCACTCAATGAGTTGTTTAGTAAAGCGATGTTTTGTCTGCCTGTAGTTTCAGCATTTTGTAATAATGTATAGTAATTTTTTGTATCAGCCACAGCAAAATGACTTAAACTGCTGAAAATCGACAGAATAAAATAAAATGGTAGAAAAGGATGGTTTTTCAACTTTATGCGCGCAACAAAACAACTGGCCTGAAAAATTCTAATTTTCTAAAACCAATATGCTTTAATATAATTTTGGGCAATAATTTATTTACTTATGATCATCATCGTCATCACCTGGCGCATGAATACAATATAATTCAGAGGATTGGCTGAACATTTTATCTACTTCTGTGTGACCCAGTCTTTGATCATTCATCATTTCTTCTAAATTTTGATATTGTTGAATGGATGCGTTTTGGCCTAATTGTTCTAGCTCTTTAATGTAGTTTTTCATAGTTTCCTCTTTCTTCACTTTAGTTATGTAAGCTCACTAGATCGATTCATGTCACGATCACATTGACGCAATACATAATATCATGTTTGTTTTTATTGCACCAGTCACATTAAAGATGTATTCATTCAAGTGCTTTATATTTATACATCATTTCACTTGTATCAAATTTCATATCAACCTTTCTTTATTTCAACATTCTCCAAACCCTGCTGTTTTGACTGCCTTTTTTTTCTGTGTTTATCACCTCAGTAAAACCTAAATGTTGATTGGCTTGATTGGCCGCTAAATTGGCCCAATCACAGCAAGCATAAACGACCTCAGCACTGTATGTATTGAAGGCACTATTTATGATCATTTGTTTGGCTCGATGAGCAACCTTTTGTCGGCGCCACTTAGGCATGACCATCACACCCACCTCCACTTTTTTACGATCATACTTGTCAAACCAATCTAAACCGACCAAGCCCATGACTTCATCATTGGTACTGTTCACTATGGCATAGGTCAATTGTTTAGGCTCAACATTTTGATGCGCTTTCATGACTTGTTTAAAGTATTTCTTTGCTTTTTCATCAGAGAATGGTTCGGCAATATATCTCATTATTTCAGTATCACTGTATATAGCCTGATAAATCTCAAAATCATCAACAGTCAACAACCGAAGAAAAATGCCTGGTTTTAGAACGGTGTTTCGCTCATTGATCGTTTTATTTATTTTCACGATTTATATGTAATAAATTTAACTGTGGCTACTTGAACTAGCTAATGCTGATAATTGATCTAATGTGGCTTTATTCCGTATTTTATTCTGACATGGAGGAATGACTAAAGTAGTCTTCATTGACATATCTGCTGAGGCCAAATCTTTCAAATGAACCTCAATGACCTTGAAGCTTTCAATCGGCAAAACAGCACACTCATATAAAATCACTTGGTGATTTTCAGGGTAATCTTTGAGTAATAAATCAACCAAAAGCTGTTTGGCATGCTGTGGAGATGAAAAAACTTTCAAACTGCGATCACCAGCCAAAGCGATTTGCCACAATACCAAATACGCGCTGGGGTCAAACTTTGTTTGATTGAACATAAATTTATTGGCCTCAAAATGAGCACAACCTAGCGTACCGGGATCTATCCCCAAGTCAGCATATAAGCAATCTTCTGCAGATATTCCCGGCTCCATATGCGCTTTATAGCCTTCTGCCCTCGCAATTCTGATGGTTTCATGTGGCGTTAACGCAAACACACCGGGATGACCATAAAATGCCCCACAAACAGTTTTACCTGATCTGACCTCATTGAGCATGAGGTCGTTCATTTCAGCATAAGTCCTGCGTCGCGACTTACCCTCTTGGTACAACGATTGTAGGCTGACTACATGGTTATTCATGGTTTTCACCCATTCTTCAACCACTTGATTCGAGGCAGCCACGAAGACCACATCTGCCTGTTCAATAAATGTCCTAGATAAAGGCGTCAGATGAGACCCTAATGTCATTCCTAGCCCCACATTAACTAAACTGCCTTGCTTACTCATTTTAATACCTTAATTTGAATTCTTTGAAGAAGTCTAACATACGTAACTTAAAAATAAGTCATTGAACAATATGCTAATATCTAAACTCACCATCGATGGCGTAAAATTATGAATAACTCCCTATTAGTTACTTTATGTGGCATTGGCTTAATAACTGTTTGTTATTTACTTTTTCGTAAATACAAACAGCTTAAACGCAGAAAAATTTTCGCTTTAACTACCCCTCAAGAATGGATTCAATATATTAAAAATAATGTCGCTATTTATCATTTTCTACCAAAAAAACTACAACAAGAATTACTGGGTCATGTCAATGTATTCTTATCTGAAAAGTATTTTTCTGGCCATGCTGGACTTGAAGTGACAGATGAAATGAGGGTAACCATTGCGGCACAAGCATGTTTATTATTACTTAATCGTAAAAGTAGTTATTTTCCACACTTAAAAACCATACTTATTTATCCGGCTGGTTTTAAAAACCCCAACCATCATGATAAACCTGGTCATCATTTAGGTGAATCTTGGGTTCGTGGCCCCGTAGTATTGTCGTGGGCCGACTCCATTCATGGCGGTAAAAACACCAAAGATGGCAGTAATTTGGTGATCCACGAATTTGCGCATCAGTTGGACCAAGCCGATGGTGCAGGTGATGGTAGGCCTTGGATAGACAGTGCTCATTTAAAATCATGGGGAAAAGTGATGAGTAAAGAATTCAAAAGTTTGACGATTAAAGCAAAACTCAGGAATAAATCTTTTTTTAATCACTATGGCGCAACCAACCCTGCAGAGTTCTTCGCAGTTATTTCTGAACATTTTTATGAACAACCTAAAACATTTCAAAGAAAACATCCTGACCTGTATCAAATGCTGGTTA
>CALDFB010000082.1 GCA_937942365.1 uncultured Marinicella sp. | reverse complement strand
GGTACTCACTTCCTATAACGTCAGCGTAGTTTTTATCCAACCAATCATACAGTGGACTAAACTGCTCAGTGATATAAATTGCATCGTCTTTGTTTGGCTTGAAAAGCAACGAAAAAAGATGTATGGCTGCTCTGATTCGATTATTGAGTTTTGTTTTTACACATACCAAACGTTCTCTGAAGTTAATTTCTTTCGCTGACCCATACAAGTCATCAACCAAAAAAGTAGATTGTTGTTGTATTGGCCAACTGAAACCGTCGGCATCAAAAGCGCCTGTTTGCAAAAATCGATCAGTTAATTTTTGTTCATACAACCTGAGTTTTAATAATTCATCACTGTAACGATTGACTAAGTCATGATAGTCATTCAAACTCCTTACTTTGTTAACCTGCATTTTTTAATCATTTTCTTCACTCAAAACCATCTGCAAAAATCAGATCTGGATCAAAAGCTTTACAGTTATAACAGACCAAAGCGAAATCCTGCTGTGGATCACCTGGATTAAATGGATTCAACGCATCTGCCATGATATTAGCTGCCAGAACATTAACTTTAAGCGCCACTCCATTGTGCTGGTCGGCTCTTAAAAATACGCCTTCCATATTATTAATTGAATCTTGCGTGCCACCATCTATTGAATACGCATCAGAACCAAACTGATTACCTAAAAACTTAAGACCATTGAACTTTACTTTTAAATCCAAATCATTAACCCAAGCTGGATTAGTGCCACCAAGACCTGCACCAGGCGCATCAGTCCAAACCAACATAATCCTGATTGGTTTGCTTGGATCATCAGCCACCAAATCAAGGCTCACTCGCTCTCCGGTTTCAGTAAAAACTGTCTGTTGGTCGTAAAACCAAACAGCACTCTCGGGATTAATTACCTGATCTAAATTCACCCGTCCCCAACCTTGCTGCCTATTTGGGGCATGGCTTAAAGTACCTCCATCTGCATCTGCATTGCCTTCGAGGTCATCAGCAATTACTGTGAAGGCTGCTTTAACTAAGGATGGGCTCGGATCAACTGAAAAATTATTTCTGTATTGCTCCCAAAACAATGAAATCGCACCAGACATCACAGGAGATGCCATAGAAGTTCCGCACTTCATTCCATAACCTGTACTGCTATCAGGGGCCTCAGTTCTGCACCCGGGTGCTACTATATGCGGAACCAAACGACCATCACATGCCATACCGTGAGCACTGTTACTAGACACATCAAAAATTTCACTGATCTGAGTAGCGTTAGAATTTTGTAACTTAGTGGAACCTACTGCAAATAAGTTTTTAGCCTCATCTGGTGAACCCAATGATGACGGTGCGCACGTTCCAAAATTACGATCCCCATTGCCATTCATGATCGACCAAACTGCTAAAACTGGCTGATTACCAGCCACATCTGGATTGGCATCACGACTGATCATATCGATTTCCATAGTAGGGATGTCATAACCCTGTGGTGTACCAGTAGGTCCCCAAGAGTTATTACTTAACACAGCTCCACTGGTGGCTGAATCTTTATATATAGAAAGCATACCACCTGCCACCATACCTCCGGGCCCATTTCCCAATAAAGGTACATAACGTTGTTCAATGATTTCGACACCAGGCGCAACGCCCAAACCGCGATTAAAACCAGCTGCATTCAATGAATTATTTACACCTGTGCCACCAATGGCTCCAGCCACGTGAGTACCATGAGAGTCACTTCCATCGGAACAACTTGCACCAGTGCCAGTACAAGCAACGACATTGGATAAATCTGGGTGGTTCTGAAAAATTCCGCCATCTACCACAGACACCACCACTCCGTTACCGTCCAAACCAGAATCTGCTAACCAAGTTTCATAACCAGTTTGTACCACACGACTGCTGTCATAAGCACCAACGATAGACTGTTGGCTCATTTCCCCACGAGGTCCACCATCTTGCTGAACCTTTTGAATGGTAATCACTGCTGGCAATTGTGCTGCTGCCAAATACTGAACACCAGGAAGGGTGAAATTGATGGCACTGATGTGTTTGTTGATTGGATAGGTGCTTTTATGATCAGCTCCTAATGCTTGCAATTGAGCGATTGACTCATTGAGCAGAGGCTTATAGATCAGTGCCATTGAAGGTGTTTCATGATTGGGTAAATTACGGTTGTTGGCTTGCACCCTAAAACCTGGATAAAAATGATTAATGTTTCTGATCGTCGAATCTCGACCTAACTGCTCAACTTGTGATTTATCAGCCCAGACAATCCAAGAAAAAGGTGCCATTGGACTGATCAACTGGATACCGTTGTTTTTTAGTTGATTCAACCACATGGATTTGACGGGTCCATTAAATTGCACCATGTATAATGCGCTGGCACTGGATTCAATAGCAGAAAACCAGGGAGAAGGTTGCAACTGCTCAGTTTTTAAATCAATGAACTTGTCATCAACCCGGTAATGAAAAGGGTTAACTAAACTGGCTGATTGACTGGATAAAGGCAAGTTACTGGTCAGCTTTTTTTCTATAAAAATAAAATTTTCATAATGTATACCTTGGCCTTGCAAAGCCAGGCGCTCGGCCTCATTAGGTTGGTCAACTCTCAGCCATTCAGAAGTTTCTGAAAAAACCGCTTGGCTACTGAAAGCAAATACGATAAAGGTCAAAAGGTAAGTTTTGGTTCGCATAATTTTATCATTGTAACTGGTATAGGGTTATTTATTCTAACTCGAATCAAGTCAATAAGGTAGATGTAACTGATGAGATTTGACAAACTGTCATCGGTTTATATGGCTGAACCTTTGAGAAATACAAGTTGAAATTAACTCAATTAAACTCAATAATACGTACTTGAGTTGGTCGGGCAATCGCGGGTTGAATTTTCAATTCGAGGAAAGTCCGGGCTCCAACAGGGCAAGGTGCCGGATAACGTCCGGGAGGCGCGAGCCTACGGCCAGTGCAGCAGAAAATAAACCGCCACTTTATCATGTTTATTCATGTGTGGTAAGGGTGAAATGGTGCGGTAAGAGCGCACCGCGACTTTGGTAACAAAGGCGGCATGGTAAACCCCACCTGGAGCAAGATCAAATAGGAAAACTATAGGTGTGTGCCCACACTGTTTTCGGGTAGATTGCTTGAGGCTGGCAGCAATGTCAGACCCAGATGAATGATTGTCACGTATTTATACGAACAGAACCCGGCTTACAGACCAACTCATTATTAATTCCATAGTGACACAAAGAGTATACTATTCAATCATGGCCTCAACTGAAACTGAAAAAATTACCGAAAGTGATTTATGGTTAGATGAAAACCATTGCTCTGTTCATCATGGAGATAAAGTAATAGCAGTTTTGAAAGAACTGAAAGCCGATGATGAAATGGTTGAAGTTTATAAATGGTTCCATGCCATCCGCATCAGTCAACTTGAAATTGAATCTTTGACCGACATAGCCAACGAAAAACAGCTGAATACGCTGAAAGATTTAATTAAAATACACCAAGCAGATTGGCTGCTCAAACCCAAATCAAACAATGCCGAAGGGTTGCGTCGTTTGTTGTTCGCCATGATAAATGATGTGCGACTGGTGCTGATTTTATTGGCTGAACAATTGGTGTTAATGCGAGCAGCCGTGGGTTTTGATGAACCCACACAAAATCGACTGGCCACCTCAACCATGACTTATCACGCTGCATTGGCCAACCGCCTAGGTGTTTGGCAAATCAAATGGGAACTTGAAGACCTGTCGTTCAGATTTCTACAAACAAAACAATATCAATCCATTGCTAAAAAACTGGCTGAAAAACGCCAAGATCGTGAACGATTCATTCAAAAGAGTTCACAAGAGTTAACCACAGCATTGGCTCAAAACAACATTCAAGCTGACATTGCGGGAAGACCTAAACACATCTTCAGCATTTACAAGAAAATGCAACAAAAAAACTTAGAGTTTGAAGGTCTTTTCGACATCCGTGCCATTCGAGTATTGGTAGATTCCGTGGCTGATTGTTATGCCACGTTAGGTATTGTACATGGCACATGGTCGCACATTCCCAAAGAGTTCGATGATTACATTGCTCAACCCAAAGGCAATAACTACCAATCTTTACACACTGTAGTTGTGGTTGATGGAAAAACTTTGGAAGTACAAATCAGAACCCATGAAATGCATGAACATGCCGAGTTAGGTGTGGCTGCACATTGGCGTTACAAAGACGGCTCCAAGCAGGACCAAAGCTATGACAACAAAGTTAATTGGATGCGTCAGTTACTCTCAGAACATGGTCATGCAGATGATTTGTTGGATGCCTTCCAATCTGATACCCAGGAAGAACGCATTTATGTTTTTACCCCCAGCGGTGACGTTGTGGACTTGCCTTTTGGTTCAACTCCAGTAGATTTTGCATACCAGGTACACACTGAAGTAGGTCATCGCTGTCGAGGTGCCAAAGTCAATGGCTCCATTGTGCCTTTAACCCGCAGTTTGAATACGGGGGACCAAATAGAAATTCTCACTGCAAAAGTTGCTAAACCTTCCAGAGATTGGTTACATGAACAAACTGGCTATTTAAAAAGTGCCCGCAGTAGAGCTAAAGTTCGCCAATGGTTCAGAGAAAATGATTTTGATAAAAACTTACAAATCGGTAAAGAAATGTTAGAAACCGAACTCAATAAGTTTGCCTTAGAAAATGCCGACATGCAAAAATTACTGGAATCTTTTAATTTACAACATACCGATAAGTTATACACCAGAATCGCAACCGGTGACATCACCGTAAAACAGGTGCTCAGACGGGCCGAATTACAACTCAATCCAGCTAAAAAACAAAATCAAAAATCCATACCCAAAAAAGCCAAGCCTACTCGATATACTGGTGGCTTAATTGTAGAGGGAGTTGATTCATTAAAAACTACCTTAGCCAGTTGTTGTAGCCCTGTTCATGGCGATGCGATCGGCGGCTTCATAACCAGAACCCGAGGTATAAGCGTTCATCAGGCCAATTGCGATAATTATTTACACATGATTTCAGAGCAACCGAATCGTTTAGTGAATGTGAAATGGAATGAGGACATTTCTGAAAACACCATCGCGGCTTTGAAGATTCAAGCCAATAACCGCAAGCATGTGATCAAAGACATCAGTGCGGTATTGGCTCATTTAAAAGTTGATATTATGGCGTTAAATGCCGAACCAGACGATGAGGCTGGTTTAGTTAACATCGACATCTCAGTTCAAGTCAAAGATTTTGACCATTTAAGCGAAGTCATGAATCGAATATCCAGCTTACAACACATTAATCACATTCAACGCCAGATTTCTTAATATATACCAGATTTTTTAAACTTGCTTTCAATCATTTCTGGTCCAATAAAAAATCGGTAATCTCCAAAATATCATCTGATGTTTTCAATTGATCAAAATTAGGTTTATATCGACCGTTTACCACCAAGCTTGGAACACCACCAATTCCCATAGCTTGTGCCATTTGCTTATCTTTCCGGAGCTGCGTGTCAACTGCAAAAGACTGCGCGGTTGAAAGAAAGCTTTGCGCATCTATTTTAAATGAATCTGCCAACCATTTTGCGATGTCATCCAAGCTTCTTAATGGTTTTTTAAATTGGTGAATGGCAGCAAATAAAGGGCCATGCGCTTCTTCTAAATGCCCCATAATTCGTAAAGCATGATAGGCTTTGGCATGAGGCTCCCACTGAGGATAAAAAGCAACCGGCACCCTGATGATTTTTTGTGACTCGTCGATTTGCCCTTCCAGCTTTAGCATGATAGGCTCAAACCCATTACAGCCTGGACACATATAACTGAAAAACTCATACACCACAGCTGCATCGCCTTCACTTGACCAGGCAGGCGTGATTAAATCATAGTGTAAACCAGCTTGAAATTGATTTTGATTGCTCTTTGACTTTATTTCTTCATTTGAACTTGCCACAGATTGTGCATGAATGCCAAATGCTGAAAAGATGAACACGATAAAGCCAATTAACTTCATAGAAACCCTGCTGTATTTTTTGAGAACTGATATAGACTGGAAATCGATCCGTTAGTTCCATTTAAGAAATCCTTAATCTGTACTAAAATCCTTGCATTGATTAAAAGCGAAAAAAACCGGCTTTATAGCCGGTTTCAGACTAATGACAAACCCCTGTTTTTTTCAGGGGTTTGTTGTTTTTAAGGGCTTGGATATTAAATAGGCTGCTTTTGAATCAATAACTCACTTATGATTTTTGTTTGATCAGATTTGACTTATATGAATCTTAATG
>CALDFB010000081.1 GCA_937942365.1 uncultured Marinicella sp. | reverse complement strand
GTAATCGCAGTTTTAGGCAAGTCGCCCGCTTTAACCAGTTCCACCACAGTGGTGTAAGCAATGTGGTTGGCGTTAACCTCGAAGAAACTGCGCAACGCTTCTCTGGTATCACTGCGACCAAAACCATCGGTTCCCAAAGTGGTGTAAGTACCTGGCACCCAAGGTCTGATTTTTTCCGCAAAATCATGGGTATAATCAGTCGCCGCAATCACTGGACCTGCTTGTTTTTCCAAACATTGTTCAACATAGCTTTTGCTTGGTTTTTTATCCGCATTGAGTCGATTATGCCTTTCTACTGTTTGCGCTTCACGTTTTAATTCGGTCAATGAAGGTACGCTCCATACGTCACAACTGACTTTAAATTCTTTGTGCAACAATTCTGCTGCTGCTTCCACTTCTCGTAAAATGGTGCCCGAGCCTAACAATTGCGCTTTCAGTTTTGACTTTCCTCCATCTTTCAGCAGGTACATACCTTTGATGATACCGTCTTCTTGACCTTGGATCATTTCAGGATGCGGGTAATTTTCATTCATCAGCGTCAAATAAAAATACACATCTTCATTATGACCATACATACGCTCCAAACCATGCTGAATGATCACAGCCACTTCGTGGGCGTAGGTTGGATCATAGGAAACACAATTAGGAACCGTCGATGCGATTAAATGTGAATGTCCATCTTGGTGTTGTAAACCTTCACCATTGAGGGTTGTTTTTCCAGCAGTCCCGCCCAACAAAAATCCTTTGGCACGCATATCTCCAGCAGCCCAGCACAGGTCTCCAACTCGCTGGTGACCAAACATGGAGTAGTAGATATAGAATGGAATCATTGGAATGTTGTAATTGGCATATGATGTCGCTGCTGCTATCCATGATGACATCGCACCGGCTTCAGTGATGCCTTCTTGCAGAATTTGACCATCTGCTGATTCTTTGTAAAACATCAGTTGGTCGGAGTCTTCAGGTTTGTATTGTTGACCCTGGTGTGAATAAATACCTAATTGCCTGAACATGCCTTCCATACCAAAAGTTCGGCCTTCATCACATAAAATAGGCACAATACGTTCTTTGATGGCTTTGTCTCTGAGCAGCAAGGACAAAGTGCGAACAAATGCCATGGTGGTGGAAATTTCTCGCTCACCTGTGCCTTTAGTGATGCTTTCAAAGGCTGATAGTTTCGGCGTTTGAAGCGGGTTTTCCTTGACCACACGTTTAGGCAAATAGCCGCCTAGTGCCTCACGCCTTTGTTGTAAGTATTTAATCTCTTCTGAATCATCAGCAGGTTTATAGTAGGGAACCTCTTCCAGTTGATCGTCTTCAATCGGTACTCTGAATTTATCTCTGAACCCTTTGATCGATTCAGTATCCATTTTCTTCTGCTGGTGGGTGGTGTTTGCCGCTTGACCAGCATGCCCCATACCATAACCTTTAACCGTTTTAGCCAAAATAACAGTCGGTAAATCTTTGGTTTCATTGGCTTGAGTGTAGGCCGCAAACATTTTATGTGGATCGTGTCCACCTCGGTTCAACCGCCAAATATCATCATCTGACATGTTAGACACCATTTCTTTCAGCTCGGGGTATTTACCAAAGAAATGTTCTCTGACATAAGCACCGTCTTTAGATTTATAGTTTTGATAGTCGCCATCCACTGCTTCTTCCATCCGCTTACGTAACAAACCATCTTTGTCTTTAGCCAATAATTTATCCCAGTAAGAGCCCCATATCACTTTAATGACATTCCAACCTGCACCGCGAAAAACACCTTCTAGCTCTTGTATGATTTTTCCATTACCACGTACTGGTCCATCTAAACGCTGTAAATTACAGTTAACCACAAACACGAGATTATCCAGCTTTTCTCGACCAGCCAATGAAATAGCCCCTAAAGATTCTGGCTCATCTGTTTCACCATCACCTAAAAAGCAATACACTTTTTTATCTGTTTTTTCTATCAAGCCTCGATTTTGTAAGTACTTCATGAATCGCGCCTGGTAAATTGCTTGTATAGGCCCTAAACCCATTGATACCGTAGCAAACTGCCAAAAGTCTGGCATCAACCAAGGATGCGGGTATGATGATAAGCCCTCACCATCCACTTCGCGTCTGAAGTTATCCAATTGTTTTTCATCCAGGCGGCCTTCTAAGTAAGCTCTTGCATAAAAGCCCGGCGCACAATGACCTTGCACGTACAATAAATCTCCACCTGACTCATGCTCTGCACCGCGGAAGAAATGATTAAAGCCCACATCATAAATGGTCGCAGCTGAAGCAAATGAAGCAATGTGTCCACCCAAAGCGCCAGGTCGCCGATTGGCTCGAACCACCATTGCCATCGCATTCCAACGAATGATGGCTCGAATTTTCCACTCCAGATCATTGTCACCACCAGATCTTTTTTCTTCACCTACAGGAATGGTGTTCAAATAGGCTGTGGTTGCTTGATAGGGCAGGTGACCACCTGATCGACGATTCAGATCAATCAGTTGTTCAATCAGGAAATGTGCTCGCTCCGGACCTTCTTCATTAATCACAGCAGTAAGCGCATCCAGCCATTCTTGTGTTTCTGTTGGGTCTAAATCTGGGGTGGTTTTTATGTTTGTCATAGCATTTATATATTCAGATTGTGTTTTATGATGTTTCTTGTTTTGTATTCTGGCTGATCTTTTGCGCATCGACAGCCGCTATTGCAACCATGTTAACAATTCTACGTACCGATGAAGAAGGGTTTAATACATGGGCTGGTAATTGGGTCCCCATCAACATGGGACCCACTGTAACGCCTTGGGAAAAATATCTTATCATGTTTAAAGCCATCGTTGCCGAGTCCAAATTTGGCATGATCAATAAGTTGGCTTTTTGTTCATAATTGGCATGTGGGAATACTTGTTTTCTGATTTGAGGCATCAGGGCGTATTCAGCATCCATTTCCCCTTCAACGGCTAAGTCAGGTGCCATTGCTTTGATTAACTTGAGTGCTTTACGCATTTTGTTTGGGCTGTTACCTTCCCGGGTACCAAAGTTTGAATAGGACATCAAAGCCAAACGCGGCGTTTTGCCAAAGGCTTTCACTCTATCAGCAGCGCTGATTGCCATATGGGCAATTTCTTCAGCCGATGGGTTCGGATTGACATTGGTATCAGTGACAAAATAACTGCCCACATCAGTGGCCACAGCACTCAACCCTGAAGGTGTATGACCTTTCAAACCAATCACATCAGTGATGTGCTGCAATACTTTTTGGAATCGACCCGTTAAACCAGCCAACATGGCATCAGCCTCACCCCGTTTAACCATCAATGCTGCTATGACGGTGGTTCTTGTTCTGACCACTGCCTTAGCAATTTGAGGGCTGACACCTTGCCTTTGCATCAACTCATGGTATTGGGTCCAATAGGCTTTAAAACGTGGATCATCTTGCGGGTCAACCAACTCAAAGTCACGTCCTATTTCTAAGTTTAAGCCCACCCTTTTGATGCGTTGATTGACCACATCAGGCCGACCTATCAGGATGGGAATAGCCAGTCGATCATTATTGATCACCTGCACAGCACGCAATACGCGGTCATCCTCACCTTCGGCCAAGACCACTCGTTTCAGATCTTTACGGGCAGCATCAAAAACAGGGCGCATTAATAGTCCGCTTTGATATACAAATTCATTGAGTTTATGTTCATAATCATCCATATCATCAATGTTTCGAGTGGCTACACCGCTTTCCATGGCTGCCTTTGCTACTGCAGGGGCTACATGAAGGAGTATTCTTGGATCAAACGGTTGTGGAATCAGATATTCCCTACCAAATTTAATTTCTTGGTCACCATAAGCCTTGCTGCTCACTTCGCTCACTTCCATCCGCGCTAACTTAGCCAAAGCATGAACGCAGGCAATTTTCATGGCTTCATTGATACAACTGGCACCCACATCCAAAGCACCTCTGAATATATAAGGAAAACACAAAACATTATTGACTTGATTTGGAAAATCCGACCGACCTGTGGCAATGATGGCATCCGGTCTGGCTGCCAATGCCACATCAGGCATGATTTCAGGAATTGGATTGGCCAAAGCCATGATTAATGGATCTTTAGCCATTGGTTTTATCATTTCCGGCTTAAGCACACCAGCCACCGATACACCTAAAAATATATCAGCATCAACCAGTGCTTCGGTTACTGTTTGTTGCTTAACACCTTTGGCATAGGACAGTTTACGATCAGATTCTAAATCTTCACGGCCTTCATACAACACACCTCCGGAATCTGAAACAATGATGTTGTCAATATTCATACCCAACTCTAACAACAAATCCAAACAAGCCATCCCAGCAGCACCTGCCCCTGATGTCACTAATTTAACTTGTGACAGCTCTTTACCAATGATGTGCATTGCATTGATCACTGCTACGCCACAAATAATGGCAGTGCCGTGTTGATCATCATGAAACACTGGCACTTGCATCCGTTGTTTCAGCTTTTCTTCAATGTAAAAGCATTCAGGGGATTTAATGTCTTCAAGATTGATACCACCAAAAGTGGGCTCTAATGCAGCAATGATATCAATTAACTTGTCAGGGTCTTTTTCATCAATTTCAATATCAAAAACATCGATGCCTGCAAACTTCTTAAATAAAACACCTTTGCCTTCCATTACGGGTTTAGCAGCCAGAGGACCAATGTCACCGAGTCCCAATACAGCAGTACCATTGGTGACCACTGCAACCATATTTGCCCTTGAAGTGTAATCTGCAGCACGAGCAGGATTTTGTGCAATTTCCATAGAGGGTGCAGCCACACCTGGCGAATAGGCCAAGGCCAAGTCCTGCTGTGTCGTCAACGCTTTGGTCGCGGTGATTTTAATTTTACCTGGCGTTGGATGCTTATGGTATTCCAAAGCCGCTTGCTTAATGTCTTCTCTTAGACTCATGGTTGTCCCCCAAAAGGCTTTCATTGAGACAAAGCGTCCAAAACCGAAGTTTCGAACGCTTTATGTATTTACTTTATTTCCACCACTTTAAGATCCACAAGTGGGGCTTTAAGATTTATTCTTGTTCTAACTGTGTTTCATACTCACCTTTGGTAGCCAAGCCATTCATACGAGCACGGTGTAATAACTCTGCCTGTGCCGCTTTGACATTATCTTGTGGATTCTGCCCCCAAACTTTCAACGCCGAAGCCTGTAAAGCACGACCATATGAAAAACTCAAAGGCCAAGGTAAATCGCCCATGCGATTCATGGCATCTAAATGTTCAGTGGCTTCAATTTCTGACTGGCCACCTGACAAAAAGACAATACCGGCCAAAGAAGCGGGTACTGAATTGAAAAAACAATCTAATGTGGCTTCAGCCACCTCATCGACATTGGCTTGTTCAGCACAATCTGAACCTGAAACAACCATGCTTGATTTAAGGATACAAGCCTCCAAGATCACATTTTGTTCAAACAACTGATCAAACAAGGTTTTCAAAGTCAACAACGTCACTTCATAAGCTGTTTGAAGGTCATGATCACCTTCCATCAACACTTCGGGTTCCACCATAGGGACCAAACCAGCTTCTTGGCACAAGGCTGCATATCTGGCTAAGGCATGACAGTTCGCATCAATACAGGCTTGAGAAGGGTTATCTTCAGTGATGGTTATCACAGCGCGCCATTTAGCAAATCTCGCACCTAGATCATAATATTCATCTAAACGCTCACGTAGCCCATCCAACCCTTCTGTGATTTTTTCTCCTTCAAAACCAGCCAGTGGGTGTGCCCCTTTATCAACCTTTATTCCAGGGATGACGCCATTGTCTTTCATCACTTCGGTAAAAGCCACGCCGCCTGCTGATTTTTGACGTAAAGTTTCATCAAATAAAATGGCTCCTGAAACATGCTCACCTAAATCAGGTGCACTGAGCAACATGTGACGGTAATCACGGCGATTGGGTTCGGTACAGTCAACACCAATGCTGTCAAAACGTTTTTTACATGTTCCCGTACTTTCATCTATGGCTAAAATACCACGACCTGGTGCTACCATGGCTGCCGCTGTTTCAATCATTTCATTTAATTTATCTGTCATCTTCAATTCCTGTCATTTATTGGGTTCTGTATATTATTAGGTTGTTTAGGCCACTCGTTCCAACATGGCTACTGCAGGCAGTTTCTTGCCTTCTAAAAATTCTAAGAATGCACCACCGCCTGTTGAAATGTACGATAGTTTATCCATTATTTGATATTTATCAACTGCTGCGAGCGTATCTCCTCCTCCAGCCATTGAAAAACCCGCACCTTCAGCAATCCCTAAGGCCAAAGTATGCGTGCCTGCACCAAACTGTTCGAATTCAAAAACACCCACAGGCCCGTTCCAAATTACGGTCCCTGCTGCTTGAGCCATGGCTGCATATTTGGCTGCAGTTTTTGGACCTATGTCCAAAATCATTTCATGCGCACTGACATCATCAACGGCTTTGGTTATGGCTTGTGCATCTTCACTGAAACTGGTGGCCACAACCACATCAGTGGGTATAGGAATTTCGCGACCAGATTGCTTGGCCTCAGCAATCAAAGCCTTGGCTGCATCGATCAAATCAACTTCATACAATGATTGACCCACTTCATAACCAGCCGCAGCTATGAATGTATTGGCTATACCACCACCCACTATTAATTGATCGACTTGTTGGGACAAGGCATCCAACACAGTTAATTTGGTGGAGACTTTTGAACCACCAACTATGGCAAGCATCGGTCGATCTGGATTTTCCAAACCCTGAGCCAATGCTTCCAACTCTCCAGCCAATAAAGGTCCAGCACAGGCTATTGGCGCAAATTCAGCCACACCATAGGTCGATGCCTGTGCCCGGTGAGCTGTGCCAAATGCATCCATCACAAACACATCACATAACTGAGCTAAGTTTTTTGCCAGTGTGCTGTCATTGGCTTTCTCCCCGACATTAAACCGTATGTTCTCTATCAACACCACTTCGCCTGGTTCAACATAAACACCGGCTTTCCAATCTGAGATAAGCCTGACATGCTGATTGAGCGCTTGGCTTAAATAATTTGCCACTGGTTGTAATGAAAAATCAGATTCAGGTTGACCCTCAGTAGGCCGACCTAGGTGAGACATCAGCATCACTGCAGCGCCTTTTTCCAAGGCCAGTTTAATGGTTGGGAGTGAAGCCAAAATACGTTGATCGCTGCTTACCACACCATTTTTAATCGGTACATTCAAGTCTTGTCTGATCAAAACTTTTTTATCTTGCAAGTCTTGATCAACCATCAGTTTAACATTCATTATTCAACCTTCAAAAAATCACTTTAATTACACTTCAATTATCAGCTCAACGAGGTCATTTAGCTTGCATCAAAGCCTTTGAAACATCCAACATTCGATTGGCAAAACCCCATTCGTTATCATACCATGCCAACACCTTAACCAATTTGCCTTGATTCACCTTGGTCATGGTTGCGTCATAAATAGACGATGCAGGGTTATGATTAAAATCCACCGAAACCAAAGGCTCATCACAATAGGTTAAAACGGTCGAATTTTCAGCTGCTGATTTTACCACTTGATTGACTTCTTCAATCGAAGTTTCTCTGCTGGCAATGAAAGTTAAATCAACGGCCGATACATTGATGGTAGGAATACGCATCGCGTAACCATCTAATTTTCCATTCAGTTCAGGTAAAACCAAGCCAACAGCCTCAGCTGCACCGGTTTTGGTTGGGATTTGACTTAAAGTGGCTGAACGTGCGCGACGCAAATCTTTGTGGTACGTATCGGTTAAAACTTGACTGTTGGTATAAGCATGAATGGTGGTCATCAAACCAGAATCCAGACCAATTTCTTGGTGTAATGCCTGAGCCAAGGGTGATAAACAATTGGTGGTACAGGACGCATTTGAAATCACTTGATGTTGTGAAGTCAAAATATCATCATTAACCCCAAACACCACCGTGGCATCAACCGGTCCGTTGCCAGGAGCTGAAATGATGACTTTTTGAGCACCGGCTTGAATGTGTTTGGCTGCCAAATCTCGGCTGCGAAACACGCCTGTACACTCCAAAACCACGTCAATATTTAAATCACCCCAAGGCAGTTTGGCTGGATCAGGCTCGGCCAACAATTGAATGGGGTCTCCATCAATAACCAAATCATCATCAACTAAAGTGACCGCTGCATTGAAACGACCATGTGCCGTGTCATGTTGAGTGAGGTGTCGCATCGTTTCCTGGTCGCCCAAATCATTGATGGCCACAATTTCAAACTCTGCAGTTCGGTTATATTCATATAAGGCCCGCAGTATGCATCGACCGACCCGGCCATACCCGTTAATGGCTATTCTTGTTTTCATGTCTTTTCTCATGGGTTTATTTTAGTTGATATAACTGATGTTGTTTTAAAATAAATCAATGTAATTTCAACTGATTCCTGAATGGCCCACAAAAAAACCGAGTATAAACCCGGTTTTTTAAACATGGTTAAAACTGTGCTGTTATTTACTGAAGACTATCTCACCAGATTTGATGTCTTGCATGAATAACTTAAGCTCATTTTTCACCACCGGCGCCAAGAAGTACAGACCAATGATGTTAGGGAATGCCATGGCGAGCGTCATAGAAAAAGAAAAGCCGATGACAGCGCTTAAATTCAAGCTGGATCCTATGACGATGAAAACCAAGAAAATGACTTTGAAAATATTTTCTTGCGTTTTGTTTTCACCAAATAAATAAGTCCAAGCACGAACACCGTAATATGACCATGAAATCATGGTTGAAAAAGCAAATAAAACTGCTGCCACGGTCAACACATATGGGAACCAAGAAACCGCACTGGCAAACGCATTAGAAGTCAACGGAATGCCTTGCAGACCCTCAGAGGTTCCTAAAGAACCAGTGATCACTATCACCAATGCCGTGATGGTACAAACCACTACTGTGTCTATAAAAGGCTCGTATAAGGAAACCAAACCTTCGGTGATTGGGCGATCAGTCTTCACGGCCGAATGTGCAATGGCTGCTGATCCAATACCCGCTTCATTCGAAAATGCCGCTCGTTGGAAACCTACAATCATGACACCAACCACACCACCCATGGCTGCTGACGGGTTAAAAGCACCATTGATGATTTGCCCAAAGGCATTGGCCAATTGATCGCCGTTCATGAGGATAACTATCAAGCCAGTAACCACGTAAACCAGGCCCATAATTGGCACCAATTTCGAAGTCACTTTGGCAATACTTTTGATGCCACCTAAAATGGTGAGTCCAGTGATTACAGCCAGGGCCAGACCAAACAACCATCCTTTTCCGGCCAACATGCCATCTGCTCCACCCGTGATGTTTTGTAATTGAGAAAATGATTGATTGGCTTGAAACATGTTACCACCACCCAATGCTGCACCCACACAAAGTATCGCAAACATTACGGCCAGCACTTTACCAAATCCGGCAAATCCTTTTTCTGCGAAACCTTTTGATAAATATTTCATGGGCCCACCGGCTACCGTGCCATCAGCGTTCACATCCCGGTATTTCACACCCAAAGTACATTCCACAAATTTCGAAGACATGCCCAATAAACCCGCTAATATCATCCAAAAGGTTGCCCCTGGACCACCAATACTGACCGCTGTGGCCACACCTGCAATATTCCCTAAACCAACTGTGCCCGAAACTGCCGTAGACAATGCTTGAAAATGAGTCACTTCACCCACCGCTCCAGTGGTGTCGTACTTGCCCCTGATTAATTTTATACCAACGCCAAATGAGCGAAAGTTAATGAATTTAAAATAAAGGGTGAAGAAAGTCGCAGCCACCACCAACCAAATCACAATAAAAGGTGCTCGTCCGACAAAAGGGATCGGTACTTCGGTCATGAAAAACCCATCAACCGCATTGGCAATAGGGGTTAAAAAATCATTGATGGTTTGATCAATACCTACAGCCATGGACTGTGAAGAAACAGCAATCAATGCCAATAACAAAAGCCATTGTTTTCTCATGAAGTACCTCTAGAATATTATTTAGATGTCGATGAGGATAGCACAACTTGTATTTGAGGTCAGAAAATTCCAAAAAAAAAGCCCAACTCAATAGCTGGGCTTAATATGATTTTGATTAAGATCAATAAACTATGAGCTTGGCTTAATTTCTCCTGATTTAATTTTTGCCATGTAATTAGTCAGCTCTCGTTTAACGACTGGTGCCAAGAAATACAATCCGATTAGATTAGGTACTGACATGGCAAAAATCATCGCATCAGAAAAGCCAATCACAGCCGATAAACTCATCGACGAACCGATCACAATAAAGGCCAGGAACAAGATATTGTAAGTCAGATCTTGTTTTTTACCATAGCCGAATAAATAGTTGAATGCACGAAGTCCATAATAAGACCAAGCCAGCATGGTTGAAAAAGCAAACAACACAGCAGCTATAGTCAACACATAAGGAAACCAAGAAATGGCTGAACCAAAGGCCGCTGATGTTAATGCAATACCTTGGCCACTGGTTGGGGTTTCAGGAATGAATCCCGCAATAGCAATGACTAAAGCAGTGATGGTACAAACCACAACTGTATCAATAAAAGGTTCATACAAGGCAACCAACCCTTCCGTAACAGGATGATCGGTTTTAACGGCTGAATGTGCTATCGAAGCAGACCCGATACCCGCTTCATTCGAAAAAGCAGCTCGTTGAAAGCCCACTATCAAGACTCCAACCAAGCCACCGAATGCTGACTGGGCTGAAAAAGCACCATCAATAATGGCGCTAAAAGCTGGACCAATTTTATCGTAGTTCATTGCAATCACAATCAAACCTGTGAATACATACATCACACCCATAAATGGCACCAATCTAGAAGTTACTTTTCCGATACTTTTGATGCCGCCAATGATGGTTACACCGACCAAAGCTGCCACCACTAAACCAAATAACCAGCCATTATTAGCCAGGAACGAATCTTCCCCACCCGTGACGCTGACCACTTGCTCCAAAGCTTGATTGACTTGGAACATATTCCCACCACCAAATGAGCCGCCGATACAACAAATCGCAAAAATCACTGCCAATACCTTACCAAGACCGCCCAAGCCCTTTTCCGCAAAACCTTTACTCAAGTATCGCATCGGGCCGCCGTGGACATGACCATTGGGTAATATCTCTCGGTATTTGACGCCCAAAGTACACTCAACAAATTTAGTAGACATTCCCAACAAGCCACAAACAATCATCCAAAATGTAGCACCTGCACCACCAATGCCGACTGCAGCAGCAACACCCGCGATGTTACCTAACCCAACAGTTCCTGAAAGGGCTGTAGTCAAGGCTTGGAAATGAGTGACTTCACCCGGTGAGTTAGAGTAGTCATACTTGCCACGCATCAAGGCCAAACCATGACCAAAAGATCGCAAGTTGATGAACTTGAAATAAATCGTGAAAAATGTTGCAGCGATCACCAACCAAATCACCACCCAGGGCACAGTGACCCCGCCAAAGAAAGGAATTTGAGAAAAAATTAGATTGGTGAATCCATTGAGGTATGGACCCAGCACTTCATTGATTTTTTCATCAATCCCCTGCGCCAAAGTTGAGCCAGAAAAAGCCAGCAGAAAAGCAATCATTAAGTGTTTTATCTTCATATTGTTCCCTTTTATTTTGAGTTTTGTAGATTTTATAGGTGATGATTGACTGAGAAGCTCAGTTCAAATTTCGCAAACATCTTAACTGTTTTTTAACCTGATGAATAGATACCTGCTATTTTTTCAATTCAATAATTAATTCATCACCCGCCTTATAACCATATTTTTGACTTAAGCCTGCATTAATTTCAAGCACGTATTTGGCAGGCTTTGCACTGGGGTAATTAGGGCAGCGGGTGGTGGTATTTTTGCACGGTGGGGTGTTTTCACTGATGCTGACCAATTTTCTGTGCTGGTCAAAATACAAAATATCTAATGGAATTAAAGTGTTTTTCATCCAAAATGCACGTATTTTTGTATCAGGGAAAATAAACAACATGCCTGTATCATCTTCCATTTGTTGGCGAAACATCAAGCCCATCTCACGTGATTGATCTGTGTCCGCCAATTCAATTGCATAACTTTGGTCATTTATTGACACACGATGTCCATTCTGTTGACAAGCACTCAACAACATAATCATCAAACCCATAAGTACAACTTTTTTCATAATTTGAAACAACTTTTTAAAAAGTAAACTGGAATTTATCACTTAACAAAGCTAAACTCAATGACATATTAAAAGATAGGGTTTTCAAGTGGATATAGCTGAGTTATTAGCCTTTACTGTAAAAAACAAAGCATCAGATTTACACCTTTCGGCCGGTTTGCCACCCATGATTCGTGTGGATGGTGATGTCAGGCGGATTAATTTACCTCCTTTGGAACACAAGGAATTACATGACATGATGTATGACATCATGAATGACTACCAAAGAAAAGAATACGAAGAAAATTTTGAAATTGATTTTTCATTCGAAATTCCAGGTTTAGCTCGATTCAGGGTTAATGCGTTCAATCAAAACCGTGGTTGTGGTGGTGTTTTTCGAACCATTCCAACTGAAATTCTGACCTTTGAAGACTTGAATTGTCCTGCCATATTCAAAGAACTGATCGACGTACCACGCGGATTGATTCTGGTCACAGGCCCTACAGGTTCAGGTAAATCTACCACGCTGGCAGCGATGATTGATTACCTCAACAAAAAAGAACACGGTCACATATTGACCATTGAAGATCCGATAGAATTTGTACACACCAGTAATAAATGTTTGATCAACCAACGTGAGGTACACCGAGACACCAAAAGTTTCGAAAACGCCCTGCGTTCCGCGTTGCGTGAAGACCCAGACATCATTCTGGTTGGTGAGCTTCGGGATTTAGAAACCATTAGATTGGCATTGACCGCCGCTGAAACTGGGCATTTGGTGTTCGGCACCTTGCACACCACATCTGCCGCTAAAACCATTGACAGGATTATTGACGTATTTCCAGCGGGTGAAAAACCCATGGTTCGATCTATGCTTTCTGAATCATTACGGGCTGTTGTGGCACAAACTTTGATCAAACGTGTGGGTGGTGGTCGAGTTGCTGCCCATGAAATCATGGTGGGTATTCCAGCGATCAGGAACTTGATCCGTGAGGATAAAGTGGCCCAAATGTATTCTTCGATACAAACCGGACAATCGGTGGGCATGCAGACTTTGGATCAATGCTTAATCGAATTGGTACGTAAAGGTTATATTTCGAAATCACAGGCCAGATCAAGAGCAGTTAAGAAAGCTGATTTTGATTGATATAAAATTTAGATAATAATTAATGAGCTTTTTTAAGAGGACATAGCAATGGACTTTAATTCATACCTTAAATTGATGGTGCATAAAAAAGCATCGGATTTATTTATCACGGCTAATTTAGCCCCAAGTATTAAAATTCATGGCCGAGTGATCCCGATCACACAACAACCATTGACCAAAGCCCAAGCCAGAGACATGGTCACAGGTATCATGTCACCTTATCAAAAAGAAGAATTTGAGCGAACCCATGAGTGTAACTTCGCCATTGGTGTTTCCTCCGTAGGCCGATTCAGGGTCAGCGCGTTTTACCAAAGAAACGCGGTCGGTATGGTCATTCGACGGGTTGAAACCAAGATACCAACCTTTGAATCACTGAAATTACCAGAAGTATTGAAAGAGCTTTCATTGACTAAACGAGGCATTATTATCTTTGTAGGTGGAACCGGCACAGGTAAATCAACTTCTCTTGCAGCGATGTTAGGCTATCGAAATGTCAACACAACTGGCCATATCATCACCATTGAAGATCCCATTGAGTATGTCCATGAACATCAAGGCTGTGTGATCACACAACGTGAAGTGGGTCTGGACACAGAGTCTTTTGAGATTGCTTTAAGAAATTCGCTGCGCCAAGCTCCTGATGTCATCATGATTGGTGAGATTCGAACCCAAGAAACCATGCAACAAGCGGTTACATTTGCTGAAACAGGTCATTTATGTCTGGCTACTTTGCATGCCAACAACGCCAATCAGGCGTTAGATCGGGTGTTACATTTTTTCCCTAAAGATGCACGTGAACAGTTGTTGATGGACATGTCTTTGAATTTACGGGCCATGGTCGCACAACAATTGATTCCTACACCCGATGGTACTGGGCGTCGCGCTGCAGTAGAAATTTTAATCAATTCACCCTTGGCACAAGAGTACATCCGCAAAGGCAAAATTGAAAAACTCAAAGATCTGATGAAAAAATCCACCAATGCAGGTATGCAAACCTTTGATCAAGCGATGTTTGACTTATACCAAGCAGGTGAAATCACTTATGAGGATGCCCTGCGTCATGCCGACTCCGCCAATGAAGTACGCTTGGCAATTAAACTATCACAAGGCGGTGATGCTGATTCATTGTCAATGGGCATGGATGGAGTTGGGTTGGAAGAGGATAAGTGACACCCCGATATTGTTAAAAAAAACCTTGAAGTTACTTAATAACCAAGCTCGATTTATTAAATGCTGATTGGAGATGTCATCCTGAGCGAAGCCGAAGGATCCGGAAGACTTGGCGTGATGTTCTTTTCAAGGCAACGGTGAATGTTTCTAGAGGGTCTGCCCTTTGGGTATTCCTCTGTTCGCTTGCGGACCAATCGGAATGACAAGGTGTTTTTCAAACCCTTGTATCCGTACAAGGGTTTGCAATTAAACTTGGCCTAAAATCTCGCCTTTACCCCAGCATAAACTGCCGCACCAGGGCGGGCATACCCCAAAACTTCCTCATATGACTCATCAAATAAATTTTGAGCTTTGGCGTATAACTGCACAGTTGTATTTAGTTGCCAGCTGAAAGTCAAATCGACCGTGGTGTATGAATCTAGTGTAACATTGGATGACTCAAATGTTGCTGGATCAAAGAACACATCAAGCTGGTCATCTTGGTAATTTACTTGTGCATACAAAGTTGCACGATCACCAGCAAAACGGTAATCAAACCCGATTTGGGCCATGTTCTCAGGTCGACGCACTTCTGTGACCTGAATGCCATTGGCCGTTTCTTCTGTGGCATCGGTGTAGGTGTAATTTAAATTTAAACCCATATGTTCATTGATTTGACTCGACCAGTTAAACTCCAGACCTTGACGTTCGCTTTCACCCGCTTGGTTATCCGCGGTGAACAAGCCTGATGATGCATCAAAAACAAACCCGTTGATCTCATTTTCTAGATTTTGATCGAAATAGACCAACTCCAGCTTATTGTTTAACCATGTTTTCTCTACCGCTAATTCAAATGCATCAGACTCTTCAGGCTCTAAGTTCGGGTTACCAACAAAGTTGGCCGGAAAAAACCCAAAGCGTTCAATAAACGAAGGTGCTTTGCTACCAGTTCCAACAGAACCTCGCATCCGCCATTGGTTATTCAACTGATAAGATGCGGCCAACTTAAAATTACTGACGTCCTCAAATTGATCAAAATCATCGTTTCTGGCTGAAACATTCCAATTGAATTGCTCATTCAACTGATGCTGATATGCCACAGCCAAACCTGTCACATCATAATCTTGTCTTTGGTTGGGATCACCAAAAGGTGAAGCAGTGCCTCTTTGCACAAAATCAACTTGGCGGTGATCGACCAAAGCCGATAATCGATGTTGATCATCAGCACCGAAGAGCAATGTGGTGTTGAATTTAATTTCATCTGTTTGGGCAGCGGTTGAACTGCTTTCTCCCAACCCAAAACTGAAATTATGCGCATCTGTATCAGACCATTGGTAACTCAAATCACTGTGCCAATGATCATTGGGCTTAAAGTTAGCCTGTAACAGCACCGTGGTTTGTTCACGCTCGGTCCATAAGTCTGCATCAATTGGCAAGCCAGTTACATTAAAATCAACACCATCAAACTCATTCAAAGCATCAGAATGATCAGCCCTCAAATGCAGTTTAACAGTTTCAGTGGCATCAACCGCAAAACTCAGATGTGTGCTCAAGTTTTCAAAACCATCTTCTTCTGTGCCTTGACGAGCAATGTTGGTACCAGCTGTATCTAAAAAATTAAAGCCCGCATCAAAGCGCCAATTATCATTGGCTACACCACCATCTAAAGCCACACGTTTGGTATTGAATGAACCCACCTCAACATCAAAACCCCAATTATTTTGAGTCGTTTCTTTGCTGATGATATTGATTACCGCACTCATGGCATCGGTGCCCCAAATGGCACTTTGCGGACCACGTAAGATTTCAATACGCTCAATGTTATCCAATAGGGCATAATTGAACAGATACTCATCACCTGCTGTCGGGTCATTAACCCGAACGCCATTCAATAAAACCAAAACATGGTTGGCCTCAGATCCACGTACTCGCAGTTGTGTTTGTGTTCCTGGCCCACCTGATTGATTGACTGCAAAGCCTGGAACCTGTCGCAAGACATCTGACAAATAACTGGCTTGAGCTTTTTCGATATCTGCGGCAGTGATGACAGTAACCGACCCGCCGTATTGATCCATTTCAATGGGAGCAATACCTGCTGTAACGATCAAGTTACTTAAATCATTGGTTTGCGTATGATTAAATGATGTTTTTTGAGCTTGAACTGACGCAGCCAGCGTCAGCAAACACACCACTGTTTTGTGGCGATTGCCGATAAATGTAAATCTCATATTTTCTCCTGTTCCACCCGAACATGTTGAGGTTAATAAATATCAAACTGGCCGGTCTCCGGACTCAAAAGTTAGCCTCAAAAATATGAAACCAAACCCCATTGCCTTCCCATGAAGATTCACAGTGGCATAATTAATGGGTGTTACTTTTTTACCGTTGCGGGGGCAGCGTTGGGATTGAGGAATCAATATTTAAATCACTCGCACCAACTTCCCGTTTAACCCTTCACTTATTAAAAAGTGAATGGCACCTGTCTGAAGGAGGATGTATGGTATGAGGACTGTTAGTTGATGTCAAATGATAAAAACCGTGTAAACAAGACCTTTTTTGAATAAGGCATGTGAACTTGTAATAGGGTCAGGTTGTATCAACCCATAAAGTTCAGTGAATTTGCTTGATCAAGAAATACAGAACTTACCAATGAATCGAGGAAATACCCTACATCCATTAAAGCGCATCTTGATCGGTTTCTCCGGTTCTGATGCGAATGACTTTTTCTAGTTCGTGGATAAAAATTTTACCATCGCCGACTTTGTTGTTACTGGCGGTTTCAACCAGTGTCTCAACGATGACATCAACTTGGTCAGCAGGGGTGGCAATTTCAAGCTTTAACTTGGGTAAAAAATCAACCACATATTCGGCGCCACGGTATAATTCAGTGTGTCCCTTCTGACGCCCAAATCCTTTGACCTCAGTAACCGTAATGCCACGGACGCCAACCGCTTCAAGCGCATCTCGAACATCATCTAGTTTAAATGGTTTAATGATGGCTGTGATCATTTTCATGCGACTGACTCCTAAATTTTATTGAAACTTTACCAAGGCAACTGCTCACCATCAGCATGCCAGAAGGCACCTGAGTTTTCCAGATTTAATTCACCCATTCTGGCCAATAATCTAGACGCCGCATGTGCCGCATCAACATAACCCTGACCACCAGTCATGTCTGTCTTCACATAGCCTGGATGTAATAAGCCAACCGCTATACCTTTGGGTTTTAAATCAATGGCTAAACTGGCACCAACCATATTCACAGCAGCTTTACTCATGCGATAACCATAGTAACCACCTGAGTCATTGTCCGACATTGAGCCCATACGGCTGGTTACAATGGCCACTTTAGCACCTCGATTTAAGTGCTCCATCAATGCTTCGGTCACCATCAAGGGTGCCATCGCATTGACTTTAAATTGATCTAACACTGAACTGTAATCAATCTCACCCAATTCATTGTGAGCCAATACACCTGCATTATTAATGATCAAGTCGTATTTCTGTGTGTTCAACTTTTCAACCATTTGCATAACCGAAGCTTGATCAGCCACATCACATTGGTCCAACACTTGGACATTTAAACCATCTAATGCTTCGCTGCTGTTTCGACAAACGGCTGTCACTTCATGCCCCTGTGCTTTAAGTTGACGGCATAACTCCAAACCGATGCCTCTATTGGCACCTGTTACTAATACTTGTTGCATGAATCCTCCGGTAGTTGCGAAAAATGTATGGAAAGCATAACATGGTAATTAATTGATAATTTTCAATCAATGATGTTACAAATGAAACAACAATGTGAACGTTGTCAGGCTGATGTTCATGATCAACAAAAAGATGTTTATATATGTAGTTATGAATGTACTTTCTGTGCTTCATGTAATGAGACAGTTTTCAATGGCACATGCCCGAATTGTGGGGGTGATTTAGTCATTAGACCCACCAGAAAAAAGAAAGATTGAGGTCATCGATTACTTACAGAGACTTTGACTGGACTCACAAATCAAAATACTTCTCTGATCATGTTTACTCAAAGTAATCGCTTTTTACCTCATCAATGTTGGTGTGTCGTACATCTTTACCTATCACCAAATATATGATGTTCTCACAAATGTTTTTGGCATGATCACCTATTCTCTCCAAAGCCTGGCCGCACTGACTCAGTTTTAAATAGGGTTTTACTTTGTTTGGATCTTTAACCATGTTTTTGATTAAATGTCCGTTCAACTCATCAAAATGGGCATCAATAACTTGGTCTTTTTGCGCAATTTTAATGGCCTCTTCAGCATCCAATCGAGCCAAAGCATTCAAAGCATCGGATAAATTTTTGAGTACTTCTTGTCCCAGGTGGTCAATTTCTTGATAATATTTTGAATCAAAACTGCGAACAATTAATTTTTTAAGTAAACGAGCCATTTTTTCGGTTTCATCACCAATTCGCTCAATGTCAGTGATGCTTTTCATTACCGCAACTATCAACCGCAAATCACTCGCTGCAGGTTGCCTTCTGGCTATGATGCGCGTACATTCTTGATCAAGCTCAACTTCCATTTGATCGATGTCATCACCATGAGCTAACAATTCATCTGCTAAACCTTCATTGCCTTCGCGCATGGCTTGAAGCACCATGCGTAATTGGTTTTCGGCCTTACCACCCATTTTTAACAGGTGATTTCTGATGTCTTCCAACTCAGTGTTGTATTCGCTGGAAGTGTGTTTTTCAAATTCAACTTGTTCCATATCTCTGTCCTTTACCCGAATCGACCGGTGATGTATTTTTCTGTTAACTCATGGGCTGGGTTGGTGAATATTTGATCGGTTTCACCCACTTCAATCAATCGACCCATATGAAAGTATGCGGTTCTTTGTGACACACGAGCTGCTTGTTGCATTGAATGTGTCACAATGACGATGGTGAAGTTTTCTTTCAGCTCATTGATCAGCTCTTCAATTTTCGCTGTAGCTATAGGATCTAATGCCGATGCAGGCTCATCCATCAGAATAACCTCTGGCTGAACTGCTATGGTCCGTGCAATACACAATCGTTGCTGCTGACCTCCAGACAAACCTGTTCCTGGCGCATGTAAACGGTCTTTCACCTCTTGAAACAACCCAGCTTTAATCAATGCTTCTTCAACCAAATCATCTAACTCAGACTTATTGCGAGTTAACCCATGAATTTTGGGCCCATAAGCCACGTTATCATAAATTGATTTAGGAAAAGGGTTGGGCTTTTGAAACACCATACCTACCCGAGCTCTGAGTAGAACTGGATCCTGTTTTTTGGCATAAATATCTTGCTCATCCAACAAAATTTGACCCTCAACTCGACAAATATCGATGGTGTCATTCATGCGGTTCAAGGTTCTCAGATAAGTTGATTTACCACAGCCTGAAGGGCCAATCAATGCGATGACCTGGTGTGCACCAATATCCAAACTCACATCATGAATGGCTTGATTGTCGGCATAAAACACATTGACGTTTTTAGTCCTGAACTTGGCGTTTTCACACATTGGTTGTCCGACTGTATCGGTGTATTCAATGTTCAGTGAATCCTCAGTTTCTGGCGGGGCATTCACACCCGTAGGTGGTTCTGCCAATTCATTTAGTACAGCTTCATTCATAATTATATTTTACCATTTTTTCTCAAACTTTTTACGCAGGTAAATGGCAATTGCATTCATTGCGACCAAAAAGAACAACAGCACCATAATGGCAGCCGATGTTTTTGCTAAAAATCCACGTTCTGGTGAATCCGCCCATAAGTATACTTGGATGGGCAATACGGTTGATGGATCCACCACAGATTGGGGTATATCCACAATAAAAGCAACCATACCAATCATCAATAAAGGCGCAGTTTCACCCAACGCCTGTGCCATCCCAATGATGGTTCCGGTTAAAATACCAGGCAAAGCAGCTGGCAGCACATGATGAAAGACTGATTGCATTTTAGAAGCGCCCAGCCCCAAAGCTGCCTCACGCAATGAAGGTGGTACCGCTTTAATTGCAGAACGCGAAGCAATGATGATGGTGGGTAATGTCATCAATGACAGCACAATTCCTCCGACCACTGGCGCAGAACGAGGCATACTGAAAAAGTTGATAAATACCGCCAAACCTAACAAACCAAACACGATAGAAGGGACCGCTGCCAAGTTATTGATGTTGATTTCGATAAAGTCTATGAATCGATTTTTAGGGGCAAACTCTTCTAAATAAATGGCTGCAGCCACGGCCACTGGGAAAGACAATGCCAAAGTAACCAGCAAAGTATACAAAGAGCCTATGATGGCACCTTTGATACCAGCCATTTCTGGCTCACGAGAATCCCCACTGGAAAAAAAGTGCCAATTAAACCCAGTAGAAATCTGCCCACTTTGTTCTAAAGTTTCTATCCATGATAATTTCTGGTCTTTAACTCGGCGATCTGACTCTGGTAAATTTCGATCAATTGAACCCTTAATCACAGCGTCCACATCGTCATCAGCCATAAAGTCAACCTCAATGCTTTGCCCCAACAAATCAGGGTTTTCAATCACCATGTCTCTGAGTTGAAATTCAGCGCCCATACTGGTTAGCGAGTAAAGGGCTCTTTTCTCTTTTCTTTTAGTAACCTCAGGAAATTGCTTCAACAAGGCAGCTCTGATGACTGTCCTGAAATCGGCACCCATCATATCTTGCTTTGAACTACTGACATCTAACCCCAGTTTTTCAGCATCCAAATTTATCGGCAATGTGATCTTAGTTTGTGAGAAAGCTGGCATTGCTTTACTCGCTATATCCACCAACAATATCAACAAAAATAAAATGGCGGTAGCAATGGAAAACAAACCCATTAATTTAAAAACTCGCTCTTTGATATAGCGCTTTTTCAAACTTTGCTTAACTAACTCTGTATTATTCATACTGTTCTCGGTATTTTCTAACGACATGCAAAGCAATCACATTTAATATTAAAGTGGTGATAAACAACATCAAGCCCAATGCAAATGCAGCCAGCGTCTTGGCACTGTCAAACTCTTGATCACCGGTCAATAAAGTCACAATTTGTACCGTTACGGTTGTGACTGCCTCAAGCGGATTAACTGTTAAATTAGCCGCTAAACCTGCTGCCATAACCACAATCATGGTTTCACCAATCGCCCGTGATGCTGCCAACAAAACACCGCCCACAATACCTGGTAAAGCAGCTGGTATCAATACTTTAACTATGGTTTCAGAACGCGTTGCACCCAAACCCAAAGAGCCTTCACGCAAGCTTTGAGGAACGGCCGACAAAACATCATCTGACAAAGAAGATACAAACGGAATGATCATGATACCCATAACCAATCCAGCTGCCAAAGCACTTTCAGAGGCCACTGATAGTCCCATCGACTCGCCCAAGCCACGAATAAAAGGCGCCACTGTTAATGCCGCGAAAAAACCATAGACAACTGTTGGAATACCGGCCAATATCTCCAAAACCGGCTTAGCCACTGCACGAACAGTACTGCTGGCATACTCCGACAAGTATACGGCCGACATCAGCCCCAACGGGACCGATACCAATAGTGCTATGAATGAAATCAACATGGTACCCACAAACAAAGGTACAGCACCAAATGCAGCTGAAGAACCCACTTGATCTGCCCTGATCGCAGTCTGAGGTGACCATTCGGTGCCAAACATAAAGCTCATTATGGGCACTTCACCAAAAAACCGGGTTGATTCAAATAACACCGAAAAAACGATTCCCACTGTTGTCATGATGGCAATTGAGGCAGCCAGCAGTAAAATACCTTCGATGATTTTCTCAAACACCTTACGCGCCGGTGTTTCGGTGTTGATTTTACGCAGCCCCCAAATAACCAACAAAATGGCCAATGAAAGCACGATTGCAGTGATCGTTCTTTGGGTGGTGGTTTCGATTTCATGATAACGCTGGTAAACGGCTTGTTTCTCTTCACTTAAAGCCGCTATTTTTTCAGGCGTATCGGCACTTTTAATTTCATTTAAATATAAATCGAGATCATCTGACGCTGCTATATTTTGACTGCCTATAAAAGATGAAATTTCACTGTTGATATAGGGTTCTTCAACGCCCTGTAAAACAAACAAGACCAGCAAAGAAGGCAACAAAGAACACAACGCCGCCACATACCCAAAATATTTGGGTAAAGTCATAATCTTAGATGGTTGCTTATTTTGTCGATAAGCAGTGGTGATTTTTTGCCGAGCCATGAAATAACTAAAGGCAGCAAATAACAACAACAAAAATATCAATGCACTGATGGTCATGGGATGTTTAACTATTTATTTGAATTTGAAAGCGCGTCTAAAAAGCTTTTTTATTGTAAAAAAAATGCAGCCAAGTGTAAACCTGGCTGCCAATTAACTTATTGATTATTGAAACGTAATCAAATCACAATTTTAAGTTATTCATTTCAACTACATCAGTTTTCACTTTCATGTATTTTTCTTCATCTAAAGGAATCAAGCCTTTGTCAGTCAAGTAGCCTTCTTGACCCATGGCTTTTTCGCTGATGAATTCATTCAGAAACTCATTCATTCCAGGAATTTCTGAGACATGAGCCTGCTTAACGTAAAAGTACAAAGGTCTTGAAATTGGATATTCACCAGTAGCAATCGTCTCAAACTCAGGTGATGCCGCATCAACCACTGACCCCTTAACTAAGTCTGCGTTTTGATCCAAGAAAGAGAAGCCAAAAATACCTAATGCATCTGGATTTTTCTGTAACTTTTGGATGATCAGGTTATCATTCTCACCAGCTTCAACATAAGCACCATCTTCACGAATGCTGTGACAAATACTCTTGTATTTTGATTTATCAGAACTTTTTGTGTCTTTGATCCATGGGTACTTTTTACAACCACCTTCCATTGCTAATTCAACAAATGCATCTCGAGTTCCTGATGTCGGAGGTGGACCCAATACTTCGATCTTAACAGCTGGCAACTCTGGGTTAATTTCATTCCACATGGTATATGGGTTGGCGACTAATTCACCCTCTTTTGCAGTAGGAATTTCTTTGGCCAATGCCAAAAACAAATCCTGCAAACTTAATTTAAAATCATGAGAGTTGATCTCGTTAGCAACCACGATGCCATCATATCCAATCAAAACCTCAACCACACCAGTCACACCATTCTCATGGCACATTTTTAACTCTGAATCTTTGATTCTTCTTGAAGCGTTGGTGATGTCCGGTGTATCAACACCACTGCCTTTACAGAACAATTTCATACCACCGCCAGTTCCTGTTGATTCAATTTTAGGCGTTTTGAAAGAGGTAGACTTACCAAAGCGTTCTGCCACGACTGTAGAAAATGGATAAACAGTAGATGAACCCACCACACTGATATAATCTCTTCCTGATGCTTGGCTTTGTGATGCCACGACCAATCCGGCCAATAAAGTTATTTTTCTCAAAGTTTTCATATAAATTTATCAAAATATTACTAATGATTGGCATTCTATAGATCGAATGTGACATTTATATGACAATTTTGTAACAAAAGTTAAGTCCTGGTTACATGTGGCAGTTTTAACTGCAATCGGTTATCAATCTGAGGGAGTTATTTATCCATTAATAACCGTTCTGTGCCTGGGGAAAACCACTTTAAATGTTGTTCCTGAACCAAGCTCACTGTCTACCTCAAAACGAGCATTGTGTTTGATACAAATGTGTTTGACTATGGCCAGGCCCAAACCTGTGCTTTGATGATTCCTTGCTTTAGAATTATCCACTCGATAAAATCGTTCGGTTAAATGCGGGATATGTCTGGCTTCTATACCAGGCCCGTTATCCAAGACCCAGAAGTTGGCTTCTCCGTTTTGCTCAAACCACCTGATATTTATGGCCGTGCCATGTGGTGTATGAATCAATGCATTGTGCATTAAGTTTAAACAAATACTGGTGATTTCTGACACATCACCTTTCACCTTAAGTTCAGAACTGATTTCTGCACCCATGACATGGTGCTCAGACCTGGTTCCATTTTTTAGATCATTAAACAATGTATTGATCAATTGAGGCATGGCCACTTCTTGATCCTCTGATGGCAAAACCCTGTCGTGTTCAATTTTAGATAATTTCAACATGTCATCAATGATCTTTGACATGCGATTGGCTTGATCTTTAGATTGATCAATGGCTTCAGACCAGTCATCGTTCATGTGGATAGAGGATTGTAACATTTCCAAGTAACCTGAAATGACGGTCAGCGGTGTTCTTAACTCATGCGAAGCATTGGCCACAAATGCTTTGCGCGATTTTTGCAAGGCTTCTTGCGCACTGATATCCCGGGCAACCATTAAATATCGATCCGTGTTAATCTTTATCAGCCTGATTAAAATACTTTTCTCATTGTCTTTACTGTAAAACAATTTAATTTCTTGATCTTTTTTACCGGTAGCAAGCATAGCAACAAACTCTGGTTCTCTGATGATGTTGTCTATTTTGGTGTTAGCATCAGTATCATTGATACCCAAAATTTCTTGAGCAATGTGATTACACCATTGAATTTCAAACCGTTGGTTTAACAATATAGTGGCAAATGGCAAAGCCTGTGCCGTGGTCACAAATTGTTTTAATAAATATTTGTTTCGTTTCCTGGCTTCTTTGGTTTGGTTTTTATTGTTGATCACTTGGCATGTAATGGCCTCAAACACGCCATGATTTATAGGAACATCACTGCTGGAAGCTCCTTTCATATACCAATCATAAAAAGTCTTGAACTCAAAGGTTTTCCAAACTTGATACATCAACAACCAACCCAAAAAGCTCCAAGCCCAAAAACCCGTAATTAAACCGGTGACCAGTGCCAGAACAACAAAAGCTGAAACCGCTACCCTCTCTTGTCTCCACCCCGAAATTTTCATGCTTTTATCAATGCTCAATAACAACCACAATTTTAGCTTAAGATCGAAGCAATAATTAAGAAAATTAAAAGTTCACTTCTTTCTGTCATCAATACGTTACCTAAATGTAACAATTGTCATGGAACTGTCATAATTGTCATATAAACTTCACATTTTTTAAAATTTAAACGTGGGTAATGTCATGAATAGAAAAGTTTTGGTCACATCTTTGATGTTGTCTTTAGGTACTGCAAGCTTTGCTGATTCAACCAATGAAGAAATCGCATTGTTGAAAGAACAGTTAAAAATGTTGTCACAAAAAATAGAACAGCTTGAATCTAAAGCCGAAAGCAACGAAGCGCAAGTCAAACAAGTTCAAAAAGCCGCTGAAGTAAAATCTACATCAACAGGAAACTGGGCTGATCGCATCAAACTCTCGGGTGACTTTAGATACCGTGAAGAATACATTGACGAAAGGGAAAAAGAAGCCAGAAACAGAAACAGAATTCGCTTACGTCTGGCAGCAAAGACTCAAGTCAATGACCGTCTTGATGTCAATTTCCGCCTAGCAACAGGGGTAGATGATCCGGCTTCAGGAAACCAAACACTTGATGGCGGCTTTACTACCAAAGACTTTGGCTTGGACCGAGCTTTTTTCAACTATTCCCTCACTGATAGCATCACCATCACTGGTGGTAAAATGGCTAACCCTGCATATAAAGCAGGTAAAAATCAAATGATTTGGGATAACGACGTGAATCCAGAAGGTTTGGCATTGCAATTTGATTCCAATGGCTGGAAAGGTAATATAGTCGGTTATGCCATTGAAGAATTCAGTGGTGATGATGACATCTTAATGTTTGGTGGTCAAGTTAACAAAACCTTTGACTTTGATCAAGGTAGTTTTATCGCCGGAATCAGTTACTATGATTATGATAACTTACAAGGTAATTTTCCTGCTTATGACGGCAGACCACGTTCTAATTCAGTAGACGCCACAGGCCGTTTAATCAATGACTATAATTTGTTTGAAGGATCGTTGGAATATAAAACCAAATTGAACGAAAAACCATTTTCATTATTTGGAAGTTACGTCGAAAACTTGGAAGCCGATACAGCGGAAAGTGGATTTGCCTTTGGTGCCAATTATGGAAAAGTCAGTGGGCCTGGTACTTGGAATTTAAGTTACACATTCATGGACATTGATGCCGATGCTGTTGTCGGTGTGTTTAATGATTCAAATTTCGGTGGTGGTGGACCCGATTCAAAGGGGCATTTAATTCGAGGTGGTTATGGTTTATATAAAAACACTTCCATGGCTTTTGCTTACTTCAGCAATGAAAGAAATAAAGACCAAGATACTCCCATCGATTATGACCGTTTTCAGTTAGACTTTATTTTAAAGTTTAAATAAACAGAAAACATTCCAACCAAAAAACCCCGATTTATTCGGGGTTTTTTGTGCCTGAAATTTTGTAATCCTTCAATAAAATAGATATGATTTGCTTATGAACAGAAGAAAGCTCATTAAAAACACTTTGTTATTGGGTACTATCGGGCTGGCAGGCGGCACAAGCGCATGGCTATTGAATGGTTACGATGTCCAAAAACTAACCATAGAGCAAGCTACCATAGATTTACAGTCGATTTATTTACTACCTGTAAAAGCTGAAGGTGGCTGGAATTTAAGCCAAATATTCAATCATTTGGCACAAAGCATTGAGTATTCTATGACTGGATACCCTGAACATAAATCTGATGCCTTTAAGAGCACCCTAGGTCAAAGTGCGTTTTCAGTATTTGCTATTCGTGGCAAGATGAACCACGATCTGATTGAGCCCATACCAGGCGCACCGGCTTTAGGAGCGGGCAATAAATTAATGGCCTTCAGTCGATTGTTGACCGCATTGAATGATTTTAAAAATTTTCAAGGTTCGCTTCAGCCACATTTTGCCTATGGCGAATTAACTCATCAACAATACACAGTTGCACATGTGATGCACATCAATAACCACTTAGAGGTCTTGGTTTAATCATTAAAAAATAAAAATTCAGGGTTTATTGCCAACAATACTCAAAAGGCACTGTAGGGCTCAGGCCTAAATCAAAGGGCTGATCAAAATAGGTATTACCAGAAGCCTCGCCATATACATCACGAAAGCGAAAAGCCCAGCAAGAATTAATGGTGCTATCAACCTCATTATCAATCAATGTTAAATTGGTAAAATCTCGAAATGCCAGATACCCGTCAGTCAAAACATTTCTTCTAATATCTAAGTCAGCACTTTGATACATATAAAACCCACATCCATCACAAAAATTATCATGAATATAAGTGGTGGCCGGGTTAGTTTTGGGGCTTGAGTTCGAATATTGAATGATACCAACCTTAAGGTTAACAGTCAGCTCGCGCACTTTGATGTAATTATAACGAATGGTCTGATCTGCATTTTTCCAATACACAATTGAGCCATCAGTGCCTCGACCAATACCCCTTTGTTCCATCGTATTATATTCAATCAAGACGTTTCTGCCGTCAGTGTTCACGATGTGACCGCCCCCATAATTGATGGCGGTATCGGTTGTACCATTGGCATAAAACAGGTTTCTTCTGATTTTGATGTCTTTACTGGTAAAGTGTAAACTTTCAATATCAATACCAAATTGTGGCGGTGTACCATGGGTGTCATGAATTTCATTGTTTTCAATCAATAAAATCTCTGCCCCTACCACTGAAATACCTTGGCGACGATTATTATCAAACTCATTGTTACGGATGGTGGTATGTTTTGTTGAGACATCTCCGCCACCAACTAACAAAATTCCATCCCCATTGGCATCAGATAAATGCATATTTTCTACCAAAACATACCTGCTGGCTTTGATACAAATTAAATGACCTTCATCATGTACAGTTGAACCATCACTGGGCCGAGGTGTGTAAATGTGAGTATCCCGATCACCACGAATGGCTCCTCCTCGAATAATAACTCGGTTTCGATTCGTTACATCTATCACACAATAATTCCACTTATCATTTTGTGCCATTTGGATCACCGCATTTTCATCCAACTCGAATATCATTTGATCTCTGAGAACAATGCCTGCCTGGTAAATTTCATTGCCGTATTTACCTACCAAGTATTCACCGGCAGGTAGCCTAATGATCGTATAGTCTTGCGCCAAAGCCCAGTCAATCGCCGCTTGAATGTTATCTGTATTTTCAGCCGGGTCACCAGCACCTTTGTTATCAATTTCCCAGCGGTCTAGTTCAATGGTATAGACATCGCCTCCTAACAAAGTTCCAGGAATCAATGGGTCACGACCTCCTGGTGAAACTTCCATGCCATCAACAAAAATAAAGTCCAAACCTTCAGCATGAGCTGTGTTTAAAAACACCCCAAATATAAACGCAATTGCAATCAAAAACTTGTTAATCACTTGCCGGAAACTCCATGGTCACAAATTTGTAGTATAACAAAATTAAATACTTCAAATTTGTGACTGAACTTCTGTTATTGATCAAAAGTTTCTCAAGGGCTTCCTTAACTTGAACCACAAACTGATTGAGACATTTCTGCCAAAGCTGATTCAACAGAAACCATTCCTAAAGCTTTTCGTAATTGGTTGACCTCAGACCTATTTTCTATGGGCTGTAATTCAAGCTGCCCATTCTTACATTCCCAGATAGGTTGAGTTCCATAACGCTGTTTCTTACCGGTATTAACAGCCACTCGATCCCATAAGTAAGCATAATTTGCCGGCTTAACACCGCCGTTTTTAAAATATGGCTCCATCCTTTTGAGAACCTCTTTTTGTAAATCCACATGATCATCTGCATGTTGAATCAGAATCCACGCATGCGCTGATACAGGTTTGCCAAAACGTTTTTGATCTACCCAGTCATATTTGTTTAACAGATCTTTCAGGTATTTCGTGGCCTCAGAATCTGTTCGAATGGTGTGAGCAGTGGCCAGTCGATTGGCCCAAAACCCAGCTTTTTTAGGGTCAGTTTCGGACAACCCAATCAACGAACCTCTGGCACTTTGATCTTCACGCCAAAAGTCTGTTATGTCCTTTTGCACTGTAAATATATTCGGATCTTTCGCTGGATTGAAACTTTTTTTATCTGAAAAATTTTGTCGGATTTGTTTGATCGTTTTATTGAACATAGCAGTTCCTTGCTGAAAAACTCGGTTACATTCTTCAATAGATTCTGCTTGCGA
>CALDFB010000080.1 GCA_937942365.1 uncultured Marinicella sp. | reverse complement strand
GCGTTAAAACCTTTGTTTTGCTGGATTGAATGCTCAATGGCTTTTACAATATACCTTCTATTCAACAAATCAGTGAGTACATCATATTGGCTTTCTGACTCATGTGAATGCTGTAAAATTTTAAAGGCCATTGATTGTTTATACCGTAAAGCCAATTGTTTAAACAATAAATTGAGTGACGACCAATTTTCAGACTCCTTTAAACTACCAGCAATCAAAACGGCGACATTATCATCATCTACAGTGCAGTCAAATATCAAGACAGAGTTGATAGAGTAAAAACTCAGAAAATCATCACCAGGTATCACCTCTGATGCTTTGCTCTTAATTGCGTAATATCCATCTGCGCGAATCTTTCTGAACAAAAAATCATGTTTTGCTGAAATGAATTTTTGTGCATAGTTTTTCTTGGAACAATCCCAAATAATCTGGTTGTAATCACCATTTGGGCTTTTCTTTATTATGTAACAAAAATCAAAATTTGCCCATTGTAAAAGGATTTGCATTTGTTTGGTTTGTTGACCATTATCAAAATCAAGTGTGCTTACGAACTCCAGTTGTTGCAAAAACCTCTGTTGATAGAGCCGTTCGGTTAGGTCAGAAATTTCAGCTAAATAATAAGCATGATCGCCTATACTGGTGTAACTTATCCTTAACTCAATTGATTTAAAAGCATTGTCAACTTTCACATTAACTCGGTCAACAACTTCTCCAGATTCAATTAATTGAGCTTTTAGTTCATCAACTTTTTTACTTTGTTTTTGAGCAATGAGTTCATACCAAACTCGTCCAATCAAATCTGTTTTCTCAACAGCAAAATCCTTTTGTAATGATTTATTGGTGTATTTAATTTCATGTGTATTGACGTCTATCAACAGTTGCGGGAAACCGGATGGGTCAAAATAGCTACTTAAAAATAAGTTGAGTTCATCTTCTTTTTTGCCTGTTCTTGACTCAACTTTGTTTCCTGACACCGCTATATTTTTTGCCAACAGTTCATGCTGTAAAACCGGTGAAAAGACCAAGTCAGTCAAATGCACACAAATTTCTTGATATTGTTGGTGCTTTAATCCAACTTGTGGAGAAACCAGACCCACCAATTTGAGATTGGGATAATTTTCTTTCAGCCTGATAATTTGGTTGTTATTTTTCACCCAGCTTTGAGATATTTCAAAAACTAATACAGCAATAGATTCATCACCATCAAGCATGGTATTCATTTGTTTGATATCTGTTGCCGTAAATATTTTATCTGCGCTTAGATCATCAAAATAATTGAAAAATTGCAAGCGATCTTTTTTTTCACTGCACGCAATAAGAATGCTTTGTTTATGGAAGGTCATTGGCACTGATCCATTTTCCATCCCGTAACACATAATTGCCATCTAAGCCCATATTAAAAGATACAATCTTGGCATGGTTATCAAAATATTGATGCGTTTTTTCTTGTGGTAAGATAAACATAAATTTAACCACACCGGCAAAATCAGGTGTTCGCTTGGTAAAGTATAATTTGGCCTCTAACCAACTGTCTTTGGTATTGATTGGAAAAATAAATGCAGAAAAATGTTTACGTTCTAATGCAAACTTAATGGCTTCTTTAAACTCCTTTGTTTTTGGGGCTGGTGGTTCTGAACTCTTTAAATTTTTCAAGCCTTCACCTTCTAACCACAGATAAGTAGCCCAACCGGTGCGAAGAGACAACAGTTTCAAACTTTCTGAAATGCCTAAAGTGGAACTTTTTCGCACATAAAGGGCTTGATCAGCATCTCTTAATTCATCTTCTAGATTAAGCAATTCATGACTGGATAAAAACTCACTCATATCACATGGTTAAAGTGGGTATTTCTTGACCACTATAAGGCGCTAAAATACTTTGAATTTTGGTTTTGACAACCTCCATATCATCATCATCATTAAATTGGACGCCAATGCCTTGTGAACGCCCTCCTTGTGAGCCTTTTGGTGTGATCCAAATAACTTTGCCAGTGATAGGCATGCGTTCATCTTGATCTAAAGTCAAGATCATAAAAACGTCGTCACCTATTTGATAACTCTTGGTGGTTTTTACAAACAACCCACCATTGGTAATGAGTGGCATATAACATTTGTGCAGCTCAGCTGCACCTTGTATGTTTAACGACAAAATACCTTTTTTAGCCATTCCTCCAGCAAATGCCATATTTAACTCCTGGGATTTAACTCGCTTTTAATTTCTACTAACATTGACTCCAACAACAATTGGTCTTTAATTTGTGTATTAAAGTTTAGCATAAGTTGCTGTATCAATTCAGTCATTTTAATAATAATATGAACTACTTTGGGTGCTTTTTTAATTAATTGATTTAAAGGATGTGAGGCGTAAATTTCATACTGATTTGGGTTAAAGTTCGCTTTAAGTAGCTGTAAACAATACCGTTGTAACAAATGCCAATTATTAACATCTCCGCCTTCTAGAATTTTTTTAGCAACTTCACTCACAGATACATCCTGACAGAAAACATCATATAATCCATCTAACCAAAACTTAAGTTCGTCTAATCTATTTTCTTGAAGGATATTCAAAGTTATTTTTGGTGCATAATCACTCAAAGTCAATGCTTCTTCTATCAATCGATCATCAACCTGATTGACTTCAATGTACAAGGAATTCAGCTCAGCTTTAATCCATTGTTTCAATTGCTTTTTTTCATTCGAAGTAATCACCAAGTCCAAAGAAATGCAGCGACTTTTGATGGTAGGCATCAATTGATGTTTTGAGTCTGTCACAAGAAACAAAATGCCTCGACTTGGTGGTTCTTCTAAAATTTTAAGTAAAGCATTCGCAGCAGCTACGTTCATTTGATCTGCTTCATTAATAACTGCTATCTTATAATCCGAGCAATGAGGTGTTGAAGTAAAAAAATCTGTTAATTCACGAATCATTTTTACTTTGACAATATTTTTTTCAGGCGCCACCAGGTGAACATCGGGGTGATGGCCTTGCTTATTTAAAACACAGTTTTGACATGTCCCACAATGCCCTGAACTTGTTTGTCTACATATCAAGTCAGCAATCACCTGCCTTAACAGCTCAGCTTTGCCAGCACCTTTCATTCCACTTAACATCACAGCCTGAGGCTTGTGATCCAATTTAATGGCTGTATCCCATTGATTTAAATGCTTATCTAGCCAAAAATAATTCATGGATTTAACAAACTTTGTTTGAAATAACTCAGTTGCTTGATCACTTGTTCTTTAACGCTTGTTATCGATCGATTGGCATCGATTACCTTGATTCGACGGGGGTTTGATTCCGCCCTTTGAAGATAGCCACAGCGTATATTTTCAAAAAATTCTATGGCCTCTTTCTCAATGCGGTCTTTTTGAGAACGTTTTGCCGCTCTTTTTAGCCCAATTTCAGGGTCCACATCTAACATCAAGGTCAAATTGGGCTGTGTCTCACCCACCACCCATTGTTCTAAATTCTCAATGCTTTGCCATTGCAGGCCTCTGCCGTAACCTTGGTAAGCATAACTTGCATCAACAAATCTGTCTGATACCACCCATTGCCCAGCCTTTAATGCGGGTCTGATCACTTTGACAACATGTTCATTGCGAGCGGCAAACATAAGCAATAATTCTGTCTTCGCTTCTAAATGCGCACTGTGTAACAACAACTCACGAATCTGTTCTGCATTACTTTCACCACCTGGTTCACGAGTTTCAATAAAAGGTACTTGCCATTGGCTTAATTCTGCAGCAATCACTTTCATGGCAGAACTTTTACCAGCTCCCTCTGAACCTTCTAGGCTAATAAACTGTGGCATTAACAGGCTCATCAAACTATAAGCCTTTCAAATAGGCACTGACAGCTTTTTGGTGTTGTTCATAGGTTTCACTGAAAGTATGACCACCTTTATTATTGGCCACAAAAAACAACTCTTTCCCTTTATTAGGATGGGCTGCTGCTTTAATTGAAGCGGCGCTAGCCATGGCTATGGGTGTAGGTGGCAAACCTGCTCTGGTATACGTGTTATAAGGCGTATCTGTGCGTAAATGATCAGAGGTAATGTCACCAGCATATGCTGTACCTACGCCATAAATAACAGTTGGATCAGTTTGTAACTTCATACCTTTTTGTAATCTGCGATGAAAAACCCCCGAAATAGTTGTTCTCTCACTGGCTTGAGCCGTTTCTTTTTCTATTATTGACGCCAAAATCAATAACTCATAAGGTGTTTTCAGAGTGATATTTGGGTCTCTGTTCTCCCAGGCCTCATTCAATACAACTTTCAATTCAAGGTGAGCTCTATACAACACATCAAAATCCGTATTGCCTTTTGTGAACTGATAAGTTTCAGGTAAAAATTGTCCTTCTAAATTGCCGGTTTTCAAGCCCAATTTCAACTTCAACTCACTGTCCTTGATATCTGCAGTGGTGGATTCTAAAGCACTCGAAGCAAATTGACGTTTTAATTGTTGCCATTGATGCCCTTCAACAATGGTAATTTGATAAGTTTTCACATGGTTATTATCAATGTAATTAATCAACTCTCTGGGTGACATCATTTCAGAAATTTCAAACTCACCCACTTTTATACTGTTATCCAATTGATTCAATCGACCTAGAATCTTCCAATTCAGATCGTTGTCGGCTGCCCCATGCTGTTTTATCAACTGAACAAACTGACCATAACTGGTTCCCTTTTCAATGTTCAATACAACCGGTGATTCTTGAAAAACAGGATCAATCAGAAATTGACTGTATTTTTGATAGATATAAGCTGAAGCACTTAACACCAATAAAAGCAGTAATAAAAAACTATAAGCTATGATTTTTTTCATGAATTAAATAATGTATCCCATTGGCGAGTTATTTTATCGCGAATAACATGTTTTGTGCCAAATGATATGCATTGTTTTTCAATGGTAAGAAGACTGTCAACTGAACTAAAACCTCGAATTGAATTACAAGTCATCATACATTCATAACTACCGATATCTTCAACATTGATTTGCTCACAATTGACTTCGTGATTAATTTTCAACCATTGCAAAGCAACACCCTCCACACCAGCCATATTGAGTTGGGGAGTAAATAATTGGTTTTCTTTAACCAGGATGATGTTCTGATATGTGGTTTCTATGATGTCATTATTGACATCAGTGATCAACAAGTCATCAACATCATTGTGGTCATTTAATTCACTGGCCATGACAACCTGTTCTAAACGACTCAAGTGTTTCATACCTGCCAATAAAGGCTGATGAGCAATTTTTCGTTCTGAGCATTTTATTTTCAGTGGCTGATCGCTCTTTTCAAGAGACAACTTTTCAGCTGTTAATAACCACTCAATACCACTGCTTAGCGGCTGATAAGTTCTCTTTTGATTGGTTCTAAACACCGTTAATTTGATCACCATTTGCTGCTGGTTAACCAATTGTGTTTCCACAAAAGACTCAATTACTTTACCATCAAATATATCAAGTTGTAGTTTTTTCAACCCTTTATTCAACCTTTTTAAATGAAAGTCCAACAATGGAATTCCATGTCCATTAAAACACATGGTCTCAAACAAACCATCGCCATAAGACAACCCTCGGTTTATCCACAACTCTGGATTATTGATATCAAACGAAGCTGCTATGATCATTGGGTGGACCGGTCATTAGCAAAAGTATTTAACCCCAATCCTTTAATTAGGCCTTTGGCTTTGTGTTTGGTTTCCTCAAGTTCAGCTTTGGGGTCAGAATCATAAACTATGCCTGCCCCTGCATTAAAAGTAATTTCACCATCTTTCATAGCAACTGTCCTGATCAAAATATTCAAATCTATT
>CALDFB010000079.1 GCA_937942365.1 uncultured Marinicella sp. | reverse complement strand
GTAGTGATTATTATTGATGATGGTGGTATTGATATTGGTGATCCATGCCCAACATGTTGATCCATCTGAATGACTGTAACTGTAAAGGATCTAATTTTAATTAACGATACGAATAAAATGCAGGAAGGTTGATTTAGACCTTCCTGTACAATTATTCTGAGTCAGTAGTTATGATATCAACAAGATCATTTAACCTGTGATGAATGTTTAATTCTTATCACTTTCAGAGGTTTTGTCCGATTGAAAATTATAGCCAGCTTAACCAGCATCAGACAACCCGGTTTCAATCACTGTTTTACTGGCTTTTACTTGATTGATACCAGTAAATTCAGGAAGGTGATGAAATTGTGGTTGATATCACTGTGTTTAATATTTTGGGAGGTTTTCCTTTTATTGCCTCAGATGATGATTTTTGATAAGTATTGATGGAAGTGCACTAACTATACAAGCTGAATTTTCGAGCTGCTTGACATGTGACCCTCCATTACCGTCTTATGATTTTTAGTTTCCTCTAGGGCAGTTGTCAGATGGAGCATATAAAGTGACTGTGTCATTTATCAATGACCTACACCCAGTCTTTTTCCAATACTTTTGCTGATAACCATGTTTTTAATTAGGTTTCGATTAAATCGCAATAATTGAAGCCTTTGTTCGAACAAAAAAACTGAGATTTTGATTCATACCTAGGCTTGGATGCAAACACCAGTAACTTACGTTTGTTTTTCAGAAAGCATTGGTTGAAAAGAGTAATCACGCAAAGGTGTTTAGTTGTTGACTTTATTAATCAGTCGTACTGATGGAATATGTGACAAGTTTTGATTCCAATTCAACAACTACATTTGGCTGCCTGTAGTGGTCAAGTGATTTTTGAGGAGGTGAAGCTAAAGCATAAATAGTTGTTTTTGCCTGATGTTTAAACCAGTTTAAAAAAACGTTTAATGCTTTTCTGTTGAGTTATGATAGATGCTTTAACATAAAAATGAAACAGGGGTTTATGGAACAATGTGTCAGTATAAAAAAGTAGTGGTGTTAACTGGTGCTGGCATCTCAGCCGAAAGCGGTCTATCAACATTCAGAGATAACAACGGTCTTTGGGAAAACCATCGGGTTGAAGATGTTGCTACGCCTGAAGCTTTTGATCGTGATCCCAAATTGGTGCAGCGTTTTTATAATTTACGTCGCGCTGCATTGAAATCTGTTGAACCCAATGCGGCACATCAAATTTTGGCACATGTAGAATCACAGTTTGAATCATTTATATTGGTGACTCAAAATGTGGATGATTTGCACCAAAGGGGTGGTAGTAAAAATTTAATTCATATGCATGGCGAATTGCTTAAAAAGCGCTGTGTTCAATGTCATAAAGTGAGTGCTATACACACTGATTTAAACATAGAGTCCACTTGTGACCATTGTGGGCGAGTGGGTACATTGCGACCACACATCGTTTGGTTTGGTGAAATGCCTTTATTGATGGATGAGATCATGTCGGCATTGATGGCTTGTGATTTGTTCGTTTCTATTGGTACATCAGGGACAGTATATCCCGCAGCAGGTTTCGTTGAAATAGCCAATCAAAGCGGTGCTCATACAGTAGAACTGAATTTAGAGCCCAGTGACCAAAACAGTCAGTTTAAAGAATCAATTTATGGTCATGCCAGTGAGTTGGTTCCGCAATATTTTAAACAGTTTTTTTAGCTTAAAAAGTTGATCGTCATTGCGACGAGCCAAAGCGAGGTGGCAATCTCAAGAAGCAATAGTAATTCTAATTAATGGATAGCATGTGTACTTGAGGAGATTGCCGCAGTCGTTCCACTCCTTCGCAATGACATCTTATTTTTAATTTCGTACCGTAAATCAAAGATATTTAAGGTGAGGCAAGTAAATTTATTATTAGTTTTGTTCTTTTGTGTAAAACCTTTTAATTTACTATTTTGGTTAAAAATAACAAATGTTCACATGTTTTTAAGCCACTCAATGTTAAATTAAGCACTTTAAAATTTAACATAAGTTCTGATGAAGAAATTAATTAAATGGTTGTTGGGAATTGTGGCTTTTTTGGCTGTTTTGATTGTTTTGGCGATTTTTTTGTTACCGATCTTTTTTGATCCGAATGAACATAAACCTCGTATTCAAGAAATTGCGGCTGAAAATTTGGGGAGAGATGTTACTTTAAATGGACCGATCGAATGGTCAGTTTTTCCATGGGTGGCGATTAATTTAAATGATGTGTCCATAGCCAACGAAGCTGGTTTTAAGGGTGATCATTTGGCTCAAGTTGAGCAAGTGGCAGTTAGGGTTAAGCTTTTGCCGTTACTTAAAAAACAAATCCAAGTAGGGCAGATAGAACTTCAAAAGCCCAACATTAATTTGCAAGTGGCGAAATCTGGAAAAAGTAATTGGCAATCAATCATTGAACACATGGATCAGGGCAGTGCCGAATCAAACTCAAGCAGCAGTTCTTCAACAGATTTAGAAATTCGTGGTATCAGCATCACTGATGGCACCATGAGTTATGCCGATGGAGGCGCTGATCTGCGCATCCAAATGAATGATTTAAGTTTCGAAAGTGATGCCATCAAGGCAGGCAGCCCCACAAAAATGTCATTCAATTCACAAATTGAAATCGCTGCTCAGGAGCTTAAGGGGCAGCTTAAAACATCTTGGCTGGCTCAAGGTCTTACCAGCGATGCTGGAATGAGTATGGATTTCAGTGAATTGAGCTTTGATGGCAACTTTGGAGGATTACCATTAAAGTTGAACACTGCTGGTAAAACCATTCTTGATTTAGGGCAAGACAGTTTGATGGTTGATGACCTGGCTTTGTCATATGGTTCATTGGATTTGAATACACCTTTGCAAGGTAAGCAAATCACTCAAAATATGGCTTTATCAGGGCAGTTAAATATAACAGAGTTTTCATTGGCAAAACTGCTGGCTGAGTTAGGCTCCCCCTTAGAAAATCAGGCCAATAATGATTTTTCTGGTCAAATGCAATGGTCATTGGTAGGCGATCGTTTACAACTTAATAACATTGATATGAAGTTAGACGAATCATCGATCAAAGGAGATCTTGATCTTAAACAAATGAGTCAATTGAAAGGCCAGTTTAATTTAAGCCTGAATCAATTAGATTTGGATAAATATTTGCCAGCAGAACAGGCCGGTGCTGCTCCTGCTTCAGGTGAAACATCTGTAGCCATGGATTTGGGGCAAATGTCTGGCCAAGTCAAAATGACTGGGTTAATTGCCAGTGGGGTCAATTTGAGTGATATAGATCTCAAGATCAGAACCAATGGAAAAAATATCACCATTGAACCTTTGCAAGCTGACTTTTATCAAGGCTTGATCAAAACTCAAATGCAATTCAGGCCAGAGAGCAGAACTCAGAAATTAAAATTAACTCATAGCATGAATGATTTTCAGGCTGGTGGATTATTGACAGATTTGATGGGCAGTGAGTACTTAACGGGCTTAGGTCAACTGAATGCTGATATCAATATTGATGAGCCTTTTGCTGAAAAGCCATTGAAAACTGCCAATGGTAAGATTTCCTATAAATTAACCGATGGGGACATTGTTGGTATCGATGTATTTCAAATCATGCAACAGAGCTTGAGTTTACTCAATAAAACTGATGCTGCTGAATCCAATGCAGAGTTAAAAACAGAATTTGGTTTGATGGAAATTGATGCTGACATCAATCAAGGTGTTTTGAAAACCAATACATTGAAATTAAATTCACCATATTTTGAAATGAATGGTGAAGTTGAAATTGATTTGGATGGGCAAACCATCAAAGGCACCATACAACCCATGCTGACCAATATTCCTGAAGGTGTATTGGATAAAAATTTTGAAAAACTCATTAACCTGAGAATTCCTGTAACACTTAAAGGCAATCTTTTAGAGCCTAAAATTTCTATAGACATTGCTAAATTAGTACTGGCTACTCAGAAAGAAAAAATTGATCAAAAGAAAGAAGAGTTGAAAGATGAATTACTGGGCAAGTTATTAGGCAGTGATAAAAAGAAAGATCAGAAGAACAAAGAAGCTGTTAATCCTAATAATCCAGACCAACAAGAAGCTGAACCTGAGTTAAGCGACAAAGAAAAGAAAAGGGCCAAAAAAGATAAGCTTAAAAAAGACTTGTTAGAAGGTTTGTTCAAATCGAAAAAAGATTCTAAAGATGATGACTCTGATGAAGATGGTGGTGGCTGACTTGACACAACATAACCCCTACTGTTGGTTTTACTTGATTCATGACTTATGCAGAGGTCTCCTTTAGTTAAAAATAAAAAGTTCGATTTTACCGGACTTTTTATTTTACTCGACCAAAATTGAGGCGTTTACATTGTAATATAGGTCAAAAGTTACATATCAAGGAAGGTCAAAATAAGATAAGCTGAAATCAGATTTTCCCTTAACCATACCGTTATTAGGGTAAGTCTATAATTCACATTATCTGAGGGGTCTCAATGAAACTTAAAAGTATAAATAAAGCAACTGTTCATTACTTTTTTTTAATATCAGTTCTGTTTTATCAACCAGCCATATCATCCACACAACTGATGTCTCAACCAGCAATCAGTGCTGAGCACATCGCTTTTATTTATGCCGATGACTTATGGGTGGCGAATAGAGACGGCAGTCAACCAAGGCGACTGACTGTAGATCAAGGTATAGAAGCATCACCTGTATTTTCTCCAGATGGGAAAAAAATAGCATTTGACGCTCAATATGATGGCAATAATGATGTTTTTTTAATTTCAGTTCATGGTGGCGTGCCACAAAGATTAACTTGGCATCCATACAGTGACGCGGTGGTTGATTTCAATGCTGATGGAAGTGAAGTTTTATTTACCTCGAGGCGATTCTCTCACACCAATCGTTACTCACAGCTTCACAGCATATCAACTTCAGGCGGTTCGACAAAAGAATTACCGATTCCGACGGCTTTTTATGCGGCTTACTCAGATGATGATAATTTTATTGCATACACGCCAAATCGAGCGGTTTTCAGACAATGGAAGAATTACCGAGGTGGTACACAATCAAAAATCTGGATTTATAATAAAAAGACTCATGAAGTAGAAGAAATCAGTAAGCCTGATACGGGCGCGAATGACAGTAACCCTCAATGGTCTGGTAACAATGTGTATTTCAGGAGTGACCGAAACGGCGAATTTAACCTATTCAGTTTTAACACACTCAATAAAGCCATTAAACAATTAACTGACTACCAAGAATTTCCAGTGATGAGTTTAAATGTGTACCAAGACACCATCATCTATGAACAAGCAGGCTTATTACACACTCTGGATACCTCAAACGGGGAAAAGAACACCATTAACGTTAATATTTCTGCTGATTTACCTGAACTACGTGAACGTTATGTCAGTGGCAAAGAATATGTGCGCAGCGCTGCCATATCTCCCAGTGGTAGTAGAGTGGTTGTTGATTTTAGAGGAGAGATTGTCACAGTTCCAGTTGATAAAGGTGATGCGGAAAATTTAACTCAATCGCCAGGTGCTCATGAAAACCAACCACAATGGTCTGATAACGGTCGTTATGTGGCTTATTTTTCAAACGAATCGGGCGAATATGAACTACATATCAACGACTTGAAAGACAACACAACGAAAAATATACAGTTAAGTGGAGCAGGCTTTTACGCATATATTCATTGGTCTCCTGATAATCAAAAAGTCAGCTATGTCGATAATGGCAGAAGTTTATATGTGACTGATGTCGTTACAGGAAAAACGAAGAAAATTACCACAGATGAACTTTATACACCAGGTGTTTACCGTGAGTTGTTTGGCAGCTGGTCGCATGATTCTAAATGGATTTCATAC
>CALDFB010000078.1 GCA_937942365.1 uncultured Marinicella sp. | reverse complement strand
CATTGTATTCAGTGTTTATTAAAGGGTGTAAAGAAGTATTAAGGTGCCAGAACAGTAACCCAAGAGCGTATATATCTGTAAATTGAGTGCTCTTCATATCAACAAATTGCTCTGGTGCCATTGAAATAGGACTGGCTTGATGAATGTGATTGTTATATGCCTTGGATCTATCTTTTCTACTTGAACCAAAATCAAGTAAAATGACCCCTCGATCAGGTTGAATCATTACATTCAGTGCTTTGATATCTCCATGCACTAAATGGTTGTTATGAATGGCTTTCACAGCTTGGCAAAGTTGTATTGCATAGGTAAGCTGCAGCTCCCATTCAAAAGGGTTTTTATCAAGACAATCCTGTAAGAGTTGACCGTCTAGATAGTCTCCCCAGAAACCAGCTATCCCCTTATCTACGGTGGCGCCATGGATTGCTAATACATGTGGGTGCCTTACATTAACCATATTTCTTGCTTCTTGCAGAAACTGTTCCTGGCTGATATATAATTGACTTTTTCGATTTAAAAATTTAACTGCTACAACACTATCAAGTATAGGATCATGCGCGCAATAAACTTCTCCTATGCCACCGTGACCTATTTTCTTAATTATTTTTAAATGAGCCCATTGGTCATCTTTTTCCATTAACACTTTTGAGTTATCACTGAATTGCCGAATGTTTCGGGTGATTTTGTTAATTTGATTAAAGGCTGACAAGATGTCATGAGGTAAATTTGATTTTAAATTTATGTCATCACTATTTGAGTGAATGTCATCGTTTATTTTTTCTGCTAATGTAAAGATGTCGCTGTCAACTGGGCCTTTCATGCCATTTCTTCAGCTACTTTAACCAAGGCTCTGGTGATAAACATTCTGGTTGCATTGGCAGAGGGCCTGTGCATTAAATCTGCAATTTCCTGATGTGAAAAGCCAAATTCCATTCGCAATACCACCGCTTCATTTTCATCACTGGTCAGTTTTTCTAATGCTTTGTCATAACCAATCAATGTAACCATATCGTTTTCATAAGAGAGCTTTTGTTCTTCATTAAGTTGAGTGATTGATAATTGAAAAGGCTTGTTTTTTCTGAGTTCTTGTTTGATTTGATTGATGAATACAGTACGCAAATAAGTAAAGAATGCACCTGGCCTTTTGGCTTTGATTTGATCAACTTGATTAAAAGCAAGCATCAATGTATCTTGAACCACATCTTCGGTGTTCATGAAACCTTTGGCTTGTGCTGGAATTCTTCCATGAGCCCAACGATAAAGAGCTGGTTGAAACATGGTGAATAGTTGATCACATGATGCTTGATCACCTTGCTTATATTTTGAGAGTAATATAGCGGTGGTTGAATAGTCTGCCATCAAATAACTTCAGCGTTTAAATCTATCAGTTATTATACAATGGGTTGAGATCTTCTGTCTTAATTCGGTTTGAGTGGTTGAGTGATTTAAAAAAAGCTGTGAAATAATATTACTCTATACTATTTCCATCTCCACTTGCACATGGTTTAAAGGCGCAGTTTTTTTGTGGATCACGTCCAACAAAACTACCATCAGCACATTGTTTGACGTCTTGGGTACACATGATTTGATCATCTTTCTTTGCGACCAATGATTCACAACTGTCGAATTCACAGTTATTCTGTGGGTTGCGTTTTACACCTTGGCCGTCTGGGCACATCTTCAGATCTTTGTTACATGCCTTATCAACGGGATATATGGATTTGTCTACGACTGCACTGCGTTCAGGACATGGAATGAATTCACAATTGTCATTGGGGTCTCTGGGTGCAAAACTGCCATCAGGGCATTGTTTGACATCTTCAGGACAAACGCTGGATTCAGCTGGGGCAGGGCAATCAAAGAACTCACATTGATTGTCTACATTACGACCAACAGATTGGCCATCGGGACAGATTTTTAAATCTTTTTGACAGCCTTTAGTTTCATTTGTTTCGGTTTGTTTAATTGCTTTTTCACTGCTTTGCTGCTGACATCCCAGCACAATGAAAAACATACAACCGATGAAAAACAGCCTCACAATTGTTTTTCCCAAAACATGGCAGCGCCATTTTCGTTATCCAGTTTATATTGATTAAAGCCATATTTTTCATAGGCTGATTGGGCGATCGAATTACCTTCGAGCACCTCAAGTGTTAACTTGCAGCAGCCTTTATCCTGGGCTATTTGCTCAACATGGTCAAACATTTTTCTGCTGATACCTAAACGTCGATATTCACTGGCAACCACCACATCGTGGATGTTCACCAATGGCTTGCATGCGAAAGTTGAGAAACCTTCAAAACAGTTGGTCAGGCCGGCCGGTTGACCGTCAACATAAGCAATCAAACTAAAGGCGTCGTTTCTTTTGGCCAGTTCTGGTACCAAATTCTGCGCTGTGTAATCACTCAAAGCCACACCACCGCCCATGGGGTCGGTGGCATAGCAATCTAACAACTCAATCATGTGGTGTGCATGCTGAGGATTTTTATAGTCGACTTGAATGATTTCTACTGACATAAATATTCTAGCCTGATTAATCTCTTAATTTGGCCAGTAATCTCAACAATTCAATATACAACCAAACGATGGTGACCATTAATCCAAATGCACCATACCATTCAAAATGTTTTGGCATATTGCTCTCTGAACCACGCTCAATAAAGTCAAAATCAAGAACCAGGTTCAAGGCAGCAACTGCACAAATAACCACGCTCATGCCGATACTGAATAAGCTGGCGTTTTCAGTTTGGAAATAACTGATCTGAGCGCCAAAGCCAAAAGATGCGATGATGCTGACCAGATAAAATAAAGCAATGCCCAAGGTGGCGAAAATAATGACTTTTTTGAATGTTTCGGTCACTTTAATTAAACCAGTGCGGTAACAGAACAGCATAGAAAACATCACTGCAACTGTTAGGCCAACAGCTTGCATCACCAAGCCGGGATAGCGGGCTTCGAAAACTGCTGAAAGTCCTCCGACAAATAAGCCTTGTAGACCTGCATAAACCATAGAGCCAGCGGGTGCAAACTTTGGTTTAAATGCCACAACTAAACCAACAACAATTCCACCAAACATGCCGGTATACATCAAAGTTTTGCCTAAGCTCGGGTTGCTCAGCATGGTTTGCCATGCCCAAGCGCCAACTGCCACTACAATCAGTAGCAAAACACCCGTTTTGTTGATGGTTCCTTCAACAGTCATGCGTTGTGAGTCATCAACAATAAATTCATCAACCGGTCCTAAGCTCATGGCTTGTTGATCCATTTGCGCCATGGCTGGGTTAGATGTTTTCATGCCTTTTAAATTCATGGGTTATACCTCAGTAAGTTTTGTTTAATGTAATTATTATAACAATTTCATGTTATGAATCTCAAGGTATAAGTGCGTCCAT
>CALDFB010000077.1 GCA_937942365.1 uncultured Marinicella sp. | reverse complement strand
TATATGCGATAAGGTGGGTTGATGTTGTTGATCGCAGCCAGGGTTTTATAATCTTTTTGATACCTGAAGCCAATGGAGTAGAGTGAGTCACCTTTGACAACCACATGACTATTTCTATTATTGTCATTGATCACTATTTTGGAGTTTGAAGATTCAGATTTTTGATAAGTTTGGTGAGTTCTGGCACCAATTTCATCAACTTTGGCCGGTCTGCGGGGGGCACAAGCGAGGATTGAAAACAACAAAATTGAAATTATAATAATGCGCATTACCTGACAACACCCTCTAACAATGGTACAAAAAATACTTCACCTAACATCTCTTCATGACAGCCATGTTCCTCTTTGACAATCGCAATTAACTTTTGTTGCTTTTTATCGCCAACTGGCAAAATCATCTTGCCACCAACTTCTAACTGGTCTAACAATTTATAAGGCACTTTCTCTGGAGCAGCAGTACATATGATAATGTCAAATAAGGCTTCAGTAGCCCAGCCTTTGAAACCATCGCCAGTTTTACAGCGTATATTTCGGTATCCTAGTTTAATGAATCTGCGGCGCGCAATTCGAGTTAATTTATCTATTCGTTCAATGCTGAATACTTGGTCTATCAATTGTGCTAAGACGGCTGCTTGGTAACCTGAACCAGTGCCTAATTCGAGTACCTTAACTGGGTGGTTGTGTTTAATGACTTCTTCGGTCATACGTGCAACCACGAAGGGCTGTGATATGGTTTGGCCAAATTTAATTGGCAAAGAATCATCTTCATAAGCTCGATGAGCCAAAGCTTCATCCACAAACAGGTGCCTGGGTACTTGAGTCATGGCCATAAGTACCCTTTCATCACCAATCCCTCGAACTCGTAATCGGTCAATCATCCGATGCCGTGTTCTTTCAGAAGTCATGCCAATACCATGGGCATTCATAGTGTTGTGACCCATTTTTCAAGATCATTTATAAAACTGTGTTTGGTCATATCAGTCTGAATGGGTGAAATGGACACATAACCGTTTTTAACGGCGTGAAAGTCTGTGCCTTCACCGGCATCAGCTTCAGGCCCAGCTGGACCTATCCAATACATTTTAAAACCCCTTGGGTCTCGAATAGGGATCGCATTCTCTGCTTTGTGTCGATAACCCAAGCGAGTGATTTTTAAGCCTTTGATTTCATTGACAGGTAAATTTGGAACATTAACATTTAATATGGTGTCTTGTGGCAAAGGGTTTTTGATTACGTGTTGGACGATTTTTTTAAGGAAATGAGTGACGGTATAATAATCACGTTTTCGTCTGTTTTCCTTAACTGAATCAAGCACAATTGATACTGCAATAGCAGGTAACCCCAGGTATCTGCCTTCAATTGCTGCAGCCACAGTTCCAGAGTAAAGAACATCATCACCTAGGTTTGCTGCATTGTTAATTCCAGAGACCACCATATCAGGCTCGTCATCCAATACACCAGTCACAGCCAAATGAACGCAATCGGTAGGCGTTCCATAGACACTGAATACGTCATCACTAACTTTTTCTACCCTTATGGGGCGATCCAAAGTCAAAGAATTACTGGCGCCGGAACGATCTCGGTTAGGCGCAAATACCACCACATCACCCAGCTCTTTAAGCATCTCTGCTAGAACTTTGATGCCTTTGGCATTCACACCATCATCATTGCTGACTAAGAATTTCATCGGGTGATTCTGATTTGATTTAATTCCCTACATTATAATGAGTTAAAGCTAAAAAAAGGAATACCCTGAGTGATAAATACTTTGAATAACAACTTTCATTATTTGGTTAAAAATATGCTAACTGATCTTCTGAATACCTATATTCTGAGTCAAATATGCCTGTGTAGCTTTATTTTAACTATTTTTGGGACAATAAAGGTTAAATTTGAGCCGTTTCATTGAGGTGTGAATTGATGTGATATATTATCAGTTTGGTGAGAAATTGACCTGTAAATTAATAAGACTCCTTAATGGTCAATGACTGTTTTTTAAATTTATAAGGTGTGATAATGAAAAAAGTGTGTAGTATTTTATTTATAGTTCTTTCTGTAACTGTTTTTTGGATTTTTAATCCATTTATATCAGATGCAAATTCGGTAGAAATACAAATGTTCTGTACTCATAATGGAGATGTTTTCGGGACAGTATTGCCATGGGAGCAAACATGTGAGCAATTGCATGATTCATTACCAGGGTATAAAGATCATCCAGGTGGTGACCCGACTGCTTGTTTTATCGGTAATTTGCCAATCAGTCCAGATCTATAATATTAACAGGAAACCTCTGCGTAAATACCTCAATCCTTTGCTGATTTCTATTTAACCTGGTTTTTAGTCAATGTATTGGAAAATCAACTCAAAAGTGCTGTTTATATCAGGTTTTTTTTGAATTAAGGGATATTTTCCCTTAATTCAAACGCACTTATCCTGTGGAAGCCGACTCAGACAAGCCCATTTCTTTAAGAAAATTGGCAGCCATCGCAGCCATACCGTAGAAAGTCAAGTTCTTAGACAATCCCATAAAACGAGTTTTGGCCAAACCATAATGTCGTTTGTAAGTGGCAAAAGGCCTTTCACTTCCTGATCGAGTCACTGCAATGATTTTATTCCTTTGTTTGTCTTCATCACTCAGTGGGTTATCTCGGTAACCTTTACGTTGTACCTGATCTTTGATGCCAAATACTTTGAGCTTATCACGCAGCCTTTGTGAGCTATAAGCTGCATCAGCATACAGCGCTACCTCATCACCAAGCAGCAACTCATCGGTCATTTGTGAGTCATGCAAATTACCCGCACTTACACTTTGGCGGTGAATAAAACCATCTTCATCAACACCTGTATGGATGCTGTAACCATAAGTAGATTTGCGCTGACCTTTGGCATCGTTTTTAACGTGCCAGCCTGCATCTTTATCTTGTTTATCTTCACCGCCTTTAGTTTTTCCAGTACCTGGTTGAGATGCTTCAATTGGCGTGGCATCTATGATATTGATACGTCCCTCACTCATGATGATGTTTTGGGCCTCCAACTGGCGATTGATTTCACTAACAACAATTCCCATAAATCGTGCTTTACTAACTGTGTACGAAATCTGTCCAAAGTCGTATCATCAGACGTGCTCATACATAACTCAAAACGACAAAGTTTCCGAAACAACAGGTCGCGATAAAGACTTTCTGATAATTGAACATCTGACATCTTGTACCAGATGCCAAGTAGTAAGCTTCTGAACAAACTCAATAATGGATAGCTTGGCCTGCCACTTTTGGATGAGTAAATGCAGTTTAATATTTACTCTATCTCATACCAGTCAAGCAGCTTTTCGATTTCATCAAGCGTGCATAATTTCTTGTGGTTAAAATCTTCTGAGGTGATGAATAAATCTGTTTGGGTTATGAATGGTTTTTGCATTCTATCATTTTAATTCATATCAACAATCATATGGTTAATTATGCAGAGATCTCTACAGGAAAATTCCTCATGAGAAAAATAATTTATACTGCTTTTATCGTTTTGATTTTGACGGGTACCATTGTGTTTAGACCGCTTGTTTAATATCTAATATTCCAATGAACCCTGACCTTTGATAAATATTGAGAAACATACGATGAAAAACACAATTTATATTATCTAACCTTATTGTTTCCTCCTTGACAGGGGCTATTGGTACTAGATAATTTCATGTCTGATTCCAAGTCAATTGGAATGGTTTATGACAAATGTACTTAATACTAAGGTGTTTGGGAGCGTTACAGAGGGACAAACATGTCAACAGTTACATGACTCTTTGTTTATTCTTAGTTCTGGTATTATCCTAAAGACCACTTTGATGGTAATGTAACTGCATGCATGGTGTTTAACAGACATATTGATCAAAATCTTTGAGATTTGAATTCTTACATAACAGGGAACATTGGTTTAATTAAATTGGTGTTTGATGATTTTTATATGTTGTTTATATTTTTAAGATATACTTCAAATACTTCATAATAACTGTATCTTATTGTTTCAATTCTTTACTAAAAATTTATTTTTTTTCATATTAATGTTGTGGTTGTGTCTAAGCAATCAAACTGCCTATTCACAGCATTACAATCGATTAACCATTGATGATGGCTTATCCAGTGACTTGGTT
>CALDFB010000076.1 GCA_937942365.1 uncultured Marinicella sp. | reverse complement strand
CAGGGTAGAAATAGGGAAGTTTTAAAAAATAAGACTGAAAATATGAATCATTCAGGTTCATTTGTTATATTTCCTTAAAAGTGTATACGCTTTAAATGTTTTGTAATCTTTTTATCATAATGGAAATCATATCCTTGTTATGGATCTGTTTTTGGGGAAAGGTCAATGGAAATATCAAGGTTTCATGTTTTTTTCATCTTAATTTCAAGTTTAAAAACATCGATAAGGTTATCTTATACGCTGATTGAAAGTGAAATAAGGTTTTGTGATGAAAGATACTCAAATGAAAAAAAATAAGCAGTGTTTAGAAAAAGAAGTTAAAGTAACTTCGAGCAAAACAGGTTTCTCAATAATTCAGCAACTTTCAAAGGTTAATGTTGCTTTCGTGATGATCTTGATTTGGCTAAGCTTATTAACTCAAGCAGCAACCATAAATTTTGGATCCAATGGTTGTACATTACAAGATGCCATTCGCAGCGCGAATAATGATAACGAAGTTGGTAATTGCGCTGCCGGTTCAGGTGCCGATAATTTGATTGCACCAGATGTTTGGACCATTACTTTGAATTCAACTTTGCCCACCATTTCATCTGATGTAACCATCAGAACCGCAACCAACTCAGGACTGTTGAAGCTATCTGGTGACAATGATCATGCGATTATGCGCATTACTGGTAATGCGACAGACGTGGTTTTAGAACGAGTGTTTATTACCGAAGGCAGCGCCAGTTCTGTCAGAGGTGCAGGGATTCATATAGAGGATGCTCAAGTTACTTTAGAAAATTCCATTATTTCCTCAAATAGCAGCAGAGCCAGGTTTGGTGGTGCGATCTATATTGAAGACGGAGAACTTGAGGTTGTTAACAGCTATTTAGAGCTTAATGGCATATTTAACAATGGAAACTCAAGGTCAGAGGGTGGTGCGATATATGCCAGTGATTCTCAAGTGACAATTGAAGAGTCTCGGTTTTTTTATAATTTATCGCAATCTCGCTTTGATAATGACAGTCTTCAGTACTTGGATGATGGTTATGGTGCCAGTATCTTTATGGATGGTGGGGAATTAACGGTCATTCAAACACTGTTTGATGAACTCACCTCAGCTGTTCATGGTGAAGGCACTGTAGCCCATATTGAAAACTCAACTTTCAACCGTCGACAAGTTTTGAACTGGGAAGACAATAAAGGGCATGTTTATTTTACAGATTTTTCTGCACTAACGCTGAATCATGTCACGATGAAATCAGCCATGAGAATTGAAGATTCCATATTAAATATGACCAATTCAATACTCAGAGGTAACTGTAATATCAGTGATGTCAATTGGTTAATCGATGCAGGCAATCTTTATAATACGCCAGTTGGTATATGCCCAGATACGATCAACTTATTCTACTATCCTCGATTACTGGACCTGGATGATAACGGTGGTTTCAGCGAAACATTCGCCTTAGACTATAATTCTGAAGCCATCAATGCCGGTGATCCGAATTATTGTTTACCGACTGATCAGCGGGGTGAAACCCGTGATACGCTTTGTGATATCGGATCTTATGAGCAAGTGGATTTTGCTGATATTCAAGTTACAGGTGAAATAGAACAAACTGCCCCCTACGTACATGCACAAAGTATAGTTTATCTGGCCAGCATTAAAAACAACAGTTCAAGCCTGGTTAATGAAGTCGTTATAGATGTGGATACAGATCATGCGGTAATTACTGATATAGATTTTGTGGCTTGCCCCTCATTTCCTTGTACACTGCGGGGAATTCAAGGCTTCCAAGAAATTGTCATACCAATCACCTTGAGCCTGGCTCCATTCGATGATGACTTTGAAATTGAAATCACTGCAGCTCGCAGTGTCAATTCAACCTATACAGATACTGATGCGAGTAACGATACTGATGTGTTAAACGAAAGTATTGTTGAGGGTGCTGATTTGGCTGTTGAACTGACTTTACTGAACCCAGGTAATCACTTTATTGGACAAACCATTAAATATGAAGTAATTATTGATAGTTTGGGCTTTGATCCAACCAATGATGTGGCATTTGAGTTTATACCTACTGGGTTGAGTTTATTGTCTATGGATGGGTGTAACAGCGTTTCAGGTCTCATTTGTCAATTGGGCCTTATGAATAATGGCAGCAGTAAAGCTGTTACAGTAAATGCAGAGTTAACAGCTACAGTTTTTGATGCAGTTGGAGTGGTTTCATCATCTGTTCACGACATCAACTTTAATAACAACACAGATTTGTTGGGAAATAATGGTGCGCTCGGCGAGACAGACATCGCTATTAATGTCACACCAATAACACCAGCGCCTTATTACTCATATGGCTATATACAAGTTGAGGTAAGCATCAGTACCGGCAGTCAATCAGCCTCCAATTTAAGGCTGTGGGCAGACTACCCAGAAGCTGAGTTTATCAGTTGTGGTGTATTCATTAACGACGATGGTTTATGTGAAATTCCATTTATTGCGGCAAATTCTATATTCAATGTGACATTAGAGTACTTTAATCCCATCACCAGTGGCAGTGGACAGCTGTTGTTTCCTTTGCATGTTTTTGTTGCCACTGGAGAGGTTGACCTGGATCTGAGTAATAACGAACAGATGATTCAAATTCCAGTTGATGCCAACTCTGATTTGGGAACGCAACTGACTTTAGAGGCTCAGCCACCTTTTTACAGTGGTCAAGAACTGGAGTTTGATCTCAGGATAGCCAATGGGGGGGTGAACCATGCACCTATGGTGGATATTCAGTTGGTACCAGATAATTTGTCTTTGATATGGGTTTCTGGTGATTTATGTCAAACAGTTCCCTGTGATATTTCACAGCTTGATCGATTCAATGAAGAAAACATGACCTTGGTATATCGTATTATTGATGAGGGCGAGTTTTCTTTAACAGCTACTGTTCAATCCGATCTGGTGGATTTGGTACCTAATAACAACTTTGATGTTGAAATGGGTGAGGCTGAACTGGCTGAGAATGATGTGATATTTGCTGACTCATTTGAGCTTGACTGAATAAAAATAATCAGCAATCAATGACGTTGAATGCCATTCAACATGCTGATCACAAAATAATACAAAGAATTTGAATCAGGCGAATTTGCTTTTGGTCTGGCTTTCATGGGCTTTGGTAATGATGTCAGGGGAAGGTAATTCATACATTTAAAATCATAATGTCCCGTTGATAACCTATAATAAACAATTCTTGGATTTTAGGGAGGGGGGGCAATGCAAAAAAAAATATTACGTCGTACGGTTCTCAGTAGTGCCATTTTTTTGAGCTTGGGGTCAGCCCATGGGGCAACCATATTGGTTGGTGACAGTTTCAGTGGATGTTCATTACAAGATGCCATTGTAGCAGCCAATACCGATTCTGCAGTGAACGATTGTTCCGCTGGGTCAGGCAATGATACTTTAGAGTTAATCAGTCCAAATACTCAATTTTCAATTTCTGATATTTATGAAGATTCAAATGTCAGCGGTGGAGTGGGGCTGCCCATTATAAATTCTACCATCACAATTGAAGGTAATGGTTTGACTGTAGAAGCTGATCATGACACTGAGAATTTTAGACTATTTGAATTGTCGAATGGTGGTGACTTGACTTTGCGTGATACCACAGTTACTGGTGCTGATAGTGGTTCCGGTTTTGTGCGTGGCTATGGCAGTGGTTTGTTATCAAATGGCGGCCGAGTCACACTTGAGCGTACTGTGTTTAAAAACAACAATGCAGCTATTGTCTTAATGAATTCCCAGGGTAATGTCATCACTGCCTCAGTGATCAGTAATAATACTGTTGATAGCTATTATAATGCTTCTGGGATTTTGACTGTTCAAGCTGGTTTAACTTTAAGCAATTCTAGTATAACTAATAACAAACATGAGCCAGCTGACTTTTCCGTGCCTCGAGGCAAACGCAGAGGCACGTATATAGGCGGAAGCGCCTTGATATTTAACCAGTCGCAGGTTTCTGTCTCCAATTCAACCATCAGTGGTAATCTGGGGTATGTAGGAGGTGCTATTGGTATTACGGGTGCTACAGCGGCTCCTATAAGTGGCGATGGTATTTACATCAGCGACATTTCTTTGATTAACAACACCATTGTGAATAACCGTGCACGCAGTGTGGGTGGTATTTATGATATTGCTGATGGTGGGACTGTTACGATGCAAGGCAATATTCTCAGTGGAAATACCAGCAACTATTCACGTTTTTATACCAGCTTTGACAATTTGAAATCCAACGGTAATACCACTTTCAATCTAGATGGTAATAACATAATTGGCGATCGTGGATTATCACAAGTCAGTGGCGTTACCTTAGGTCCATCTGATCGAACTTTCAGTGATGCCACAAGTGACAACCTTTACCCATTAATTGCCAGTAATGGTCAATTGGTGCATCCTTTGAAATTGGGCTCAATTGCCATCGACGCCATGCCTTTGTCATGCTTTGGATTAACCGTTGATCAGGAGGGCAAAGGGAGAGGAAAAGATGGTAATAATGACGGGTCATTTTTGTGTGACATTGGGGCATTGGAAAATGCCAAACCCATTATTGTGAATGATGCACCATGCGACTTAGTTAATGCAATTAATTCAGCGAACAGTGACTCAAGTTTCGGTGGTTGTCAGCCGGGCAATGGACATGACATCATCGTGCTGGAAGAAAATAGTCTACACAGTTTGGATAGTGTTGAATTTGATGATGATTGTTATGGATTTTTTGGTGGTTTACCGGGTGTTACCACGGGAATTACTGTAGCAGGTCAGGGCTCAACTATTGAAAAGTCTGATGCTTTTGTTGGTGACCTAGGTATTGCTATTATCCAAAGAGGTGGAGATTTAACTTTCTCTGATGTGACTTTAACCCAGGCCACAGGGCTTGCAGCAGTGGTTGCTCAGGGTGGTGATGTCACATTAGTCAATGCACAAGTTACCAATAATCAGGCTATAGGTATATTGGCTTCATCGGGTGATAAATCTGCTGTTTATGAATCTACTATCAGTAACAACAATAACCTTGGTTCTAATTTTGATAACTTGGGTGCAGGTATTTCTGTCATTAATGGAGATAATTTCATGATGAAAAACACCACCATCAGTGGTAATACTTCTGGTTTAGGTGCCGGCTTATCTCTCCTCAACGATACAAATGCAAATATACTTCACAGCACAATCAGTGGTAATACAGCCAGCAGTATGGGTGCCTCTGAAGGAGGTGGTAGGGCTGGTGGCGTTCATATATTTTCATCTAATGCCACGCTAACCGGCCTAACCATAACAGGAAACTCATCTGACAGCATAACCGCAGGCTTGTTAGCTGTTAGTACCCAACTCGGTAATAAAGTTCAAGTACAACGATCTATCATCTCTGGTAATGAGGTTACAGTGGCACCTCCAATTCCATTGAAAGCTATTCATAATGATGTCAACAGAAGTAGTGCACGGTGTCGATCCAATGAGTGGTTGTTTACTTTTGAAAATTTTAATTTCCAAAAACAAAATACAGTTAATAAAGGCTTAAAGTTTGATGAGGTCGTTTCCGATGGAATAGCTGTTATTGAGGCTGATAGTTACAACATTTTCGGTAAAAGTGGTGACTCAGGTACGGCAGGTTTTTCAGTTGGCATGACTGATATAGTCCCCAGTGGCGCAACTAATTCAATTATTGAAACCACATTAGCTGACAATGGTGGTAACACCTTGTCTCACAATCCAGTAGCCGTCAGTCTGGCGATAAATGGAGCTGTTATTTGTCAAGGAAATGGAGAAGGTACTGATCAATTAGGTCATATTCGCAAATGGAATAACATGACCAATAGCGCCGAGATTTTTCGATGTGACATCGGTGCCGTTGAACTCGATTCTATTCCACTGGGTGACATCATCTTTAAAGATGACTTTGAATAATGTGAATCTGTTGAATAGAGGATCAGTGATTTTAAAGTAAATAAAGGGGCTAAATGGCCTCTTTATTTAGTTTATGTTTTGGCAGTAACCATAATCAACATTCAATGATGTTAACGGCTAAGCCACCTCGTGAAGTTTCTTTGTAATGCTCTTTCATGTCATCGCCAGTGGCTTTCATCGTTCTGATCACTTTATCCAATGATACTGTGTGTGTACCATCGTTTCTGTCAGCCATACGAACGGCATTGATCGATTTAATTGAGCCCATGGCATTACGTTCTATACAAGGAATTTGTACCAAGCCCCCAATGGGGTCACAGGTTAGACCTAAATTATGCTCCATAGCAATTTCAGCCGCATTTTCTACTTCATCAGGACTTAACTTTAACGCTGCGGCCAATCCAGCAGCTGCCATCGAAGATGCCACGCCGACTTCACCTTGACAGCCCACTTCAGCACCTGAAATCGAAGCTTTGGTTTTATATAAAATGCCTACCGCAGCAGCTGTTAATAAGAAATCACGAATGCCTTGTTGGTTACTGTCAGGAACGAATTCTTGGTAATAATGAAGCACGGCAGGGATGATACCGGCAGCGCCATTGGTGGGGGCTGTAACCACTCGACCGCCTGCTGCGTTTTCTTCGCTGACCGCCAGTGCATACATATTGACCCAGTCCAATACAGTCAATGGGTCGGTTAAATCTTTAACAGAACCGGTATCTAAATCACGAAATATTTTTGGGGCACGTCTGGCCACTTTTAATCCACCAGGTAATACGCCTTCTGCTTTGATACCACGCTGGACACAAGACACCATGGCTTGCCAAATCAAATCTAATTGTTGATCAATTTCTTTTTGTTTATGCCAAACTGATTCATTCGCATACATGATTTGGGCGATGGTCATGTCATGTTGGTGACACAGTGCTATCAATTCGTCACCTGATGTGAATTTGTAGGGTAAGTCAGAATCATCTTCCATGATGTGTTCTTTGGCCATGTGACTGTGCGCCATAATAAATCCGCCACCTACAGAATAGTAGGCTTTACGCAGTAATTCATTGCCTTCATTGTCTAAAGCGGTGAATTGCATGCCATTCGAATGAAGCGGGAGTTTTTTGCGTTTGTGCCAAATTAAATGTTTTTTAATTTTGAATTCCAATGTGATGTTTTCATTGGCTTTGATTTGTTGGTTTTTTTCAACCAAGTCTAATAAATCTGGTATGTGATCAGGATCTATTGTGTCAGGTTCTTCACCTAACAATCCCAGAATAATGGCTTTGTCGGTGCCATGCCCACGACCCGTATGACTCAGCGAACCATAAAGCTCAGTTTTGATGCTGTGAATTCGACTCTCAAGCTTGTGAGACATGACTTGAGCAATGAACATATTGGCGGCACGCATGGGGCCAACTGTATGAGAACTGGAAGGTCCAATGCCAATTTTAAAGAGATCAAAAACGCTGACTGCCATGATAAACTACGCACATGAAAAAACTTAAATTATACAGTAGAATAGAGTGCCCGTTGTGTGAGTATGCAGAAGAGTTATTGCAGGATGCCGGGGTTGAATATGAGCTGGTTGATATTGATGACTCTGATGAATTGATACAACGATATCATGTAAAAATTCCAGTGATTGCAGGCGGTGTTAAAGAATTGAATTGGCCTTTTACTGTTGAAGCTGCACAAAAACTAGCCAAGGAGCTTTCTGATGGCTAAAGCCAAGTCACAATTTGTTTGTAATTTATGTGGTCATGCCAGTACCAAGTGGTCAGGACAGTGTAGTGCCTGTAAAGAGTGGAACTGTATCGATGAGATAAAAATCGCTGCCACAACTGGAACGGCCAAGGTCAATCGATATGCCAACTATTCTGGTGATGCATCGATCCAGAAGTTAGGAAAAATCAGCACCAAACAACAACAGCGAACCTCTTCGCACATCAAAGAACTAGACCGAGTACTGGGAGGGGGTATAGTGCCTGGTTCTGTGATTCTGCTGGGTGGCGATCCTGGGATTGGAAAGTCTACTTTGATGTTACAGGTGTCTGCTCAAATTTCGGAAGTGATCACTCCTTTGTACGTTACTGGTGAGGAATCCTTGTCACAAATTGCCATGCGTGCCAGTCGCTTGGGCTTAAAAGCCGATGACTTAGACTGTATGGCTGAGACCTCTGTGGAAGCCATTATCGCCACCACCTTACAGAAAAAACCGGACTTGGTTGTTATTGACTCGATTCAAACCTTATTCAGTGAACAATTGACTGCTATTCCTGGTTCGGTATCACAAGTTAAAGAGGCAGCGGCACAACTAGTCAGAATGGCCAAACAAAGTAAAATTACTGTGATTTTCGTGGGCCATGTGACGAAAGATGGTTCGATTGCTGGTCCCAGGATTCTGGAGCATATGGTTGATACCGTGTTGTATTTTGAATCTGATGGCAACAGTCGTTATCTGGTGCTGCGTGCTTTGAAAAATCGATTTGGTGCGGTCAATGAGATTGGTGTGTTTGCCATGACTGAGACAGGTGTTAAAGAAGTTGAAAATCCTTCGGCCATATTTTTAAGTGAGCGACAAGCTGATAAAGCGGGTTCAGTGGTGATGTGTACCCGTGAAGGAACCAGGCCTTTGTTGGTGGAAATTCAGGCTTTGGTAGATCAAAGCCCCTTGGGTAACCCACGGCGATTGTCGGTAGGCTTGGAACACAATCGATTGGCGATGTTACTGGCTGTGTTACATCGTATGTGTCATTTGGCGATCCATGATCACGATGTGTTCTTGAATGCAGTAGGCGGTATGAAAATCACCGAAACTGCTGCAGATTTAGCGATCATCATCGCCATCATCTCTAGTTTTAAAAACCGTTATTTGCCCACGGGAACCATTGTATTTGGAGAGGTTGGGTTAACCGGAGAAGTACGCCCTGTTCACAATGGCGAAGATCGATTAAAAGAAGCCGCCAATCATGGTTTCAAAACAGCCATCATCCCCAAAGGCAATGCTGGTAAATGGGTCAAGGACTTGAAGATTAAAATCATCACGGTCGATCAAGTCAGCGAAGTGGTAGATTTGGTTTAGTAGGAGTTTATAAAAATTGTCATTGCGAATGAACTCAGAATATAGCTAAAAAAACAGTATGTCATTGCGAGGAGCCTTAGCGACGTGGCAATCTTCCGAGGCCTGTAGAGATATAATTTGTTGATGCCATGTGT
>CALDFB010000075.1 GCA_937942365.1 uncultured Marinicella sp. | reverse complement strand
CTTTTGTGATCGCTGCAGTCAAGGTTGTTTTACCATGGTCAACGTGACCAATCGTGCCCACGTTCACATGGGGCTTATTGCGTTCAAATTTTTCTTTTGACATGTTGTTGCTACTCCATAAAAAACAAGTAGTTAATAATAAAAAGTGCCTTGCTTAAATTGCTTCTATTTATGACAACAAAAGCCTTTTGTGCAAACGCCCTCCCAAATCGCTTCGAATCATTGATTCTTTACACTGTAAGCAGTGGTGCCCATAACTGGAGTCGAACCAGTGACCTCTTCCCTACCAAGAAAGTGCTCTACCGACTGAGCTATATGGGCTAATAACAATGGAGCGGGTGATGGGAATCGAACCCACGTGTTCAGCTTGGAAGGCTGACGTTCTACCATTGAACTACACCCGCTCAATTAATAATCAGCATTAAACCGACTACAGTTAAGTGGTGGAGGGAGCAGGATTCGAACCTGCGTACTCTGAGAGAACGGATTTACAGTCCGTCGCCTTTAACCACTCGGCCATCCCTCCATCGAACGAAGCACGGCATTTTCGTAGAATACGCAACGAAAGTCAATATAAAAAGTCAGTAATTTCACTGCTTTTCAACACCAGCTTTCAAGTCTTCGAGCAAGCAGCGAATTATAGGCATTTGTTGTTGAAAAACAATCTATTTTTTCAACTGTTTTTTTGAGCCATCAATTACACAAAGACAATCCTCACTTTATCATCCAATAACAGCATTAAAAATAACATTGGTATAGATTTAAATTGACTATACAATGCCTGATTGTTAATGAATTAATTCCTCAAACCAGACACCTATGTTTAACCACAAAAATATCCTATTAAAATTAATGTTTTGCTTTACATTGTCTGCTTGCAATCATTCTGGCAACGATTCTGACACCAGTCAAAACAACAGTCATCAGAGTGATGGCTCAAAAACAATCACCAGTATATCTCTCGCACCACACTTAACCGAACTGATTTATTCGGCCGGTGGTGGCGACAACATAGTTGGCATAAGTGCTTACAGCAACTATCCAGAAGATGCGCATAGTAAACAAATCATAGGTGATGCCTTTCACTTAAATTTGGAATTGATCAGTGAGCTCGAACCTGATGTGGTTTTTTATTGGCACAATGGTACGCCCATACAAACACGAGAACAACTTAAATCTTTGGGGTTTAACTTGGTGAATGTTGAAATAAATCACCTGAAAGATATCCCTGACGCCATTCACATGATCGCGCGGACACTGAACACCCAACCCAATGAATCAGTCAATAGGTTCTTATCTGAGCTTAATCGCCTTAAAAAACAACCTCTGACTCAACACACTGCCTTGATACAAATTTCTAACCAACCTATCTATACCGTCAATGGGCAGCATTGGATGAGCGAAGCGGCAGAAATTTGTGGCCTCAACAACATATTCAACGACTTGGACAATCTGTCCGCTGCCGTTACTTTAGAATCGGTCGTTCTTAAAAAGCCAGCGGTTCTCATTAGATTGGAACCACTACAAGATGACCATCAATTGGCACAATGGCCCAGCATTCCAGCTATTGCCAATCAACACATTGCAGTACTTGAAGCCGACCATTTTACCCGCCCAACTTTGAGAACGTTGTCTGCCATTAAATCGTTATGCGCACAAGTTGCCAGCTTTTAATCCATGCGATTTTCACCCAGCAATTCATACTCACCGTCATACATTGCAGTCAATAACAATTCACCATCATCAGCCACCTTAAATAATCCATATCGAGCCTGATCAAATAAAGCAGCATCTCCTTCCTGAAAGAAAAAAGCATTGGTAGCGAACTGAACTCGGTTATTACGGATTCTGTATTGAAGTTTAAGCAATGAATCATCGTCAGACTCATTACTCTGTAGAAGGTTTTGATCAGCCTCAGTTAAAGCATGAAACTCACCCACACCGTTTTCATTCAGTTTCACCCAAACATAACCGTCATGATTTTCTTGCCTGCCGGGCAAACTAGACACCGGCAAGTTAGCTCGTATTTCCTGAGCCATAGCAAAGCGCAAACGCATAAAATCACCTTGCATAATTGAACGTGGGTCCAACGGGGCGAGTTCTAATAAGACTGATTGGCCATCGGCCAATACCTGTTCTTTTTGCATGATCGAATGATTCACTCCTACCAAACCAAGTACCAAGGTCAATACAGCCACGATTTTTTGCCAAGCAGTTAAACCAACTTTTTCAGATTCACTGATTGCCTCAGACTTATTTTCTTTATTTAATGCCATGCTGTATTTTAATAACAATGCACCGAGCAACAGCACCACACCAATGGCCATCAAAATCATCGATTTATGCAATAAAGTTATTTGCAATGAATAATAATACCAACACACAAAACCCAATAAAGCCAAACCACCCAAGATCATAAGAACTTTATTCTGTCTGGCAAAGCCAACCAACAGCACCAACAGAGCACTGCTCAAACCGATGATTGGCATCGCTGAAAACAACATCATCACAGCAGCCAATATTATCAAGCGCCCAGTTGTTGAAGCCAGGCCAATCCTTTGTTCTCGGGTCACCCTATAAATAAAATACAACAGCACCGCAGAATTCAATACCGCTGAAATCCAATTGGCATTTTGCATCAACCAAGACAACTGCCCCGATTGAAACCAAAATGGAGACAACCATAATTGGCTTTGCACATTAAGAAACAACAATGATAATGCCAACGCGTAGCCAATAGGTTCATAAAAGTCTTGTACTGAGTGCCAAGCCGTTTTATTGAGCCAGATCCAAACGAATAATGCAGCTACAATGGCGCTGCCCAAGCCTGAATAAATCAATACATCAAAACTCCAAAACAGTGCCAGCACCGCAAAACAAGTACTTAAGAAACGATGTAAATAGTGATTGACTAACCACATCAACACCAATTGATACAAACCAATCACAAATATCCAATGGCGTGACCTGAAATCAAACACAGCAAATAAACCAAATGCAAACAAGAACTGTCCGGTTAAACTGAATGCCAAAACCAACTGTTCAAAAAAATCACTGTCAGATTTATTTTTAAAAAACACATAAGTTGAAATATTAATGATGACACCCAAGAGCATCAATGCAGCGTTATATTCAAATAACCCCACAACACCCAACCCCAAAAAGCCAATTAAAAACAAAGCAGCCACCCAGCCTGCAAAGCCTTGCAAAACCCTTACATACCATAAAGTTTGAACTTTATCGTCTTCTCCATCTGGCCGCACACCTGAAACTATTTTTCGCAATTTAAGTTGTTCCCAAACTTGAGCATCACTCATGATGAGACCTCCATTTTAAACAACTCATGAGTTTTCTTAATCCATTGCACTGCAAATGTGGTCATTCCAATCAAACAAATTGCCAATAACAGCAACCCCCCTTCATCTAAACCATCAAAAATAAAATAAGCTAAAAATGTCAATGAAAATACAATTAGGCTCAACATCCAAGCTGTTAAAAGCAATAAATCTTTTGCCTTGTATCGATAGTAGATAAAGATTGTTACCATCATCGCTAAATAAACAATAAAATTAATACTTTGATGGCTGGAGCTTTTCCAGATGGCATGCATGCCAACGACTGTCAGTATATACATCACTCTCAAGCCCAATATTTGAGCAGCCCAACGGTACTTTAAATTCAATAATGAAAATTTGCGGTGCAGATTGGTGACATCTGGATTCCGAGATATCCATTCAACCAGAATTAACAAACTGGTATTGACCAAAAGAAATGGCCAAAACCATCCCGCACTGGCAAACACAGAACCCAATAAAGGATGTTGGATATACAGATACAACCCCAAACCGGTATTAATCAACAATGCCCAAAACACCCACAAAACCTCTGAGCGACTGAATAATACCAAAGGTGTAATCAACAAAGCCCAGGTGGCAAACAATTGCCATGGGTCGGCACCCGTCTGATAGGTTTGTCCAAATAAAGCCAGCAAAGCACCCAATACAATCACAGCCACCAATAGCAAAGCTTGTGACAGCCAAAATGATTGAGATTTAAAGTAATAACCAACAAATGAAAGTACCAACAGTACCTGTAATGCGGCAAATTTATACATGCGCCCCATTTCATTCCAGTTGAATGCGAAGAAAAAAACCACACCAAAGGCCAAAGACAACAAACCCAGCAACAACATTAAATTCCTACTGAACACCAGCCATGCTGCAGCAGTTGGTCGCTCTCCTGCGAGCTGCAAAGCCGTTTGCTGTTGTTCTGGTTTAATCAGACCTTGCTTAATCCACTGATAGATTGATTGATTCATAAAATAGGCTCAATAATTGTTAGCTAACCATCATATGATGTTTCTGTTAATTTTAAAACCCAGACATCATAAAGGGCAAAACACAGGACCAAAGTATCAATATAAGGCACCCTTTTGCAATGAACACAATCAAAAGCAGACATTACAAATATTAAAAAACAAGCAGAAAACTACTGCACTTTAAATTCAATCAACTGATTATTGAGAGTCACGTGAAGAACACGACAAAGGCTTTTTAAAAAACCGCATCAACCTTGGCTTTTCTTTTGAAGTTAAAGGCCAGCACTCATGTGTTCACCACCAATACAGATCACGTCATTTGTATACTGGCAGGTACCAACTGTACTAACACCAATGACCAGAATGGTGACACCCATGACCATGACGGTCATGAGGATGGTGGCAAACGGTTGTGACATTGAAACTGTGGAATTTCTGTCCGCTCAAGATAACCTCATCATTATGACCGGGTTTGAAAACAATTGATTTTAATGGCTGATGGAGACAAAAAAGCCCGGTCAAACAGCCGGGCTTTTTTATTAGGCTCAAGCAAAAAGATTAATCGCGATCTGCTATGGGCCCTACTTTTCTGGTATCAGGCCCCGTATAATCGGCATTAGGTCTGATGATGCGATTATTTTCACGTTGCTCCATCACGTGAGCAGTCCAACCGGTCACTCGAGACATCACAAATATAGGCGTAAACAACTCTGTAGGAATGCCCATAAAGTGATAAGCAGAGGCATGGAAGAAATCAGCATTAGGAAATAACTTTTTCTCATCCCACATTTTCTTTTCAACAGCACAGCTCACCGGATACAAAACACTGTCTCCAACTTCTTCAGCTAATTTCTCAGACCAACGTTTAATGATGGCATTACGGGGGTCACGCTCGGTATAAACCGCATGACCAAAGCCCATGATCAATTGTTTGGTTTCTAGCATGTGTCCAATAGCCGCTTCCGCTTCTTCTGGCGTTGACCATTGTTCGATCAATGCCATCGCGGCTTCATTGGCACCACCGTGTAATGGACCACGTAAAGCACCAACAGAAGCTGTGACACATGAATGGATGTCTGACAATGTGGATGCCACCACTCGACCAGTGAAAGTCGATGCATTGAATTCATGTTCCGCATACAAAACCAAAGAAACATCCATCACCCTCGCATGTAACTCACTCGGCGTTTTTCCATGTAACATTTCCAAGAAATGCGCGCCCACACCATCAATATCAGAGGCCGTATCAATACGTACACCCTCGGTCACGAACTTATACCAATAGCAAATTATAGAAGGAAATATAGCCACCAAACGATCTGCTTTATCCAATTGTTGTGAAAAATCAGTTTCGCCTTCTAAGTTACCCAGAATTGAACAGCCGGTTCGCATCACATCCATAGGGTGAGCGTCTCTTGGTATCAGTTCTAAGGTTTTCTTAACCGCCTCTGGCAGCTCACGCATAGAGTTGATTCGTTTTTTATAAGCATCCAATTCAGTTTGATTCGGTAATTTACCATGCAAAATCAAATAGGCAGTTTCGTAAAAGCTCGCATTGGTAGCCAGGTCATCTACATCATAACCACGGTACGTTAAACCCGCGCCAATTTTACCCACTGTACATAATTTTGTTTCACCAGCGCTTTGACCGCGAAGGCCTGCACCACCTGCTTTTTTTGCATTACCCATATTCTTTTCTCTTTTTTAAAGGGGTCAGTACCCTTTAGATATTCTATAAAGGTATAACAAAGTTTGAAACTCTGTTTTAAAGGGTACTGACCCCTTTAAAAATACCTCGTTAACATTCAATCTTCTTTAAAAAGCTGATCTAATTTTTGTTCGTAGCTGTGATAGTCCAAATGCCCATACAATTCCTCTCTGGTTTGCATGATGTCCAACACATCTTTTTGGTGCCCTTGAGCCAAAATTGATTGATAAACCAACTCTGCTGCTCTGTTCATGGCTCGATAAGCACTGCAGCAATACAACACAATATCAACCCCATGCTCACCTAACTCCTCTGAAGTGAATAATGGCGTATGACCAAACTCGGTGATATTTGCCAAAACTGGTACATCTACAGCAGCTCTGAACCTTTGATATTGATCCAAAGTTTTCATCGCTTCAGGAAAGATCATGTCGGCACCGGCTTCAACACAGGCGACTGCTCGTTCAATGGCTGCAGCTTCACCTTCAATCGCCAAAGCATCGGTTCGGGCCATAATTACAAAGTCTTCGTCTGTTCTCGCATCAACAGCAGCTTTGATTCGGTCTACCATTTCTTGTTTGGACACCACTTCTTTATTTGGCCGATGTCCACATCTTTTTTGTGCCACTTGATCCTCGATATGCATGGCAGCGGCACCCGCCTTGATCACCGATCGAGTGGTTCTGGCGATGTTAAATGCACCACCCCAGCCAGTGTCCACATCAATGAGTAAGGGCAAGTCACACACATCAGTGATCCTGCGCACATCTGTTAAAACATCTTCTAATGAAGAAATACCTAAATCCGGCATACCCAAAGAGTTAGCAGCCACCCCACCACCTGATAAATATATGGCATGATGACCTACATTTTTTGCCATACGGGCTGTGAATGCATTAATGGTCCCTACCACTTTGAGTGGCTGATGGTCTGTTACGGCTTGGCGGAATTTGAGACCCGCACTTTGAATTGAATTGGTCATGTTTATCATTGGTTGGCTGTTTCATCATCACAAAGGCGCATTAACGAACTTGGCTTGTCGAGGCAAAACAGTGATTTGTAAGAACTGAACCCATCTGTACATTCAATTGGATTTTTGAACACAAAAAACAATTGAAAAGCTCAAAAATAAGCGCGGGTACTATAGCAGATTCAACCGAAAATAACCAGCTCAAATCATCCGATAAAATTTCTAAGAATCAACTATGTACAGTTTTAATGAGCCCATTAATACCGCCTTGCAATGCATATACATCATAACCTAAAGTGGCCAAAGTAAAAGCAGCTGAAGCGCACCTAGAGCCTAGGTTGCTACATGTAATTATGGTGGAATTCAAGTTCAATTTGTGAATATTTTTTCGAATTTGATTAACAGGTATATTAAAACAACCTTCGATGGACTGTTGGGCAAACTCAGCTGATTCTCTGACATCAACCAACGTGGCCCCTGATTGGAGCATTTCTAACGCAGCATGGGGGTTGACCCACCTGATCACGTGTGCCTTAAGCAATTTTGAAAATGTGGCACCAGCCAAAGACATCAATAATCCATCACTTTTCATGCGCACTGAAGCATTTCTTGGCTCACTGCTGACCAATGCCGATTCACCAAAAAGCGCACCCTTTTCAAGATTAGCCACTTTTTGTTCACCCTCTGCAATGACTTGAAAAACTTCCGCCTCACCCTGAGCAATGATGTAACAATAATCTCCAGCATCACCTTCAGCAACAATCTCTTCACCAGCTTTAACTGGCTTGGCTTCAAGTTGTAAAAAAAGCTCTTGAATATTGCCTTGAGGCAACATTTGCACCGATCTACTCTTTAATAAGCCAGAGACCCATTCATAACTGTCATGACCACGCAAAGGACTGTCAGAACTGGCATTGGTGTATGCACTGTTCCAAACTTGTATGTGATCCAGAAGGTTTGAACTGATTTGAAAACCAGACATGGTTTTGGAGGTCACCACTGCATCCATGGTATTACTTTTGTTGGCATCACCAATTGGGTACTTCGATGAGAGAGAAGTTGATTTCAAGGTTTTTTCCCGACCTTTGTCAGTGGTGATTTGCACCACGCCATTGGTCAGGTATTTGGTGTTTTCAGCACTGCGATTTATTTCATACAACTTTTCACCTTGCTGCTTTTCAAAAAAGTCAAATTCTCTCAACAACAATGGATAGAATTTCATTTCTATTTTATTGAAAGGATAATATTCTTTTAAGTCTTCCGCCTCAATCATTCCAGTGTTCTCTCAAATAACAGCTTAATAATAACTCATTTAAATTGATAACTCAAAATGTTAAATTTCATGTTCATCAGGTTAAGAAGGTTTTTTGCAAAAATATTGATCACTGTAATCATTCTGTTCGATTCAATCATGCTAAACTGCCCCAATTTACCATGAATTGTCATGTCAGAAACATTCAAAAATTTACTGCACCCTAAGTTTTTACACATGACATTGTTTGGCTTTTCAGCAGGCATACCTTATTA
>CALDFB010000074.1 GCA_937942365.1 uncultured Marinicella sp. | reverse complement strand
ACTAACTCAGGTTCGTTGGTTAACGAGAGCAAAAAATAATGGTTAAACCAACATGACCAAACCTCTTATAATATTGGATTATATAAAAAACCACTCACCAATAAGAAATCAGCTTCGCTGTTTAACTCTAAATAGCTCGGTTCCGTGACCGGCAACTCGGGACATCGCCAGGATCTTACAAGTCAAAAAGCATCAACATAACGTTGGGACTATATAGCCTAAAATAAATTTAGTGTCTGGATTTAAGAATACAATTAGTCAATCTGATATTACTCAGTATTCGATGCACTGATATAGTTATTTAAATTTAAAATAGTTATAACCAATGATTAGTTCTTAATAGTTTAACTTTGCTTCTTGAAACGGGGATAGATTCTCCGCTATGTAAAATCAAATGAAGATCTCTGTTATTTCGAACGCTATTTTTTACTTGGCTTTTTCGAACCCACCAACTTTTATGAACTTGTAATCCCAATTCATTCGATAATAATTTAACTGCGGTTTTCAAACTCATTCGAATCAATTTTTCCTGATTTATGCTTTTAACTAATACATAGTGTCCTTGAGATTGTAATGTCTGAATTTGGTTGGATTGAATACCAGCTATGGCTATTTCATCATGATGAGTACTTAATGTTGTATCTTTTCTTTTCCTTGGAAAATAAGTTAATTCGTCGATGGTTATAAACAGGGCGCAAATGAACATTATTGATGGCAATGTAAACCAGATGAATTCGAAATATGGGTCATGAGCTTTCGGTATGAACCCAATTTGTTTCATCCAGTTAAGTTGATAAGTCACAAGTAACCATATCAGCAAAAAAGAAATGATTGTTGATAGCGTACGTGAATTATTGAATTGAAATGTTAAAAAAATCAGAATTTTCCATTGAGACCAAACCATTAATAAAATCAATGACCACATCCTTAACCTCTCATGAAACATCATAGTGCCTGTATTGAAAGCACTGCTTTGGCTTAATAATAGACAGAATAAGAATAAAATGCTGGCAATGACCAAAGATTTAAGCAATAAAGTAGGTTGTGCTAATTTGAAGACTGTTGATGACATTGTTGGACCATTCATGATTTAACTGTTTTCATATACAAAATTATGATTATAGTTAAATTTTTTTGGAAGAGCATAATGAAAATATCAGTAATCTCTTTAATTCAAACCCTCATATTGTCAACCTTGCTGCATGCCAGTGAGAAAAAAAGAACCTTTGTTTGCCCACCTTGTTACCATGACTATGAAACATACAAAGAATTGATTTTTCATAAAGATGGCCAATGTGATGTATGTGGTATGAACTTAATAGAATTGAATTCAATCACTTCTAATATGAAAATTGACATACATGTCGGTTCAGGTAATTTTCATTTTTATTCAGATAGGAGCTCTATAAATCAACCAATTGATGTCTATTATTATCGACCGGAATCTATGACAAAAGATTCTACTGTGTTGATGGTTTTACCAGGGGCATCGAGAAATGCATGGGATTATCGCGACGATTGGATTCAACTGGCTGACCGTTTAGAAGTTTTAATATTGGCCCCAGCTTACACAGAAAATCAGTATGGTTTCGAGCAATATCATTTACTGAATACCTTTCCAAAAATTAAATATGAAATTTCAAATCAATATTCAGTTGATGGTGTTTTAAAAAAATTATACATAGATGAAAAGTTAATTGATTTAGCAAAACCTTATGCAAAAGGTGAATGGTTGACTCATGACTTTGATCAGTTGTTTAAACAAGTCAAATTGCATTTTAATTTATCGAAACAACAGTATGATGTATTTGGCCATTCAGCAGGCGCGCAGATTATTCATAGGTGGGTGACGTTGAACCCTTCAATGCATGTCAGACACTATATTGCAGCGAACGCTGGGTTTTATACTGGATTTAGCGAAGAAAAATTATTTCCAATCGGATTAAAAGGTTTGGTTGAACCATGGTGGCATAGGAATTCACTCAAACAATCATTAATTTTATTAGTTGGAGAGTTAGATAATAAAGAAGAGACCAGAGGAACTATGCTGCACAGTAAGACTTTAGACTCGATGGGTTTGGGTAGGCTGGAAAGAGCTCGGTCGCATATAAGACAAGTAAAAGAATATGCAACTGATAAAAATATTCAATTGAATTGGCAGTTTAAACAAGTGAAAGGGGTCGGACATAACCATCGTCAAATGGCAGCAGCGGCTGCCAAATTACTTTATAAAAAATGAAACTCTAATGGCTTCTGTTAGCAATTATTTCTGTCAAAATTTTTAAGCCATTGGTATTTTTCAAATGAGCTAATTGTTTATGACAATTATTTATCAATTGATCAGCCATTGATTTAGCGACAGTTAAACCAACAACTGTCGGGTAGGTGCTCTTGTTATTTTTGATGTCAGATTGGGCTGGCTTACCTAGGGTTAGGGTATCACTGGTTACATCTAAGACATCATCGATGATTTGATAAGCCATACCAAAATTTTTGGCAAACTGTAGGTAGTAACTGCTGTCATCAGGTGTAAGCTTATCATAACAATCTGTAACCATAGTGACACAGGCTTGTAGTAAAGCACCAGTTTTCTTTGAATGGATTTCTTCAAGTGCAGTTAAATCAATTGATTTTCCTTCAGCTTCAAGATCCAGTATTTGGCCGCCAACCATACCGATTGTTCCAGCGGCGGAACTCAGGTTTTGAATTAATCTAACGACAACATCAGCAGAAGTGGGTGTTTGACTCAAACATTGAAATGCCAGGGCTTGTAATGCATCGGCTGCCAATATCGCGGTTGCTTCATCGAATTTGATGTGACATGTGGCTTGACCACGACGTAAGTCATCATCATCCATCGCAGGTAAATCATCATGAATCAATGAATAGGCATGAATCATTTCAATGGCAGCTGCTATGTGATCGGCAATGTCTAAATTGAGTTCAAGACTTTCAGCTGCGGCATAGACTAACAATGGACGCATGCGTTTGCCGCCATTAAGTAGGGTGTATTGCATCGCATTTAATAACTGACCGGTGTTGTGAGGTTGTAATTCTTTCAGTTGAAGATTTAAGAATGTGTTTATGCGTTTAACCAATATTTGGTTATCAGTCACTGGATTGTTCCATAAGTTTTTCTATTTTTTTTTCTGCATCATCGATGATTTTTTGGCATTGTCGAGTGAGCTTGACGCCTTGTTCATACAGCTTCAATGATTCTTCCAAGCCCACATCCTGCTGCTCCATTTTTTGGATCACTTCGGTAAGTTGTTGTAAATTATTTTCAAATGTTTGTGTTTTACTCATTGCTGTATTTTACAAAAGAAACTGTGGAGATAGCCATCGATATTCAGCTTTATATTTACTTAGCATGTTCTTGAATTCTGCAGATATGATTTCTGAACCAACAGCCATTAATTGATTGTCGATATATAAATAGGGGATTCTCAGCCGTACCCAGGGTGGTATCGACATTTCTTGAAACAGGTTTTTGATCTTTTTGTTATGACCTTTTAAACTGGTTTTGATGGTTTCTTTGTTTTGTAGGTATTTAATTTTTATGGTTAAATTGTGCGGTAATTTTTTATCAAGTATTAACTTTCCATTGTCAGGTAATGTAACCTGATTATTGATAGATTTGAAGTTCAAATCTATTGTGTCATAATTCATTTGAGGTAAATCGTTCAGAATATATAAATGATTTTTCCATTTTGTGATTAGACCATTATTAAGGCGTAATTCTGGAGTCTTATCCACAGCAGCACTTAAACAATCTTGGCTGAATTGCAGTAATCGTTTATGACTTGGTGCTGATAATCCGTGATTATTCAACCAATGATAAATGGTCGATGATAATAAATCTTTATTCGTAATGTGTGTTAACTTTAATGGGTTTGTCTGACCAATTAAATGAGAAATAAGTTGGTGGCTTTGTGATAAGTTGTCCGCAGTCAATTGAATATTTCGTATTGATTTTGTGTCATATTCAAGAAATTCTGGAATAATTACATTGCGAATGTAATTCCTGCTGTATGTGTTATCTTGATTACTTGGGTCTTCAACAAAGGATAAATGATTTGATAACACGTACTTTTTAATGACTTCCTTGGTTAAGTGCAACAAAGGTCTATGTATCTGATAATGTTCGTAATGGTTGGAAGTCTGTATTCCTGTCATGCCTTGTAAACCAGTACCTCTAAGCATCCGAAATATGATCGTTTCTATTTGATCATTTTGATGGTGTGCAGTAAGCAAACAATCCTCGGTAGTTAAGTGGTTTTTGAAAACAAACTGCCTGGCTTCGCGGCAAGCAGATTCACTGTGGTCTGACAGTTCTGCTTTTTCACAGATAATAGGCACTTTAAGTTGATAGCAGGTATTTTGGCAGTGAGCAGCCCATATGTGAGAGTCCGGATTGATTTGATGGTCAATATGGATAGCAGATAATTGACCATTAAATCGATCATCTGCAGCCAAAATGTGTAATAAGACTGTTGAATCCATGCCTCCACTGTAGGCAATGTAATAGTGCTTTGCAGCAGGGAATTTTGCTGTATTAATTAAAACTTGCGAGTTATTCGCTGAAAGCACCATAAGACATCAGTTTATGATAACGGCTCTCAATCAGTTGTTGCTCATCCATACTGAGCAGTTTGCTTAATTGTTCATTGATGGTTTCTTTTAATTGATTGGCCACAAATTGAGTGTCTCTGTATGCGCTTCCCAGAGGTTCTTCAATGATTTGATCGATTAGATTCAATGCTTTTAATTTGTGTGAAGTGATACTCAAAGCTTCAGCAGCATCTTGAGCTTTGTCTGCACTGCGCCATAGTATAGAAGCACAACCTTCTGGAGAAATCACTGAATAGGTACTGTATTGCAACATCAGAATGACATCACCAACACCAATAGCGAGCGCTCCACCAGAGCCACCTTCACCAATGACAGTACAAATAATGGGTACTGTTAAATTAGACATGACTTCAAGATTCTTCGCAATGGCCTCTGCCTGGCCCCTTTCTTCAGCTCCAATGCCTGGGTAGGCTCCAGGTGTGTCGATGAAAGTTAAAATGGGCATGTTGAACTGTTCGGCCATTTTCATCAGTCTTAATGCTTTTCTATAGCCTTCAGGGCGAGGCATGCCAAAGTTTCGCTTAATTTTTGATTTGGTGTTACGTCCTTTTTGGTGACCAATGACCATCACAGATTGGCCATCGAGTTTGGCAGGGCCGCCAATGATAGCCGCATCATCAGCAAAGGCACGATCACCATGTAGCTCTTGAAAATCTTCAAAAATTAATTCGATGTAATCTAAGGTGTAAGGCCTTTTAGGATGACGAGCTAATTGGGAAATTTGCCAATCGGATAGGTTAGAAAAAATATGTTCGGTTTTAGACTTGAGTTTACTTTTTAAACGTTGAATTTCTTCATCAATGTTCATGGCATTGTCATCACTGACATTCTGTAATTCATTAATTTTTGCTTCAAGCTCTGCCAATGGTTGTTCAAAGTCTAAATAATCTGTGTTCATACCTGATTTGATTCATTGAGTAAGCAGGTATTTTACGGCTTAGGGACTCAGAGTGCCAGTTGAAAACAACAAGAAAATGGTAAGATATGTTATTTTCAAAGTTATCAATAGTGTCCAAATTCATTAAGAACCTACCCAAAGTTGAATTGCATATGCACATTGAAGGATCATTGATGCCAGAAATGTTATTGGATTTAGCTGAAAAGAATAAAGTAGAACTGCCATATCAATCATTAGATGATGTTTTAAATGCTTATCAATTTAAAGATTTAGGTGCATTTGTTGATCTTTACATTCAAGGTACGGAAGTGATTCAGTCAGCTGAAGACTTTTATACTTTAACGGTTGCTTACTTAAAGAAATGCCAATCTCAAAATATCATGCATGCCGAAGTATTCTGTGACATCAGAACTTATACTGATCGAGGTTTACCAGCAGAGATGGTACTGGATGGGATAGAAGCAGGGTTCAAGACTTGTCATCAAGATTTTGGTATCACCGGGGGAATGATACCCACATTTATCCGACATTTGGGTGCTGAAAAAGCAGCTGAGGATTGGCAGTTTTATCGTCAGCATACCGAACGTTTTTTGGCAGTTGGTTTAGCGGCTGTAGAGGTGGGATACCCTGCCAGTTTATTCGCAGAGGTTTTCAAAGAAGTCAAAGCCACAGGTTTACCTGTGGTTGCACATGCCGGAGAAGAGGGGTCTCCTGAATACATATGGTCAGCCATTAATGATATACAGGTAGACCGAATAGATCATGGTGTGAGGTGTTTAGAAGACCCTAAACTGATTCAATATTTACAACAAAGTCAAATACCTTTAACTGTATGCCCGTGTTCTAATGTCAGCCTGCATGTATTTGAACATATGAGTCAACATGTGATTTCTCAAATGTTAGATTTAGGATTGAATGTAACCATTAATTCTGATGATCCTGCACATTTTGGCGCTTACCTTGAAGAAAACATGCAGCAGGTGCAAGTCCATTGTGGCGTTTCAAATGATCAGCTGATTCGTGTGACGCATAATGCCATAGATGCCAGTTTTTCAAATGTAGATAGGAAGAAAGAAATGCATATTCTTGTTGATGAATTTGAACTGAATTTTGAGTGACTGAGCCAGTTATCAATTTGAATATTTTAAGATTTCATGTTTTTTTCAATTTAATTTCAAGATAAAACGAAACAGATTTAGGAAAATAATCTCAACGGCAGCATACGGCTGCTGATGTAATTATGAGGTTATTTATGAGAAAAACTGTTATGTGTTTGCTGATGTTAGTAGGTATGGCAGGTGCCTCTGGTGCTGAAGTTGCACCTTTGGTTTCTGGTCAAAAAGTACAGGTTAAGAAACTTGCAAGAGACATTGCCAATGTCAGAGCATCCATTGTGACAACTGGTCCTTCGACCTTTCAAGCACCACAAAACGTTACCAAGAATCAAAAACGATTCCAACAGTTTACCGAAGCATTGAACCGATACCCGCAGTTAGATGATCCTTTGGTTCAAGCGGCAAGAGCGGAATACTTTAAATTACAAGAAGCCTTAAAAGTTGAATTTACAAGGGCTAATGAACAAATCAAAGAACTGGGTGATGTGCAGGCCAGGATGTCTTTGTTAAAACAGAATTTTGAGCAATATCCTGTACCCAAAATAATGAAAGCACCTTTTGATAAAAAAGCAGTGGCTGAATGGTTGGAAAAAGCCAGTGCAGCCAGAACCGTAGGTGAACATAATTTGAAAGAGGCCAATGCCATCGCACCGCTGGCTTATTTACCTAACAACCCAGGAACGCCTGATTCTGGCGCACTTTTTGATGCCAATGACCTTAAAGCCATGCAACAAAATGCCATCATGATGCAAAAACAAGTGCAAGAAAATTACCAAACCATGTCATCCACAACCATCAATAAGCTACAACAAAAAATGGATCAAGTTAAATCAAGGTGGCAAGACGATCCGATGGGTGATAAAAAATGGGTGTTTCTAAAAGCAGATCAAGTGGCGCAAGCTGAAGAATTATTTTCAAGCAGTAAAGCGCTGGCACAATCATCCATTTATTTAGAACAAGCATTAAAGCAAGATCACAGTGTGGCCAGTAAAGCTTTGGATTTGATTAACCAAGCACAACAGAAATATCAAGACAATGCCAAAATCGCATTGAATGCTTCCAAATTACCAGAAGCTCAAAGTGAAGATTATCAGAGATTCGAGTTTGCAGAAGATATACTAGAAAAACCTCGGTATGAGTTTGGGGAATATGGCCCCATCATTCTGACCACCAAAGACATCATTGAACGTGAAAGTAAAAGCAGTAACATCGATATCGATAAAGTTGATGTGGCAAGTAATGGCGACATTAAAATGTCAGGTACTGAAACCACTTGGACTTATCGCTGGCAAGAATTTAAGTTTGTTACTCCCTTAAAAGCCCCCGATGGCAAGTGGTATATTTGGTGGATAACAGCAAAAAAATATTCATCAGGTTCATCCATTACACCACTAGGTGAATGGGTGTCAGGTGAAGCCACTCAAGGAAATCCCATTTTACCGAGTAATTTTTAATATCGAGATGAGCGTAACTTTATTGCAATTAATTACTTAAGAAACGGACCTCATTACAAAGAGCTCAGCGACATGGTAATCTCCCTAAATCTTTGGTAATCGAGGAGATTGCCGCGGTCGTTCCTCCCTCGCAATGACCGGCAATCTCTGCATCAGAACAAAGTTAAATACAGTACCTGTGCTTCCTGTGTTTTTTTACAAATAGATTTTTTCTTTGGTTTTACATATACAATTCGGTAATCTTTGCGCTTATGGTCATTGTCTACCCAAATCACTTTGGTTTTATGAGGTTTTTTCACTACCACGACTGCATCTGCTTTATGTGCATGGCAGCCACTGGTGGCAACCAAAGCAAAAATACCAGTCATAACACACATCAATTTCATGTTTTTCTTCAAGGTTGTTTGTTATCTCAACGTTTGGTGATGTGATCAGGTTGACATCTAATTTAGTTTCTTAAGGTGGTCAGATTTAAGAATGAGAGGAAATCAAATCATTAAAAAAGTCAGTGTTATATTTTGTGCATTTAATGCCATGAAGTTGGCCCAAAATTAGTTAAAATAGTCGTCTTTTGAAAACTGTTATTTTTATGTCATTCATTACGGGACAACGATACATCAATAATGCCGACTTACAATTAGGTCTTGGTAGGGTCATGGGCGAAAACCATCGGATGGTTAAGGTGATGTTTGATGCTGTAGGTGAAGAAAGAATATATTCCAAGGATTCTGCGCCTTTAAGCCGTTATGAGCCTCAGGTTAATGATCAGTTACAGCATAAAGATGGTTGGCAAATTACCATCAAGGAAGTCAAAAACCTCAATGGACTGTATATTTATTTTGGAATCAAGGACAACGGTGAAGAAGATGTTATACCAGAGTCTGAAATAACAGATAACATCTCTTTGGCACGTCCTGCTGATCGCTTACTGAATGCCCAAATTGATAAACAAAGTTGGTATGATTTACGTCAAATGGCGCAAGCCCACCAACAAAGGTTGCTCTCTTCCGAACTTTACGGTTTAACTGGATGTCGAACTGCCTTGTTACCACACCAGTTATATATCGCACATTCTGTGGGTAAGCGTTATGCACCACGCGTTTTATTGGCTGATGAAGTGGGTTTGGGTAAAACCATTGAGGCCTGTTTGATATTGCATCAACAATTACTGACCAATCGTGCTCAACGAGCGATCATCATCGTGCCAGAAAGTTTAACCCATCAGTGGATGGTGGAACTTTTACGCCGATTCAATTTGCAAGTCAGTGTCTTTGATGAAGAAAAGTGTCAAGAGATTGAGGCATCCAGTGGTTTTGAAAATCCCTTCGAGTCTGCACAATTGGTGTTATTGCCATTAGAAATGATCTTAGAAAGCCCTTTACGTGAAGAACAAATTGCAATGGCTGAATGGGATTTGATGGTGGTGGATGAAGCCCATCATTTAGAGTGGTTTGAAGGTGAAATTGCAGAAGGTCAAACCGTGAGTGATTCGATCATGGCTTATCAATTAATTGAGCAGTTTGCACAAAAAATTCCGGGAGTTTTATTATTAACAGCCACACCTGAACAGCTTGGACGAAAGAGTCACTTTGCGCGTTTGCGTTTACTGGATTCTGATCGTTATCATGATTTTGAACAGTTTTTAACTGAAGAAGAGGCATATGAGCAGGTTGCTGATGCCATTGATTCATTGATTCAAGCCGTTAATGACGGAATTGAAATAAATCATGAACAAATATCCAAGCAACTCAAAAAATATATAGATAAAGAGCTAATGAAAACGATTCAAGAACTGAATTCAGATCCAGATTCTGGAATACAACTCATTAACCAATTATTAGATCAGCACGGTACAGGGCGTGTGCTATTCAGAAACACACGCCAGTCGGTCAGTGGTTTTCCGGAACGGGAACTACTGGTTGATGCGATAGAATCACCAAAACAGTACCTAGATGATGAGTCAGTAAAGAACTCATTAACGCCAGAGATTCAATTCACTAGTAAAGAGCAAAAGGATAAAGAGTCAAGTGAATCAAATGGTATTGAAGCTGATGAAAATGAAGCAGAATCAAGTACAACTGAAAATCTAACTCATGATCAGTGGTTTGATATTGACCCCAGAGTGAATTGGTTGATAACTAAAACCAAGGAACTCAAATTTGAAAAGATTTTGATCATTGCATCACGTGCTCAAACAGTCTTGCAGTTAGAGCAGTATTTCAGAGATAAACATGGCGTTCATGTCGCGGTATTTCATGAAGGCATGAGTTTGATTGAAAGAGATCAGGCTGCAGCGTGGTTTGCTGATATGGACAATGGCACAGACATATTATTGTGTTCTGAAATTGGTAGTGAGGGCCGAAATTTTCAATTTGCACATCACCTGGTGTTTTTTGATTTGCCGCCTCACCCAGATTTATTAGAACAAAGAATTGGTCGTTTAGATCGCATTGGTCAGACAGAGAAAATTCGAATACATGTACCTTACTTACTGGGTACAGCTCAGGAAAAATGGTTTAAATGGTATCACGAAGGTTTAAATTTATTTCAACAAACCAACCCAGCAGCGCACCATATTTACACAGAGTTAGAACAACGATTACAACAGTCATCAGATGGAAAAAGTTTAAAATCGTTGATAGTCGAAAGCCAACAAATGAGTGACCGTTTACTGCAGCAAATGACCCGCGGTCGAGACCGATTGCTTGAATACAATTCATGTCGGCCTCAAGAAGCAGCAGCGCTCAAAGAGCAGGCAGAAGATTTCGAACAGGAAATTCTGTTAGAGAAGTTTATGCACCGAGTTTTTGACTTATTTGGTGTGAATTATGAAGAACATCGTTTAGGCAGCGAAGTCATACGACCCAGCGATGAGATGCATGGTTACTTTCCCTACTTGCAAGAAGATGGTATGACCATCACATATGATCGCGAAATTGCATTGGCTAATGAAACATTTCATTACCTCAGCTGGGAGCATCCTATGGTTACAGAGGTGATGGAACTGATTTTGAATCAAGAGCAAGGTAATACAGCTTTTGCGGTACTCAAGAATTCGGGTCTCAATGCGGGCCAGATATTTGTAGAATGTCGTTATTTGGTGCAAGCCATGGGGCAAAGCAAAATGCAACTGTCGCGATATTTACCACCTAACAACCAACGCTTTGTGTTAGCCGAATCATCGAATAATGTGGGTATAGATGTGGGTGATAAACTCACAGAAAAACTCATCAACAAGCTCAAGTCATCGGTGCCCATGAATGTGGCTGTAGAAGTCTTGAAAGCTAAGCTTCCTGTGATCAAAACCCAGTTACAAAATGCCGATGACATGATAAAGAAAAAAATGCCAAAGATTAAGCAATTGGCTCAAGAACACCTCAGCCAAAAATTAAATCAAGAAATTGATCGTTTGAAACAGTTGGCGATTCATAATGGCCAAGTTCGTGATGAAGAAGTCAATTACCTACAAACCCAACTTGATCAGGCGCTTGATACCATTGAACAAACACAACCTCAATTAGATTCTATTCGAATCTTGGTGACCATGTAGTCGGAGTGGCTCGAATATGACAGACTATCAAACCATTATTGAACAAATTCACAATGATTTGTTGAAACATAAAAGTTATGGCGAAGTGGCTGCCTACATCCCGGAATTAGCTATGGTTGATGCGGAAAAGTTTGGAGTTTGTTTATCTACTATTGATGGCCAAATATACCATGTTGGTGATTGGCAAGAACATTTTTCGATTCAAAGTATAGTTAAGGTTATGCTATTAAGCATGGCATATACTAAACTTGGCGGTCAGCTGTGGCAACGTGTTGGGGTAGAGCCATCAGGTACACCATTCAACTCATTGGGTACTTTAGAACATGATAATGGCATTCCCCGAAATCCATTTTCTAATGCAGGAGCCCTGGTGGTTTGTGATGTGTTGTTAGATGTTTATGATGACCCTAAGCAAGCAATACTTGAGATGTTCAGAGACATTTCAGGTGATCCTGGTATTGAATTTGATCCAGTTGTTGCTGCGTCAGAAAAAGCAACAGGGTATCGTAATGTAGCACTGGTTAATTTTCTGAGGTCCTTGGGTAATATTAACAATCATGTTGAACAAGTTTTTAATTTGTATTTAGATTGTTGTTCAATATCTATGAATAGCGAGCAATTAGCACGATCATTTTTGGTGTATGCTAATAACGGAAAAACACTTGATGGACAAACACAGTTGTTGAACTCCAGCCAAACCAAAAGGATGAATGCCATTATGTTGACTTGTGGCTTTTATGATGAAGCTGGAGATTTTGCTTATCAAGTGGGTTTGCCCGGTAAAAGTGGCGTGGGTGGTGGTATAGTTGCTGTTTTACCTAAACATTTCAGTATAGCTGTTTGGAGTCCAAGGCTGAATGAAAAAGGGAATTCATACCGAGGTTTGAAGTTTTTGGAACGATTCACTTCGGCTACAGGCGAGTCTATATTTTAATTATTGAGAGGTCTTTACTTGTGAATTCCATTTGTAAGTGCAGCATAACATTTGATGCACCTACAAATAGAATTAATCTTGTTTTACTACCCAGTTTATAAAGTTTTAATGGTGCCTTCGGGTAAATATCCGCCTACAGCTTGAATCGAACGTAGGGTGTTTCGTTCTGTGACCCAGGCAACCACAGCAAATTGTTCAGGCTGATGCTTAGTGATGACCGGTAAATGCAAACTTGCTGATTTGGTGCCTGCGACTGTTTGGTGGTCTAATACGACAAAATCATGGGGTAGTTCTTCTCCTGCATTTTCACCTGATTGAACACCTGTGCTTAAACCAACGCCCACGATGGCTAGGTTATAGTTGAGTTCTTTTGTTGCAGCAGGGAATTGAAGGTTGACCAAATGACGATCAATGGAAACTTCAAGTTCACCAGGATTTTGATCAGTTTCGGGTAATGAACGCCAGGGCCTGAAAAATCCAGCCCACTCCTCTCCGTTGACGACAAAACCTGGTGTATAAACTGAACTGATGTTGCCTTGAAGTTTATGGACTCGTTGTCTATTTGAGTATTCTGATGATGCAAAAACATCTTTCCAACCTAAGTAATCCCAATAATCAACATGAAAAGCCAAAGGTACGTATTTGGACCATAGTTCGTCTGATTTTACAAACTGCCCTAAGAACTCATCAGCAGGAGGGCAGGAGCTACAACCTTCTGAAGTATAAAGTTCAATCAGTGATTTTTGGGCCGTTCCACTGTTGAATGATATTTTTTCAGCACTGACAGGTAGTGTGGAAAGGGTGATGAAGCTAAATATAACTAAGTATTTCATAATGTATATAATTTGTGAGTGTCTTAAAATTGACCTGATAGATTTGTTTTTATTACATACATTTTTTTTTGAAGTCATTTCATTTTTCAAAATAGTTTGGCAGTGAGCTGAAATCGTAATTAGAAACTGCTAATATCTAGTTCCTTTCGAGTTTGAGAATTTGATGCCTAATTTATATTTATTAGCTTTACTGTCTTTATTGACGGTTTTTGACATTAACGCCAAAGATACAAACATTCAAGATCCATTTATTTGGTTAGAAAATGTAGACGCCAAAAAGTCTATGGACTGGGTTCATCAACAAAATAAAAGTACTGCTGATGAGTATAAATCCTTGCCCTTGTACCGTGAGCTCTATGATCAGGCATTGTCGACATTAAATAATAAGTCACGCATTCCTTCTGTGAGTCAAAGAGGTGAATGGGTTTATAACTATTGGAAAGATGAAAAGAATCCCAGAGGTATTTACCGTCGAGCTAAACTCAAAAACTTTAATACCAAAGAAAACCCTCATTGGGAAACTGTCCTGGACATGGATCAATACAATATAGATCATGAAGGTATTTGGGTGTTCCAAGGCATGAATTGTCTGGCACCTAAGTATGATCGTTGTTTGGTTTCTATTTCGCCAGGTGGTGGTGATGCTGTTATGTTGAAAGAATTTAATATGATGGAAAAGAAATTTATAAAAGATGGATTTTCATTACCTAAATCTAAAATGGCGGTTAGTTGGCGTGACAAAGACCATTTATTTGTGGCAACAGATTTTGGCTCAGGTACGATGACAGAATCAGGTTATCCTCGTGTTCTTAAATTGTGGCAACGAGGCACCGACTTATCGGAGGCCATTACTCTGAAGGAGGTGGGTGAAAAGTCAGTTTCTGTGATTGCTTTTCGTTCAGGACAAGGTTCAGGGGCCAAAGATTTTATCGTTGACAATACGTCCTTTTGGACCAGTGAATATTTTCAGTTACTTGATGGCAAACCTTTGCCATTAACATTGCCTGAGTCAGCCGAAATCAATGGTGTCTTTCAAGGTCAAATGATTGTTTCTCTCAAAGAAGATTGGCAATTTCAAGGGCAGTTTATCGCTCAAGGCGCTGTGCTTTTGATAAATCCAGATATTTTGTCTGGCAAAAAAACACTGGTAGAGAATGACGATTGGCAAGTTTTTATACAACCAGCGCCGCATGAAAATATTGAGGGCATCAGTACTTCTGATGACAGTA
>CALDFB010000073.1 GCA_937942365.1 uncultured Marinicella sp. | reverse complement strand
TAAAAATAAAACAGAACAAAGGCTTAAAAAAGCTCTATTAATGAATACGAACAAGTTGACTGTTTTCTTCATAAACCTTACACAAAATCTTACATAAACGTAATTATTATAGTTCACCAAATAAACAGATTAAAGATATGAGCTTTTAAGCAGAATAAAGTGTATAAGCCCCAATGATAATAAACCCAGCACCAGCAATATAATGAAGCATCTTTACATTAATATGCTCAGATAACAAACTTCCAGCTAATACACCAACTGCTGTTGCTAAAATTAAAGCTGCAGATGCTGCAAAGAAGACTGTGTATTTACTGACCTCTTTATCAGCTGCAAATAACATGGTGGCCAGCTGTGTTTTGTCTCCCAGCTCAGCTAGAAATACCGTAACAAATACGATTAAAAAGACTTTCAATTCCATAATTAATTTCCCTCAATTTTAATTTGATTAATTCTATATTCCATAAAGTAAAGTGCAACTAAAAAAGCCAGGCATCAATGCCTGGCTTTCTTGATATTGCTGATTAAAAAAGAGGTTATTCGAAAGAATCAGCAAATATGACATCTGGTAAACCGGTGATCGTTCCGACTCCCAGAGCTTGAGTGACACCTGCTTTCAAAGCCGGCGATCTGGTGAAATCATCATCTTCATCTATTCTGATGATGCCACCAGAAAGTACATTGGTGGTTTCGTTGATGAATGCATCTTCAACTTCAACTTCTGTTCCAATATTGATTTGATTAAAGAAATCAGTAGAACTGATAGGCATGCCATTGATGTCAAAGAACACACTGGTGCTGGTATCAACGACAACGCCAAATATCTCAAATTGAGGACTGTTTATAGCAGTAATGAATCCATCAGCGCTCGCCTCAGTATCATCTGGGTTGCCACGTTCACGGACACGTGTGGCGTATAAGTTACCATCACTATCTGCATAGCCTCTGACTTCAACTTGAGTCTCCACACCCAGTCCTGATCCCAGGATGCCGTCTTCATCTCGAAGTTGTGGTGTTGATAAAATGGTTTTACCAAATAGAGATATAGATTCACCTGGTACCACATCAGTAGGAAGAACGGGCTCTTCAAACTTAAACCTGACTTCTTTGAATTTGACTTTAAACGCATCTATTACAGAAGTGGTTGTGTTCATTAGTCCTTCTACCTCAACTTTAGCACCAACCACAATATCATCGACTTCACCGTTGATGTAAACGGTTGTCATGCTGACAATGATTTGTTGACCAGCAATAGTGAATAGATTGTTTAATTCAATGTCTTCAAAGTCAACAATACCCTCTAATGCAACAGGAATCACATCGCCTGGTAAAGTCCCAATACCTTCAGGTTTACACTCAATTTTTGTAACTGTGTTAAGACTAGAGCCAGCCATAAACATCGGATCTGGAGTGGCTTCAACTTCAACAAAGAGATTATCTGCTAAGCCCGTGTCGCAATCTTTAGGAACCACACCACCTATTATTACTACCTGATTTTGGATATTGAATTGCGTTCCGTTGAAACCTGAAACATACCCAGATAATTTCCATTCATCTAATGGTTCATCGTCTGCTTCAACTCGGCTGACCAAAAGAGATGAGTTGGGATCAACAAACCCAGAAAGCTTCAGCTCATCACCTACATTAATTTGCTCAAAAGTTAAGTTATCATCAAAAAAAGTATTTGCAGTTAACAGTGTATCTACATTGAAAATTCTGAATGGATCAAGGGAAGTCACAGGCCCCTTATGCGTATTGATTAAATCTATTTCATCGATAGTACCAGTGGTAACCTCTGGGTTTACATCACTTGCGATGCGATACCTGACTTTGAAACCAGTTCCTCCTTGGCCCCTAATCTCAGGTATGACTTGTCCATCTTCTCTAATGATTGTGTTTTGATCAATCTGAAAGTTTCTGATGTCATTTATATTGACTCCAGTACCTCCTTGGCCTTTATCGGCAGCAGTTGCCATTATGTTAAATGAAATTAGCAATGTTATTAATATCGATTTATATTTTTTCATTGGTGTCTCCTGATTAAGAGTTTGGTAGTTCATTGTTAAATTGTTAGTTTTCATGATTGGTCTCCCTGATAGTAGTAAAGACCAAGACCAATATAGGGAACGGTTTCACCATCATCATTTGCGTATTGAATTAAGTGCTCGAGGTACTCATCGACTTCATTAGCCAGCTGTTGGCTTTTATCTCTGACGAACGATTCAGCAATATTGATCAAAGAAAGCGGTAACTCTTCATGAAAAATAATACGTTGAAATCTGGGATCAGCTTTTTCAGGATTAATATTGTGCTCGATGGTCTCTAGTAGGTATTGAGTAGATACTCCCAAGAAGTTGAGCTTCTGGACATCATCTGGATCATTAACAGTCAAATAATATGGCTTTAATAATTCAACTTTATCATCAGTAAACTTGGCCGAGCCTGAAACAATTAGATCATCAAGAATGGAGCGCACAGTAGCGCCACCGGAGTATTTTTCAACCAAAGATTTAAAATCTTGTTCTTCTTTAGATTCCAGAGGAATAATCTTGGCCTTACCATGTTGATCTAGGTAATCTTTATCCTCTACCCATCCGGTCAAAACCCTAACAGCCCTGTTCCATTTATACTGTTCTGTTTCCTCGGTAAACAAATCAGATTTCATTTGAATATCTACTTGAGTTCTTGATAACCCAGTGATAACAGAGATTCGTGATTTAGATGGTGGTTTGCCATTAATACCAAAATGTTCGTTGGCAACATCAACATAAACCCACCTCATAATATCGCTCACTTCATTGAAAGGAACTTTTAATCTCAATAATATTTTTGCCAGCGGCCTAAATATTTGTATGAGCATTTGAATAATTACGCTTTTTAATTGGTTCTTCATTGTCCGCACTTTTTCATATTTGCGAGTAGAATATCAGTAAATATCATTATTTGCAATATATATTGCAAATAAATCAAATAAATATTGATTTTAACTATTCATATGCCATATAAAATGCAAAAATGGGTTATTAAACAATTAATTCTGTAGAACAGAAATGAGGTAAATATGATTAAAGTACTTAAAACATTCATATTAATAAACATAGCAATTTGTGTTAGTTCGGTTCATGCAAACGAACTCATCATTACAAAAAGCTTCACATGTGGGTGGTATGATCCCAGCAAGAACAGGCATGGCTTTTTATTAGAGATCATAAGGAGCAACAACTAAAAGAAAGCATTAACAACTTGGTTTACATTTAATGCCAATGGTAATCAATATTGGTTGATAGGCGTTGGTGAGATTCAAGAGCAAAGCATCCGTTTTGAAATGTTATTACCACAAGGTGGAAAGTTTGGCGATGCACATGACCCATCTAACAAATCTAATCAATGGGGTCAGAGCTGAATGGCGCTAAGTTAAGATCGCTTAGCATGTTTTTTCCCACGGTGCGGAAGCTCACTCATTTGCTCTCTGGGAACGGTCATGAGTTGAAATGGTTTGGGCCTTCGTTTAACACATCTGGGTTCACTTCTGCCCAGTCTC
>CALDFB010000072.1 GCA_937942365.1 uncultured Marinicella sp. | reverse complement strand
AAACAAAAGCGACAACTTGAGCAAAATGGCCACAAAGCCTTGGTGCTTAAAGAAACGAAATTATAGTTAATTGCAGCTATTTATAAACCAATGAATGGCTGGGAGAATAGGTGAATAGTATGAAATGCATTGTTTTAATTTTAAGTTTGATAGTTTTGTCATTGAATGGTGCTGTACATGCCCAGATGAAAGGTGACACGTACTATTTACCCGATGTTGATGTGTTAGCGGAAAAAAATAAGGCTGCTAAGACAAAAGGAGCGATGAAATATGGAATTAATTCTTATGTTAGTGATATAAAAGTATCAAATGGAATCACAACTAAAGGTGTCTGGCAAGATTTGGAAAATGGTTACAGCGAGTGGTCAATTAATATTCAAGCCGATAATGCCACAAGCTTGGATTTTGGTTTTAAGGATTTTTACTTACCACCAACGGCTGAATTAACGGTTATCAATGCTGATCAAACTGTAGTTAAAGGTCCATATACGGGATCGGTCAATAAAAAGCATGGATATTTTTGGCCTGGAACAGTACCTGGTGACCATGCAAAAGTAAATGTTAAGGTTTCTAATAAATACAAGCCATATCTAAAGTTAAATTTGTTTAATATACCTAGAGGGTTTTATAAGTTTTGGGAACAACCGATTGTTACTAAAAGTCTAGAATGTAATATTGATGTAAATTGTTCTGAAGGAGATGATTGGCAAAGTCAAAGCAATTCAGTGGCACATTACTCTTTCAATACTCCAACCGGCGGATTTGTATGTACTGGACAATTGATAAATAATACTTTACAGGATGGTACACCCTATTTTTTGACAGCTAACCACTGTGGCCATGAAGATGCTAATAATCTAGAAGAAAATCAAGCTATAGCAGCGTCAATGAATATTTGGTGGAATTATCAATCTTTGAGTTGTCGAGCACCTGGGTCTACACAAAGTGGTATTCAGATTTCTTTATCTGGTTTCAATGACACTCAATCTGGTGCAACATATATATCGAACAATGCAGCCAGTGATTTTGCACTAGTACGATTAAACGAAAATCCACTTCCAAATTATGGAACTGAATTTACTGGCTGGGACAGAAGAGATATTGCCCCTAACTTTGCATTTTCGATACACCACCCACTGGGCCATGCGAAAAGAATTGCAATTGAAAACAACCCTTTATCAATTACTTCACCGTTAGGTATCTCAAATACTCATTTAAGGGTTAATGAATGGGATCAAGGCTTAACAGAGCAGGGCTCCTCAGGTGGCGGTCTATGGAATGCTGATGGGCTGCTAATTGGCCAGTTACATTTTGGTAATTTGGCGGAAACATGTGCAGATCCTGTCAGCGACAGTTACGGTAGATTTAATACCTCTTGGGAACAGGGCAATACACCGCAATCGAGACTTAAAGATTGGTTAGACCCCAATAACACCGGTCAACAAACCTTGCAGGGAACTGGTGGCTGTGAAGCACCAACTGTCAGTATAATTAATACTTCATCAAACAGCGTGGGTGATTTACTCACATTCAGTTCTCAAGTCAGTGGCGGAGCTGGCGGTTATACCTATGAGTGGGATGTTAATGCGGATGGTGAGTTAGATGGCATGTCAGCAGCTGTTCAAGCTCGTTATAATCATCAATTTGTCGGTAACATACAATTGACTGTCAAAGACTCTGCCGGTTGTCAGGCCAATGCTTCTCGGGCTGTTGTTATCATCAATGCTGATGTGCAGTTAGAACAGGTGAATGATATACCAAACAGTTTGGTACAAGTATGTGGAAACAATGACACAGTAATTGACCCCGGTGAACGATGGAGCGCAACTTTAGCAGCCAGAAACAGTGGTGCACAGACAGCTTCTGATGCCTATCTGGCTTTGGGCAAAAACAGAAGGTCTACAACTGGACAGAGTGACTCTTTTGGTAACTCGATCAGCAGTTGTGATCGACTGTTTATTGATATTTCTGGCACAGGTACTTTGCATGATTGGGAACTGGCTTCGAATGTGAACAATGCCGCTGCGGAGGATGAGGGTTCTGTCTTGATTGAATTAAGCCAGGCGTTTGATCATTATGGGGAAAATGTAAGTCAGGTTCGAGTTTCCACCAACGGATTTATCAGTACATCAGCCGATGCAACAGGCGGGGATTGGGACAATGACTGCCCATTGCCCCAAGCACCAGATAAAGATAATACCGGGGCTAGAATAGCGCCCATGCATGATGATCTTAAAGATTCAATGTTTTATCATCAATCATTTAACAGTTGTCCGAGACCCGCTGAAACAGGTGTTGATCTGGCGTGTGAAGTATTTATGTGGCAAGGTGCGGACTTATTTAATACACAAAATACAGTAGAAGCAATCGATGTTCAGGCGATCCTCTATCCAGCCACTTCACAGTGGGTGTATCAGTATGCAGGTAATGGACTTGATGGCGCTGGTGCAACCATCGGTATGCAAAACCTGGCTGCTGATGATGGTTTAACCTTTGCCTGTGATACTGCCAATAGCATCAATGTCTCAGAGGCGGTATGTGTGTTTAATAAAAATAATCAACCTGCCTCCAGTGCTGCCGACTTCGTTAGGCTGGAAAGCCCAGTCATAAGCTTGGGAAGTTTGTTAGTTAATGGAAGCCAAAGTCGTGATTTGAATTTCGCGATCAGCGAAGATGCCACTTGTGGCTCATCCTTCAGCATCAATCATGAGGCTTCGGTGTTTGATGAGGGCTTTAATGCCGGACAAAACAATATTTTAACCCAGGACATTGGTAACAATGGTCAATGTAATGTAGTGACTAATTGTGGCGTGGGTAATTCAGGTGCCAATACCAATGACATTGTGCCAAGAAGGGGATTGTGGTGGAACCCGGATCGAGATGGCAATGGTCTGGATATGTATAGCATTGATAATGAATCTTTATTGTATTTTTTCTATACGGGTAAAGCTGATGGAGAGCCGATCTGGTACTTAGCTAACGATGCAGATTCAGCCCATAATCAATACTACAATAACATTTTGGAATTCAGCGTACCCGGTGGGTTTGAAAATGGTACATTGGAAAACACCGCAATAGGCTGGTCAAACACCAGTTTTATTGATAATTCAACAGCCATACAAGTGCGTGTGATTGACGGTTTATTGAGTGCAGAAAAACAATATTTCTTCCAATATGGCGCCGATGAAACGCCCAACCTACATACTGGACCTTTCTTTACCCCAAGCGAGAATGGTTGGGGACATTCAGTTGGAACTTTAGGTGATTCAAGGGTTGCGCTGACATTTATCTATGATGATGATGGGAACCCGTATTGGACCATAGGTAGTGGCCCTAATAACAATTCTGCTTTTGACATTTCCTATGTCAACAGTTTCTGTCACAGCTGTCCATCAAGACCAACACGTGTAGAAACAGCTGGACAAGTACAAATGACTCTCAATGGTCAAATTGATGGAACCTTGGTTCGGTATAATGTAGACAGAGATAATGTCAACTGGAATAAAACTAATTTACCTTTACAGGCGATCATAGCTCCTGAATAAAAATTAACTGATCAACACCTCTGAAATTAATGAAGAGGTGTTGATTGTTATTTCTTTTTATATGGTTTGGAGCCATCAGCTT
>CALDFB010000071.1 GCA_937942365.1 uncultured Marinicella sp. | reverse complement strand
AGGTTTGGTTGGAGGTGCAGAAGGGGTTGCTGCATCTATGTTTTATATCATTGTTTACACGCTCATGGCTATTGGCGGTTTTGGTATGATTGTATTACTTTCTAGTAAAGGCGTCGAAGCTGATAAGATATCAGACTTTAAAGGGCTTAACCAACGAAACAGCTGGTATGCATTTTTGATGTTATTATTGGTTGCTTCAATGGCAGGTTTTCCTCCGTTAATTGGCTTCTTCTCAAAACTGTATGTACTCAAAGCAGTGGTTGATCAGGGGTATATTTTATTGGCCGTTGTGGCGGTTATATTTGCTGTTATAGGTGCCTTTTATTATTTACGTTTGATAAAAGTGATGTATTTCGAAGAATCAGATACTGATCAAGCCATAGATGCCAGTTTTGATGTAAAGACCGTTTTAAGTATCAACGCATTGGCTCAGTTAGGTTTGTTGGTTATTTTACCAGTACTGTTTCAATACTGTATAAAAGTAACCAGCACACTTTAAAATAAACAACTTTAATTAAATATAAACATGTCAAATACTCAAGCACAAGTTGGTTTAATCATGGGGTCTCAATCAGATTGGGCAACCATGAGTCACTGTGCACAGTTATTAGATGAGCTGAAAGTCAGTTATGAGGCAGAAGTGGTTTCTGCTCATCGGACACCAGACAGTATGTTCGCTTATGCAGATCATGCTGAATCTCGTGGTCTAAAGCTCATCATTGCTGCCGCAGGTGGGGCCGCTCATTTACCTGGTATGGTGGCTGCTAAAACAACTTTACCCGTGATTGGAGTTCCAATCCAGTCTCGAGTGCTTAATGGCGTTGATTCTTTGTTGTCGATTGTTCAAATGCCTGCCGGTGTTCCTGTATTAACCATGAGTATTGGTGAAGCTGGTGCAAAAAATGCAGCTTTGTCTGCGGCAGCAATTTTGGGATTGACTTACCCCAAAATTTCACAGCAATTGAAACAATACAGATCAAACCAAACAGAACAAGTTCTGAAAAATTCAAACCCAGCTGATCCAGCATCGTCAAATACCCAATGAATCCTAAAATAGGTATATTAGGTGGAGGGCAACTGGCCAGAATGTTGGCTTTATCAGGTTACCCGCTTGGTTTCGAATTTGTGTTTTTTGATCCTTCTGTAGATGCTTGTGCTGGTCAGGTGGGAGAATTAGTCTGTGCTGACTATCACAATGAAGTGGCATTAGAAGAGTTTTGCCAGAAAGTGGATATAGTCACTTTAGATTTTGAAAATGTACCCGTGGAATCTTTGCGCTTTATTCAAAAGAAAAAACCCGTTTTTCCCAGTCCTGAAGTGTTAGAAATAGCACAAGATCGACTGCTTGAGAAAAAATTTTGCCACAGTTATGGTATCCCAACCACCGAATTTGAAACCATCAATAGTTTATCTGAACTTAAATTTGCAGCCAAGAAATTCAATTATGATGCCATCTTAAAAACCAGGCGTATGGGTTATGATGGCAAAGGACAATACAGGATCAGCCAAGTCAATGATGTCAATCAAGTACCTGAGAGTCTTTTTGAACAAGATTTGATATTAGAAAAGCGCATTGCTTTTGAGCGTGAGGTATCGGTGATAGTTGCACGCAATGGATTAGGTGATATCCAAACCTGGCCCTTATGTGAAAATAAACACAAAGAAGGGATCTTGACTACAACCATAGTGCCCGCTAAACATTCAAAATTGGATGATTTGACCATTGATTATGCCAAGCAGTTAGCCATTGCTTTAAATTATGTGGGCGTGCTGGTGATTGAGTTTTTCCAAACAGAAACCGCTGTATATGTGAATGAGATGGCCCCAAGGGTACATAATTCAGGACATTGGAGTATAGAGGGCGCGCACACTTCACAGTTTGAAAATCATTTGCGTGCAGGCTTAAACTTACCTTTAGGTTCTACAAAAATGGATGGTATGGCTGCTATGTTGAACTGGATTGGTGCTTTTCCTGAGCATATACTGAGTATCAATGAAGAAAAACTGTTTTGGCATGTTTACGGTAAGGAGGCCCGAACTGGGCGAAAAATTGGTCACTCAACACTACTGGCGACGACACCGCAAGAGTTACATGATAAAATTGTCAACTTAGTCAAAAAGCTGGGCGTACAGTTTTAGCTACTTTAATCAACTACTGAAGAAATTGATCAAGTATTCGCTTGTGATCAATATGCTTAATCTTAAATCATGACCATTTGCGTATTTGGAATTAACCACAAAACTGCAGATCTTAAGATCAGAGAAGCTTTTACTGTGGTTGAATCGGATTACCCAAAACACATTGAAAAAGTGATTGAAGCTGAAGAAGTAGATAGTGCTGTTGTAATCAGTACCTGTAATCGCACTGAATATTATTTATCTGTCAAATCTTTGGCTGAATTCAAAAGCAAATCCCATGATATATTGGGTTTTGATATTCAAGCCGATTACGTTTATCTTAAGTCAGGACAACAATGCGCCTCACATTTATTTGCTGTTACAGCGGGGGTTGATTCATTGGTGGTAGGGGAAACACAAATCCAAGGACAGGTGAAGCGCGCTTTTGATGTGGCGAGCAAATATCATTTGAATGGGGAAATCAACAAATTATTTCAGACTGCTTTTAAAGCTGCCAAGGCAGTTCGTTCTGATACAGAGATTGGGAGAAACCCTGTTTCAATCGCACATTGTGCGGTGCAACTTGGCAGACAAATATTTGGCTCTTTAGACCAACAAAAAGTTTTGATTCTGGGGGCTGGTGAGACCGCAGAATTACTTATACGCTATTTGGTTAATCATGATGCCCAACAAGTGGTTATAGCCAACAGGACATTGAAGAATGCTGAGAAACTTTCGCATATGTTTAATGTAAAAACATTGTCGTTGTCTCAAGTTGCTAATCATTTGCATGGCTTTGATTTGATTTTTTCTGCCACAGCCAGTCCAGAATTGTTGATTACGCATCATGATACTGTCAGTGCTGTCAAAAAACGAAAATATAAACCCATGGTCATGATAGACTTATCTGTACCACGAGATATAGAAGAAAAAATCAGAAAACTGGATGATGTGTTTTTATACACAGTTGATGATCTACAAAAAGTGATTACTGAGAATATTCAGCGTCGTGAAAATAACTTGGATGAGGCATATAGAATCATTGATACCGAAGCTGAACTTTTACTGCAATGGATTCAAAGTCATCAGCACCATGATTTACTTAAACAATATCAACAACAAGTGGAAAACATTAAACAGGAAGTCATCAATAAACAAACGTCTAACACCACATCAAAAGAAGAGGCCAACAAGATGTTAACCGTCGCTCATCAAGTCAGTAAAAAATTGTCACATCATAACATCAGTGGTATGCGTAAAATTATTGAGTCTGGTAACCAAGAACACATCAGGTTAGTGGCTGAACTGTTTAATTTGGATATTAAAAATGACTCCTGAGATTGCGGTAAAATTAGATCATGCTCAAGACCGCTATGATGAAATTGGTTTGTTATTATCAGATCCAGCAGTGATGGCCGATCAAAATAAATTCAGAGCCCTCTCTAAAGAGTATGCTCAAATAGAGCCCTTGGTGTTGAATTTTCGCGCTTTTAAACAAACAGAAACTGAATTGGCAGAAGCGGAAGAAATGATGGCTGACGAAGAGTTACATGATTTGGCTAAGGAGTCGGTGTCAGATTGCAAAGCGCAATTGGCGCAGTTAGAAATTGAGTTAAAAAAACTATTGATACCCAAAGACCCTAATGACCAAAGTAATATTTATTTGGAGGTTAGGGCAGGCACCGGTGGTGATGAAGCGGCTATTTTCGCTGGAGATTTATATCGAATGTACAGTCGTTATGCTGAAAAAAAGCGTTGGAAAGTCAGTTTAGTGAGTGTCAATGAGGGAGAGCATGGCGGGTTTAAAGAGGTGATCGCATTGGTTGAGGGGCAGGGAGCATATTCTAAGTTCAAGTTTGAATCAGGCACACATCGAGTTCAAAGGGTACCAGAAACAGAGTCTCAAGGAAGGGTGCATACATCTGCTTGTACTGTGGCAGTGTTACCTGAGGTCAACAGCGTTGATAGCGTCGATATTAACCCAAGTGATTTGCGGATAGATACTTTTCGCTCATCTGGAGCAGGTGGGCAACACGTTAACACCACTGATTCAGCGGTTAGGATTACACACATTCCTACCAACACGGTAGTTGAATGTCAGGATGAACGTTCACAACATAAAAATAAGGCCAAAGCCATGTCATTACTCAGTGCCAAAATATTAGATGCTGAACAAGCTAAAGTGAAGGCAGAACAATCAGAGGCGCGAAAGTTGCAAGTGGGCAGTGGCGATCGTTCTCAAAGGATTCGAACTTATAATTATCCACAAGGTCGAATATCTGATCATCGTATCAACTTGACATTATACAAGTTGAATGAAATCATAGACGGAGATTTAGACTTAGTGGTAGAGCCTTTAACGGAAGAATCACAAGCTGAACTTTTGACACAAATGAATCAATGATAAAAATAAGAAAAATAAACCCATGAAAAATATCACAGCAAAAACATTAAAAATCATCATAAGCTTATGGGTGTTTACCATATTGATGGCTTGTCAGTCTAATCAACCCAAAAATCAGGGTATTACTGCGCCAGAAGATACGCTATTGAAAGCTGAGGCCAAAGACATGCAGTGGGCACAATTGCAGCAATCGACCTTGGTGAGCCTACGCGAACAAAGTTTTGGTGAGGCTGAGATAAAAATCAATCAAATGATGGCATTGGCGGAAGAAGACCATGAAAAATGGGAATACATTCGAATGGCTATTATTTCTATGCCGGAGGATTTATCTCTTAAACTTGTAGATCGAGCGCTGGAATATGCTTTCGTAAAAAACTCCAATCAACAAGTATTTGCTTTCAGCCGAGTCCTCACTCAACTAAAGTATGAAACTAAGGCATTGGACTTGATCAATCAAGTGATAAAAAAAGAGAAAACCAATGAGTATGTTTATTGGCGAGCACGTTTATTGTTGTTATTAGAGCAAGAAAAGAAAGCGGAAAATGATTATAAATGGCTGTTAAAACAAGACCCTGACAATGAAACTTATATCAGTCAGTATGCAACCTTACTCAGTTATATGAAACGACATGATGAAGCTTTGGCTTTGTTAAAAGGTAATGAACAAAATGTTGACCTGTTATTCAGGCAGGTTATTTTGTTGTTACAAAATGACGATGAAATGGCGGCTGAAGCTCAATTTAAAATACTTCAAGATCGAGTAGTGCTCAATGACTTATCGGCTCAACAGAGGTTGGAAATTGGTGAGTTGGCATTTTGGATGAAAGCGCATGAGTTCAGTCTGGAATTGTTAGAAGGCGTGAAAACGGGAGACCAAGTTAATGAGGCTAAACTTTTGATTGCCAATGTGCTGGTTGACCAAGGAAATTATGAACGAGCAGCCGTCATGTATCACCAAGTTCAAAATGGCCCAGAAGAACATGCCATACCTGCTTATCAACTAGAGGTTGAGCTACATCGACAACAAAATAACTTGGCACAGGCTATGGCGGTCGCTGACCTTGGCCTAACCATGTTCAAAGACAATGTTGACTTACTTTACAGTCGTGCTATGTTACATGGTGAATTAGATGATCTAGCGAGTCTTGAGCGAGATCTTAAGCAAATACTTACCGCTGAACCTAATAACCCAGATGCTTTAAATGCACTAGGCTATTCATGGGCTGATAATGACATGAACCTTGATTTGGCTTATGAATACATCATGCAAGCCCATGCCATTAAACCCAATGACAAAGCCATATTAGATTCTGTGGGTTGGATTTACTATAAAAAAGGCAACCTATCAAAAGCTGAGAAATACCTGAGAATGGCGATTGATGGTAATACTCGTGACTCAGAGTCTTATCTTCATTTAATAGAAGTCTTGCAACAACAAGGAGATCAATCAGCTGCCAATACCGTCATTGAATTGGCGCAAGAACTATTTCCTGAAGAACAATTCTGACTCTAAAAACTCAAGCTTATTGCGTTTCTGGTCAAATAAAAAATATTGATTTGATTGGCAATCAACTTGAACTTCAGTCACAATATATAGTCACAATTAACACGAATCAGTGTCTAAATCCATGGCAACCGGATAAATTGTGAAACCTGTTTTCATGTTTGCAGGCTTCAACTATAAAATAGAGGTCTATAATGAGTCAATCAACGCCTTCAAATGAGCAAGGTTCAGTCAATGATTCTGTGTCTACAAACAGGACGTCATTGCCTGTTAAAGAATCCCTTTGGTTTAAGCTGTGTGCTTTCCTATCCTTAACTGATACAGAGGTATTGGCTGAGAGTGGGCGATATGATCGCATGTTGGCTTATGCGATGGTCTTCAGGCAACTGGTCACATTTGCATTTACTTTCTTGCTGTTCACTTATGGCGTATCTATATTTCTCAGTCCATTTGCGGCTTATACCGTTGGCTTTGTGTTCGCTTTGACATTGTTCTTCTTAGATCAAGCCATCATAGGTTCAGATTGGGCTTTAAGAAACCCGTTTAAACAGGGCTTACCAATCAGGCAACTTTTTGGGTTAATTCCTAGGTTAATATATTCTCTGATCATTGCCATTGGTTTGGCAACTCTGGCTGAGATCAGTTTACAGTCTGATGCCATAGATGAGCAAATTCAAAAAGATGTGGTACAGAACAATCAAGAGTACTTTGCTCGTATGGGAGAATATGAACAAGAATTGGATACCACCGTAAATGCCACAGAAAATGAAATTTCACAGTTGCAACAATCCATTTTGAATTTGCGTACTACGCAAGAACAAATTAAAAACACCGATGAATCTTATGACCAAGATACCATAGGCAACAGTATTGACAATTATCAAGTGACATTAGAGGAATTACAGCGCGATCAAAAAAATACAATCAATGCCATCGGTGTCTTGAATGAACGTTTATCCCAAACCAGATCAGACTATCAATATTGGTTCAATGAATCCATTTTGGAACGCACAGGCCAAGACGGAAGGCCTGCTACTGAAGGTCCAAAGTACGAGAGGGCTGTTAAAACCTATACACAATTAGCAGAATTGATTCCTGTTATCGAAGCAGAGATTGAAGGCACCAAACAGCGTTTATTGACAATAGAAAACAATATTTTGACTACTACTGGCACACTCAACGATTATCAATTGAAAAGTAATACATTGAGTGAAAAAACTACCACATTAACCATTAATGATGAACGTTTAAACCAACTGAATACTGATTTACAAAAACAACAGCTGTTATTAACAGAACAAATTGATGATAAACAAAATAAGTTGGCGGAGTACAAAACAAAGTTGGTCAATGATGGTTTATTTTATGAACAAAAATCTGGTATGTTGGTGAGGTATTTGGCCTTGAATAAAATTCATGCCGATCCAGAACTGGGAGAGGCGGCCTTGTTATTCAGTTATATGTTAAAAATATTTTTTATTGCCATTGAACTGATGCCAGTGATCATTAAATTATTCTTCAGTCCGTTCAGTTTTTACTCATTGAAAATGTACCGTAAAATGCACATAGCTTTACTTGAGGAGCAAGCCAAACTAGATGCCGCAACAGCAGCCTTTGAAAATAAGAAAAGAGCCGGGCGAATTGAGCCGGACATACCGACAGTGACACAGCAGATTTAGAAGTCTATGAAAACACCTGATTCAGGTTAGCTATAAAGAAATCAATATCTACATTTTACTTTGGCTTATAATTTGGCTGTTTTAACACCTTTGATATTTTCTAAAATCAGGTAATTGATAGGAATCAGTATCAAGGTCATAAATGTTGCGAACAGAATGCCAAAACCTAATGAAACTGCCATGGGTATCAAAAATTGCGCTTGGGTGCTTTTTTCAAATATCAAGGGTAACAAGCCAACGAAAGTGGTTAAAGAAGTCAGTAGTACTGGTCTGAATCTGGCTTTACCAGCTGTGCTGATGGCTGCAAATAATTCCATGCCTTCTTTTCTCTTTTTATTGACATAGTCAACCAATACAAGTGAATCATTAACCACCACACCAGTTAAGGCCAGCATACCCATTAAACTGAGAATGGTGAGATTCATCCCCATGATCCAATGTCCAATAATAGCACCAACAGGTCCAAAAGGTATGATAGACATGACTATCAAAGGCTGGCTATAAGATTTAAAAGGTATGGCCAATAAAGCATAAATGACAAAAAGTACACTCAATAAGCCATAAAACAAAATTCCAAAAGATTCTCTTTGTTCTTCTGCTTCTCCACCGAACTCATAACTTACACCAGGAATAGGGCCAATTAAATCGTCTAAAAACGCTGACATTTCGGTATTGATAGCAGTCATATTAACTGAATCTTTATTGACATCAGCTGTTACATTAACTATTCTTTTGCGATCAATTCGGTTGATTTCAGATGGACTCTTACCTGAAATCATTGTTCCAACTTCTGTAAAAGGAACTTGGACACCAGTGGGTGATTGTATGATTAAGTTCTCTAAAGTATCTAAACTACTTCTTTCGGAAAGTGAATACCTCAACATAACCCTGATGTCATCTTTACCCCTTTGTATTCGTTGAACTTGAGACCCGAAAAAAGCTTGCCTCACTTGACGGGTTAAACTTGCAAGTGAAATGCCCAGTATCTCACCTTGAGGCTTGAGTTTGAGCTCCAGTTGATTTTTACCATTGGACAAACTGTCACTGATATCAAAAACATTGGGATAGTAGCCAAGCTGGGTTTTAACCTGTGCAGCCAATTGTTCTAATTGGGTAAAGTCAGAACCGTTCAGTCGAATATCAATCGGATCACTTGAACGTCCAATTTCAGCGCGATAATTAATTTCTTCAGCACCTGGAATAGGACCTATCAACGCTCGCCATTCATTGACCATTTGTGCACTGGAAATAGAGTTTTCTCTGCTTTCAGCTGGGGTCATTTGAAACATGATTCGACCGACATGTGATTGTCCACTTCCAGAGCCGCCAGCAGAGCCTGAGCTTGACATGATTGATACAATTGGGCTTTCGCCAGTGGTTTTATCGGTATATTTTTCTTTGAGTTCTTGGGCTTTGGCTGATATTTTTTCAACGTACTTGTCTGTTATTTCAAAAGGTGTGCCAATTGGCATGACCAAAGTGGCTCTGGCAATTTCACTGGGCACTCTGGGAAAGAAAATAAACTTAGTCCAGCCACTGAAGACCATTGAATAAACCAAGGTAATCACAGCCAGAAATATCAGTAAGGTAAATTGACTGTTTTTTAGCGTTAAATTGAGGAACGGTTGGTAGTATTTTTGAATTAAATTTTCTAGGCCTTTTGAAATTTTGTTTTGTAATTGCATCAGTTTGTTTTTACCAGTCTCTTTGGGTTTTAAATACTTCAAGTGAGCTGGTAATACAAATTTTGACTCTATTAAGGAGAAAATTAATACAGGAATGA
>CALDFB010000070.1 GCA_937942365.1 uncultured Marinicella sp. | reverse complement strand
GAATGGCGCTAAGTTAAGATCGCTTAGCATGTTTTTTCCCACGGTGCGGAAGCTCACTCATTTGCTCTCTGGGAACGGTCATGAGTTGAAATGGTTTGGGCCTTCGTTTAACACATCTGGGTTCACTTCTGCCCAGTCTCTGGTGCAACTGTGAGTTGGCAATAACTTCATATAACAACTGTTTGATTCTGGTTATTTCCCTGTGGCAGTTATTTGTATAATCAATGATGGATTGCCATTGCCTAAGTGCTTGCATGGTTTGTTTGAAACTAATTCTTCGAGGCACCACTTGGGCTTTATCTGATGCTTTAACCATCAGCGATCTAATACAATTGTAGACGATCAGGTGCATCAGTATTTCTTTATGCACCATACCAGGTGTTTTACATCGCAATATATCCATATTCATGGTGGTTTTTATATCTCGAAAGAACAGTTCTACATCCCATCGCTGGTAATATAAATCGGCTATGTCAGATGCTGAGTATTTTTGCGGATCAAGTAGCGTGGTTATGATGAAGAATGATTGGGTTCTAAACCCAGGGTTCTCAACCACCACCTTGATTTGCCGAAGGGTTAATGTATCTGGCATGTTTTGCCACTGTTCTTTTGTATAACTGTTTTTTTTATGGTGCTGTAATGGTTTTTTCCACTGCACTAATAAGTCACCATCACCTAACACTTTTAATGCTTGTGTTTCGGTTTTAGGTGTCCTTTTTGACATGGTAACAACAGCATCAATTCCTTTATTGGAAAACTGGCTAAAGTCAAAATAGCTACAGAACATCTTGTCTCCCAAGAAGACATCACCTGCATTAAATGTGCTGTGTTGTGCTCTGAGTAACGGTAACTCATGGCTTTTTTTATTGCCCAGGCGGTAACTGAGTAATGCGCCAGTATGTAAATCAAAACAACCTAAAGCTTGTGCTTGTGGGAAACCACAGCCAGGTTTTTGATTGCTTTGTTGTGGATATACCTTCTGATTGGCATCAGTATCGGGCATACTTAAACCCGTACCATCAACGACCACAACTCTGCGATTTTTCCAGTGACCACTTTTTGAATTGATGTTGCTGGTATGTGTCAAAATATCAGTTAATGTTTGTTCCTCTAGGCTACTACGCGCTTGGCAGTAGGCAGAACTTGAATTTGAAGGGATGTCTTTACACCGAGATGCCATGGATGCTTGGATTTTTTTAACGGCTTCTTTGCAACCACCATCTACATCTAGAGTTTGAGAAAAGAATGCCCAAAAGGTATTACGTTTACTGAACAAACGCAGCCGGCTAAATCTTCCATTGAGATTATTTTCAAGGAGCTTCTCTGGAATGAACGAATCAAAGTATTGGTGCAGTTGAGAGATCGAATGGTCTTTGATTTTGTTGAATTGCTGTGCCAGTTTTTGTGCTTGAGATTTAGGCTTTTTGCGAAGTGTTGTCAGGTGAAATCCAGGCAAAAATAGGTTAGTGTTTTTCATACGTTATTATAACGTTTTATCAACTAAATTTAACCTCAGAAATTCTTAAAAAACCACCTTAACTTAGCGCCATTCGGGTCAGAGTTGTAGAAAATTATTTTAGAAATTAAACCTATGTTTAAAATTTTGTGAAAATGGGTAAATAGATTTCTGATCTCGCCTAAGACTCGTCTGGAATGACGGCGTGTTAAGTCGAAATTGTCATTGCCGCGAAGGCCATAATCTAAGGTCTTGCAAGATGTGCTGTGATTTGGGTAATGCTGTTGTTTATGTTCCATAACTTTTTCCAAACCCTGTTGGTAGTGTGTGAAACAATATTTCAAGGCTCAATGGCTCTGTCAGCCAGCACGATGACCGTATAAGAGTCTACCTGATCATCAAAGAAACCAAAACAAGGGTAATGCTTTTTCGGAAAAAATGGTGGGTATCAGCTGGGGGATTAAAGGGAATCAACTCCATTTTCAATATAGGGTTCCAATTTATAGTGAGTTGCTTGATCCACAAAACATGACTGGACAGCAAAATCCAAAAAAGTCTATATACTCGATAAAACTTGATATGTACAACGACTAACCCCTCAACAAAGCGTTGGCACATTCTTACAGCCTATACTTTCGTTAATTTTTATACAAGCGCATTAATCATCACATAAACTTCAAACCACCTCAGCAATAGACTGAGGTGATTTGCATGACATGAATTATTCGCAGTGTACAGTCACGCGATAAGTTTGTTGATCGGCGCTGGTGATCGCTACAGTACAGTCACCACTGGATCCATGTCCACCATAGGTGATCTGCGAGTAACCTGGAGCATTGATATCATCCTCGAGGCCTATATAACCGCCTATATTAGATATCTCACCAGATGCATTGGTTGCTGTATTATTAACTGCTTGAATACTGTTAACAGAAACAGAGCCATTGTACTTGTAAGCGCCAATGGAGCCATCAGGAAATATCACTACAAATATTAAATCATCTCCAAAAAGACGTCTCCAAACGAGTTTGATTAAATTTGGAGTTGTAAGGTATTGACGATAAAGGACAGTTCTTGGTAGGTTGTATAGATAATGGTTTAATGCGGTACAAGAACCATTGTTTGCACTTGGGCATAACGATTCAATTAAACCAAAATTATGATTGGGGGCTAAGCGCGTATCCACAACAATAGGATCATCAACCAAACTTAGCAGTACAGACAATGCATGGCTGTCTGTTGGCAGGTAATGGGTGTAGATAACTTCAACAGTGTTATCTGAAAAACCGGGAAAAGATTGGCCACCTGAATCGCCGGAAACGTTAACTCGAACATCCCATATTTTACTGGTTAATTCATTGACAATAACCGCTGAATGCTGCCCTGGACTTAAAGTCATTGTTATCATTTCAGCTTCATTGTTCACATCTGCAGTGCTGTAGCAGCTGTTACACATATGGAAGATTTGTTCGGCTTGAACCGGTACAAAAAATAAAAATAAAACAAAAGGTAGAATCGATTTTTTCATGGTGATTTCCTATAAAGTTAATTAAATACCAAGAAGCTCTTGGTGGTTTAATTTTAGGTATTAATAAAAAAACCAGTGAGCAAATCCAGGACAGGATAAGCAAAGATCAGCCGAAAAAACCGAACGGTCAGGACAAAAACTTGACTTATGAGGACATTTGCTTGATTGACTGTGTACTTGTGTCATACCATTGATGTCAATTTTCTCCAGGAGCGAAACCATGAAAAAATTATTTATGATCACCTTAGCCATTACATACACAAGTTTTGTATCAGCTTTTGATGAATATAATCACACTATAAATCCTGGGCGAGGCCCTATGTGTGTGCATAAGAATTTAAATACTGGCTTAGAAGAAAAATATGCCTACTTATATGAAAATTTTAACAATAATAATTTTTATTGTCCCGATTTCGACCCTACCAATGCACAAGTATTGACTGGTTCTGAACGCAGTAAGGTTAATTATGATGTGGCTCCTAGCACTTATTTTACCCCCAGCCCATCTCCCCAAGTGATTGAAACGATGGATCCTAAAACCGGAAGGACTGGATACACCATCCTATATATCCCTGTGGCCAACCTATTACACCCGAATAGTCACACATGTAAATTAGGTACAATAAATGATTGAATTGTAAGAACTACCCAACCCTATTCCTTGTTTGATTTTAAAGAACCGATCAGTAATGAGAATCAAGCACTGATCGGTTTATTCGATTATGGAATAAATATTAACAACATATGATGATGTTGGTTAATTCAAAGGATCATTGTTTTTTTGACCTAACACAAGGGTTCCTCCTTGTTCATATTCACAAAACCGTAGTAAGGTTGGTATTTCTGAAACATGTGCATTACCACCGAATAATATGTAGCCTGAAGCTGAATAGCATCTGTAAGTTATATTCGAATATGCAAAAGCTGTAGCACTGAACAATGCAGTAATAAATACCAGTTTTTTGAGATGTAATTTCATGTTTTCTCCGTTGTTATCAGTCATAAAAATAATCGTTTTTACACAATTATGGTAAGTGGTTATATCTTTTGTGTATGGTAATTGATTCGACATACACCTTTCCTTGAAATACACCCAGTTCATCAAATATTAATTTAATAAACCGGGTGCTTATCCTGAGTTGCTTGGTGTTTGTTAAAGTAGTGTCATCAGCGAAAGGTAGTTTAAGGCTCAGCATTACTCAGCACATCTAACCAACCTCGCTGTAGAAACCTATTGAGCCAGTCTGGCTACTTGAGCATTAAAACGACTCCATGTTCCTCCTGGTGATTGTGGGTATTTGGCAAAAATTGTCGCTTTATCGTCGTCAAGGTTTAATTGTAGTCGACCTATATCTTGAAATGATGCTGTTCCAGTTCCATTTCTAGGGTAACCAGTAAAATGCATTAAGTTACTAAAATCATATATATTTTGCAGAAAGCTAAATGAATTATCTGCGGCAGCCCAACGTGGGCGGCCATTGCGATCATAGTAATATGCCACAGAAAACACACTTCTCCTTTGTTTAATGCCAAAAGATTCTATTTGAACTTGAACACTCAACCCCCAACCACTGTATGCTGGCTCGTACCACAAACCGGATCCAGCCAGAGGGGTAAGAGGGGTTTTATTTCTTTTATCATTGAATAATGGTTGTTTACACCAGGTACCACTTTGACCATTGATGGTCCAACTAAAAACACCAGGCTGGCTGAGTCTATTGACGCCATCACAAGCTCTTAAATTATTTACTGCAGTTAACGAATAGTCTAGTTTGAAGTTTCCAACAATCGTAGAATCCAGATCTCCAGGCCCATTAAAAGTAAACCGAGATAAGCTCCCTTGTAATCGGTTATTCACAAAGGTTGATCTGCCAAAAAACCATTCGGGTTGTCCACTTGAATCATAGGTATAAAAATACAGGTAATAGTATCTACCATTTTTTGTGATATGAATACCATGTCCATCCTTCAGTGGATCATAAGAAAATCCTCTAACAGCACCAGAGTAGTTTACTGGCTGGCTGCTACCCCAATTGGAAACTTGTGGCATCAAGGACTCCAATACGGATTCCATATCTGCTGTTTGGGCATTACCAATGGCTAAAGCAGGGTTGGAAAAATAACCAATTCTTGTACAAGGCTGGCCATCAGCGCCCGTTGAAAAATCAAATGTGCAACCTTGGGTATATCCGCCCATAATAGTCTGCCAATTTCCACCTATGTCTTCTACTCCATGTCCTCTACTATCGGGTGAATCAACTTCATCAGGTCCAAGAGGTAACGCATGGGCACCGCCAAACACGTGGCCTAATTCATGTACAGCAGTTAAATCACCTAATGCATAACTTTTTACACTCATTGCCACAGGTTCATTCCGATTGAAAAGCCTGGCGCCACCTCCTGTTGGGTTGTTTATATTTGACTCGGTTATTAGGAAAGCCACATCGGCCGAAACACTCCGCATACGTAATTCAATATCGTTGAATACATCAGTAGCATCGGCCATTCTATTAACTATTTCTTTTCTTGTCCTGTTCTGAAAATTGCTGTTGACTTTCTGTGCTCGGCCAGCTGATTGTATAAAATTATTACTGCTGACCATGCTATCACGCAATATTGAATTAAATTCACTGACTATCAGAGATGCAGTTAAATCGGCTTGGCTTACATTATTGGCATATAAGAACAAGACACGAATACCACCATTGGCTTTTGAGATATTTGATGTTGTGTTGTTTGTTTTTTGTTCAAAGATAAGGTTGGGATTGGTACTTAATATGGTAGTTGGACCAGTTGTATCTGTTATGACATCTGTTTCATCACCACGTTTTAACAGGTCAACGTTCATTTGGTGAATAACATGGCGATTATCATCTGCGGTGGTTGGTTCTAGAATGTATACCAAACCACCAAATTTTATGCTTCCCAACACCTCTTCAGCTTGTCTAGAAACAATAAATCGTGAATGTTCAAAGCCCTCAACTTTTCCAGAATAAGTTATCACATCATCCATCGGATTACTGATACTATCGACTTTCAAATGTACTTCTGATTTGTTATCAGGTAATGATAAATAAAAAGAGTCACCAATTGTTAATTCTTTCAAAACAGAAAAGTCCAAATGACCTATGGAGAGCGCTTCGGTTACCTCAGAAATGGCAGTTTTCGTTAATATGTTTTCAACTTGATTCATTTGTGAGTGATCTGAGTAAAACAAAGAACCTCGATCTTTAGCAAATGATTGATCAGTGATTAACAGGAAAGCAACTGATGTAATTAGTATAATAATTTTTTTCATAGCAGTACCTCTGGTTGATTGAAGGTCAAAACAACGACCAAAAAAAGCCCGCCAACTGATCGGCTGGCCACTTAGAGTTGACAGGGAGGTAAATATAAATTTAACCAACAGTCACTCAGGAGTTGTATGCATTGTATGCATAGGTTCAGAAAAGCTGTGAGAAGATCCAGGACAGAAAAACTAACAGTCAGGTAATAAAATCCAATTGTCAGGACAAAAAATCGATTTTTAAGGACGATTTCTTGATCGATTATGTGTCGTGTATTAAATTAATAATCAGTGAACAAGAGAAAAAACATGAAAAAACAAATAACCACAGTGATGATCCTTTCCATGGCATGTTCAAGCTTGGCGTTAAACTCGGATTTATTTTATGACCTGCCTGAACCTCCGAATACTGAAGGTATAATGTGTGTACATGTGAATATAGAAAAACGTTTGGTTGAAAAATACGCCATTTTCCGCAATAACACTTGTCCAGATTATAATCCTGCCAATGCACAAAGATTGACGGATTCAGAATTGGAAAGAGTCAGCTATGATGTGGCTCCTTATACAGATTTCTCTTCAAGTTTTTTGCCCAGACTTATCAATCTTTCGCCAAATAGACCCGGACTGCCTGATCGAATGTTTCTTCACGTACAAGGTAATGACTTACATGACAACAGGCACAATTGTAGAGGAGGACTGCTTGCCGGTGACTGATTTGTTTATTTTAAAAATGGTTTGAGTTGACCGACCACTTTATTCCTTAAAATTTTAATCACAGAGAAATACAATGGTGTGATGGGTTTGATAAAGAATATATTGATAACTGTATTATGTGTTGTGTCTTCTTTAGTCACTTCAGCTGCTGAAATTACTTTCAATAAACTCAGCGGTTTGGAATCGTTTGTTCCTGAAACAGTCTGGTCATTTACAGTAGATGATGATGGCTATTTTTGGTATGGCAATAACCGTGGGTTATATCGCTCAGATGGCTATAAAATTGAAAATCTCTATAAAAACAACCCAGAGTTGAACGTTTCTCAAGTCAGGAAGGTGTTTAAAGACAGCAAAGGTCAGCTTTGGGTTGGCACCAGAGGGAATGGGCTCTTTTATATAAACGATAAAAAGCTTTATAAGTTTTCAGGTGGATTATCAAAACGTTTAGATTATGTTTCAACCATCATTGAAAATGAGGGTGGCATTTGGTTAGGAATTGAAAATGGTATCAGTCAAATCAATGATGGTGATGTTGTTGTGTATGATTTTCCCAAAAGTTGGACTGACAATTCCAAACTGCTTGTTACAGCAATGGTTGATGCCGGTGAAGTGTTGTTTATCAGTACCCAATACCAAGTGATTACTTTCAATAAGAGGACTCATGATTTTCTCAACTACCATGTCACAGGTTTAGAAAACGTTTATATCAATACATTGTATTCTGATCAAAATCAAAACATCTGGCTGGGATCAGATGCAGGTGTTTTTCTGAAAAGCAAAGATAAAGAGCTCTTTGTTCGTTTTATGCCAGAGTCCATCAACCAGAAAATACGTTCGATTGTTGCCACTGAAGATGACTGGTGGTTTGGTACTAACAATGATGGTTTAATTAAGGTTTCAAGAACCACAAAAAGGGACCTGACATTTTTCAAAAGCATAAAAAAAGACAAAACGTCCATTTCAGGAAACTCAGTTATTTTTATGGATTTTTTTGATGGGTTGTTATTCATAAGTACTTTTTATGGAGGTATGGATTACGTCGCTGTGAATACTTTGAAGTTTGGTTTACAGGATGACATCAGCTGCTCAAAAGATCAAAGTTTTTACGATATTGACTTCTTTAAAAAAAATATGATTTTAATCGCAAATGAACATGTGATTAAACAGAATCAATCCACAGGAAAATGTGAGAAGTTAGTTTTATCTAACACTGAACTAAAGCCCAATTTTTTCCCTAACTCTGTTTTTATTGACTCTTATGGTACCCATTGGATCACGACATATAAGGGTTTGTTTCGTATTAATAAAGAAGATGATTTGATTTATCCTGTACCTCTCAGTGATTCAAGTTTAGAGATTAGTTTTATGTTTGAAAGGAGTCAGGGAAGTTATTTTTTAGGAACTGCCAATGGTCTATATAATTTTTCAAGCGACGATTTTAATCTTGAGCTCATTCAAATTAAGCATACAACTGAACAAAACATTCAGTTCAATAGTTTTATCAAAGGCCCTGGAGATTCCTATTATTTAGCTACTGACAAAGGTGTTTTCACTTTACATAAGGATTCAGCAGTTTTAAATAAACAGATGCAAACTCAGTTGTTTGATAAAAACGTTCTGGCCTTGCATGTGAACGATGACCTTGACTTGTGGGTGGGAACACATAAATCAGGATTATTTAAGTTTGACTCGGCGGGAAATCTAAAAGTCAGGTATGATCAGTCACATGGAATATCTGAAAAAACGAGTATTTTCAACATCATCAATGATAAGAATTTTCTTTGGATCAGTTCAAATCAAGGTTTGATTCAGCTAAATACTTCTAACGATTCTGTGCACACATATCATCAAGCTGATGGGCTTCAGGGTGATCTATATACATTCGGTGCCAGTCATAAAACGGATGATGGCAAGCTTTACTTTGGCGGTAAAGATGGGATCAATGCTTTTTATCCTGAGGATATCAAACTGAATAACAAGCCACCAACGGTTGTTCTTACTGAATTCACTCGCTTTGGTAAGCCCGTAGAAGCGGGTGAGAAAAACGATGGCTTTGTCTTAGAAAAAGACATCAATGATATGCAAGAATTAATCCTTGATCATAAAGATTATGTCTTGGGGTTTGAGTTTGCAGCACTAGATTTTGCGGATCCCGCCCGAAATGAATATGCGTATAAATTGGAAGGACTTAATCCTGATTGGACATACGTTAAGGCCAATAACAGAAAAGCAGGGTACACCAATTTAGCAGCTGGTCATTACAATTTCAGAGTAAAAGCATCCAACAAAGATGGTATCTGGAATGAGGTTGGCAAATCATTGTCAATCAGAGTGCTTCCAGCCCCATGGCAAACATGGTGGGCTTATACGCTATACTTCATTGGTTTTGTGTCGTTAGTTCTCCTATACATGCAACACAAACACAAGGCGAATATCCGTAAGATGAAAGTTTTACGAGCGGAAGTTAAAAAACAAACCCATGAAATTGAAACTCAAAAACAAAAGGTTGAGTCTTTATTGGCACACAAAAATGAGATGTTTGCCAATGTGTCTCATGAGTTTCGTACCCCGCTGACTTTAATTCTTGGGCCTGTAGATCAACTTTTGAAAGAGCCATTACACATAGACAACATCAAGTCTTTAGAAATGGTGAATCGAAACGCCAATCGTTTACTTACAATGATTGAGCAGTTTTTACAGTTGGCTAAACTTACTGAAAATCAAGATGTAAAATTAGTGCCTCAGCAGGTCCATACATCAGTAGAAACGATTGTTGATTCCTTTCAATCGTTGGCTGAAACAAAACAGATCAAGCTCAGTCTGGTCCAAAATGACTCTTGTGCAATTGAAGCGTCTGAAAATGCCATAGACACCATATTAAGTAACTTAATCTCTAATGCGCTTAAATACACGGATACAGGTGGGGAAGTAAAAGTTAAATCCACTGTTATAAACCAGGTTGTGACCATTGAGGTTCGTGACAATGGCTGTGGTTTAAGTCCCACTCAACAAAAAGATATATTTAATCGCTTTCACAGGCTCGATCAGCATTTAAACACTGAAGGGGTTGGCATAGGGTTGCCACTGGTTAAAGAAGTGGCAAAGCTTAACAAGGGTGAAATTGAAGTTGAAAGTAGCATGGGTTCTGGCAGTGCATTTATAGTCAAGTTTAACTGCATAGATTTTATGATGGGTGCAAGTTCAACACATGAAGAAGTTGAAATGGTTATGGCAAATCAATTACAAAAGGAAGCCATTGAATTCAAAGATGAAACCATCAATGACATTCAATTTATTGGTGATTCAAAACAAGAGACTATTTTAGTGATTGATGACAATGAAGACATGCTTGACTATATAGGCAAAAGATTGAAAAACGCTTTTCACTGTATTCTTGTCAACCGAGGAAAAACGGGTGTTGCAGTGGCAATTAAACACATACCAGACATCATTGTGTGTGATGTGATGATGCCAGAAATGAATGGATTTGAGGTATGTAGGACGGTCAGGTCAGACAGCAGAACTTCACATATTCCACTGATACTTCTCACGGCACTGAATGACAAGCAGAGTCGAATCAAAGGGTGGCGTGAAAATGTAGATGTTTACTTAACAAAACCTTTTGATGCAGATGAATTGCTTTTACAGTTAGAAAATATTATAACCATTCGAAAAATTCTTAAACGAAAAGCCAGTCAGGCCATCACTTCTGAAAGCATAGCAATGACATCGGGTTTGGCTAAGTTAGATCATCAATTTATTGATAAATTGATGAAAGTGATTGAAACCAATTACAACAACCCTCAAATTTTACGCCCACATTTAGCTGATTTGATGGCCGTCAGTGAAAGGCAGTTGCAAAGAAAAACCAAGGCTTTGGTAGATAAAAACCCACTGGATTTGCTGCGTGAATACAGGCTAAGACAGGCAGTTAAAATGCTAAAAGATGGCTACCAAGTCAGTCAAACGGCTGACATGTGTGGCTTTAACTCAGTTTCTTATTTCTCAAAATGCTTCAACCAACAATATGGAGTGAACCCCAAACAATATCAGAGCATACAGAAAAAACCGCTTATTATAAGAGACCTCTGATCTTTATGGTGGTCTGTCAAATAACATATCAAGGACCAATGGCACTGTCAGCCAGCACATTGTCCATGTAAGATTTTATAATATCATTATTCA
>CALDFB010000069.1 GCA_937942365.1 uncultured Marinicella sp. | reverse complement strand
CGTGTATCAACATTTGAACGAAGATGGATTACATGATGCTTTTGAGCTTGATATGGAAGAAGTCTTGGCGCCGTTACCCAGAGGATTGCAGTTTTTAGATGGCAGTGCTTATTTGGCACATGTAGAACGGGTCAGACGTGCACGTGGTGCGGATATGCCGCCGAGTTTTTTGGAAGATCCCTTGATGTACCAAGGTACCAGCGATGGTTTTCTGGCACATAACCAAGACATTGAAGTGGTCAGTGAAGCATATGGTATAGATTTTGAAGCAGAAGCAGCTGTCATCACTTCTGATGTGCCTATGCACGTATCCGCTGAAGAAGCAGGTCAATACATACAATTAATTTGTATTTTGAATGATGTGTCATTGCGTAATTTGATCCCCGCTGAATTGGCCAAAGGCTTCGGCTTTTTACAGTCTAAACCTCGCACAGCGCTGTCGCCGTTTTTTGTGACACCTGATGAGTTGGGTGAGGCCTGGCAGAACAATAAAATACATTTACCCATGAGAACTTGGTTGAATGGTGAATGGTTTGGCGAGCCAGAATGTGGTGTTGATATGCAGTTCGACTTTGCTGAACTCATTGCCCATGCTGCGAAAACCAGACCCTTATGTGCTGGTACCATCATTGGATCAGGTACGATTGCTAATCATGACATGGCCAAAGGCTCTACTTGTTTGGCTGAAAAACGTGTTCTTGAAGTCATCGAACATGGCAAGCCAAGCACACCATTTATGAGTTTTGGTGATGTGGTGAAGATCGAAATCACCGATCAAGATAATCACAATGTATTTGGCACCATTCATCAGAAAGTGGTCAAACTTTGATTCTTGAATTCATATGCTCATAAAAAACCAGCCTATGTCTGTGTTTTTATGAGCTTTGACAGTGTCTGTTTTTATGTCAATTAAGTGCGTTGATTTGTGATAATAACTGGCTAGCTTCAATGTGATTAGGGTCTAGTTCTAGAGCGCTTTTTAAATAAGAAGTTGCCTGTTTGATTTTTTTTTCATAGAAATAGCTTCTACCGATCAAAAAACTTAAGTGGCTTGATTCGATGTGACTTTTATTAAGGTCTTGCGCCATTCCTAACACATCAGCTTCTCTACCAAGCTGGCTGAGCATTTGTATGGCGCTTTCCCAATCTTTGACCGTAAATGTTCCTGGTTTAATGATGGATTTCATTTCTGGGTGGTCCTTTAGAAAGTAAAATGCGGGTAAGTTAACTTGCCAATTTTGATTCTCCTTTAGCCCTTTTTTTATCCATGGGATGGCAGCAGCTTCATCATCATGAATGAGAACATGGGCAACAGCAACTTTTGCATATATTCCAGTCCACCCTTCTAACATAGATGCAGATTTGCTTAGCTTATGATGGGCAAGATCGGCGTTGTCCTGTCGGTATGCATACAAAGATTGGTTTAGCAAGATTCTTCCATAGTGGTAATTCATCAGCCTTTGTAAATCTAAGAAAGGGGTTTTTGAATGATCAACACGCAGATCTATCTGGTTATACCATTCATGCTTTAACCCCTTAACAACGATGGCAGCGGATTGCTTACCAGAGATTTGACCACCAGCTTGTTGACCGGCTAATAAGCTTGCCAGTAATCGTTGTGCTAATGTTCCTTTGGAATCAATGAATGTTTGGGACATTTGGGTGAGTACCTGGGATGATAATTGATTACCCATTACAACATGATTCTCACCCAGAATTTGGCCGGCATGGCCTTGCCAATATTTCAAAGACTGTCCCGTGAATGCATATACTTCACCTTTGGCATCTATGCCTGATACTTGTCGATTATTGGTGTTAATATCTTTGTTTCTAACCATACTGATGGCCTGTTTAATAGTCTGGCCTGTTTCAAGTAAGTCAAGTCCCTTCAAGCCATAATCAGGCTCAGTCTCAGCAATCACTGAGAATGCGCCAATACCCGGTTGGATATAAATAGTTGAATTACCAACATAAATATTATCTGTGGCAACAGCGATGCCCCATTCTTTGGCTTTTTCGTCATAGGCCACAATAGAAAAAGTGGCATTGATGTTTTTGTCGAGCAAAAGGCTGGGCAGATTTTGGGCGTGATTTGTGACAGATGTGCAAGCCAATACAGTCATCAAAATGACTTTAAAATTCATCATAATCTATTTAATTAATCTCATACATTGCTGTTAACGTGTTGTAACAGTGAAAGTAACTGTTTTGGACAAAAAGTATTGAATACCAGTACCAAAGGCTTAAACTTTAATTTGTACTTGAATAAAATTGGTAAAAGAATGATTATTGATTACAATCAATAAATCATATTAACTGTGGGTTTAAAACATGCGATTCAGCAGTAAGGATTACCAGTACAAAGAACGGGTTACACCAGATCTTTCCGAGAAGGCATTTCGCGTTGGTGAGGGTAGGATCAGTGGTTACATTTCTATGTTTCTGGGCATACTAAGTTTTTTGGCGGTTTTGTGTTATCAGTTCCCCAGTTATTTAACCACCACTGATTTACGTGCTGTTTATGATGCCGCATCATTACAAACCATTTTGACGGTCACCATGTGGGCATCATTGGCCTTTGGCTTACTGACATTTATCCTTAACAAACGCAAAAGAATGGGTTCAGTTGGTATCTTATTTACGGTATTGGGTTTTGCTTTAGGTGGCTACCAAGTGCCGACTGGACCTGTTGAGCCGAGTGTTGTGTCATTGGGTGTGGATTGGTTGATATTGGCATTCATCGCCTCGGCCATATTGTTTATCTTCATCGAAAAGGTTTTTCCTAAATACAAAGAACAGATCATAACCAGGCCAGAGTGGCGATTGGATTTATGGTATTTTATTTTTAATCATTTATTGATTACAGTTTTACTGTTAACAGCCAATTACTTTTTTAACTCGGTATTTTCATGGGCAGTGAGCAGTGAATTACAATCTTTTGTGCTGTCTTTACCCATATGGGCTCAAGTGATTATTCTGATGGTGACTGCTGATTTTGTTTTGTATTGGTCGCATCGGGCTTACCATGAAGTGCCAGGCTTATGGCCTTTTCATGCGGTCCATCATTCGGTTGAATACATGGATTGGTTGGCCAGTTCAAGAAATCATGTGGTGCAGACTTTTTCTGATCGCATCATGGCCATCATTCCTTTGTACTTAATTGGTGCAGATAAGATGGCTTTGGATATTTATGTGGCCTTTGCGGCCTTTCAAGCGGTTTATGTACATGCCAATGTGAATTTACCCACGGGATTTTTAAAATATATTTTCGTAACACCGCAGTTTCATCATTGGCACCATTCTTCACAGAAACCAGCAATAGACACCAATTACTCCGTCCATTTAATATTATTCGATGTGATCTTCAGAACTTATCATATGCCGAAAAAACTGTGGCCATCTCATTATGGAACCGTACCTAGGATACCCAGAACATTTTTGGCGCAACTATTACACCCATTTAAAGCTAAAAAGTAGAACCCATTGATTTTTTGATTGCTGATAGGGCAAATACTTGGTGCAAGGTTAATGGAGTTATTAGGTGTAACCACTTTAGTTATTTAAAGTGGTTACTTTTATTTTTAAATTTGTTTGCTTTTATTTAGGGTAATATTGCTTCGAATCCATTGCTGAATATGAGGTCAGAATTATCACAATCGATATTAATGTTACCAATAGTTCCTGAATTTGTTCCTGATGCATTAGTAACCAAACAAGTTTGACTGGGGTTGGTGGGTTGGGCAAGCACAGTTACATCATACATTTCGCCAATGACAGAAGAGAAAAAATATTCACCATTACTGGTTAAAGTTAAATCATCCATCAGATTATTCTGAATGGTTATTTCGTTGCCATCTAATAGCCCAGTGAGCGTGCCGCCAATTGTGGCTAATGGTGGACCTAAAGCAGAAAGCCCAACATCATCTATAAAAAAGTTAAGTCCTGCATCCCCTTGGGTGATGGAATTAAAGGATAGGTTAACAGTTTGACCTTGGTAGGCGGTTATGTCCACATCAAAGTTGGAGTAACCGAGTACACCGCATAGAGGATCAGTTTCATCAATCAAGAACTCTTGATTGCCATCAATTAATATTTCCAAAAAACCAGTACCATCACAGACTGCTGCTTCAAAAGCAAATGACAAGAAGAGGGTCGTACCAACCGTAACAGAAGGGATGTCGACGTCTTGAGAAACGCTGGCCTCTTCCACCACACCAGTTATGCCTCCAAACCATGCCCAGAAAGATCCGCTGTTCGGACCTGTTCCGGTGCCAGTACCACAGCTGGCTGCGTCACAAATTGGGCTGCCAAAGTTTGATGAAGCCTCAGTCCATGCTGTATTGGGTGTACCACCCTCAAATCCAGGGTCTCCAATTACAGAGCCTCTAGATAAATGGGTTTCAGTACCTTTGCTTGTTTGTCCAAACAGCCTTTCAGTTTGAGCAAAACCCGTTGAAATGCCTAACGTTAGTAATAAAATCCAAAAGCAGTTTTTCATAGCTCACACCCTATATTAAATCCACATTAATAACATTGTTTCGTCTTTAAGTCAACTTCAGATGATGAATAATTGAATAATGTAAAAATAAATTTTGCTGGTAGAATAAATTGTTTAATCAATGACATAATATTGCATTTACTCATGATGGTTTAATGCAATGACCGAAACTTTTTCCAGTCAGTCTACAGACTCATTTCGAGAATTACTTACCTTAGGCAAGTGTAATATCCTGGTAACCACTTACCAAGCAGGACAAGTGGTGGTGCTCAGGCCACAAGGTCAGGGAATCAATACGCACTTTATGGCCTTTGACCGGCCAATGGGAATCGCTAAGCGCAACAATGAATTGGCCATCGGAGGTGCTTCGTCAATCACAACCTATCGCAACTTAGCAGCAGTAGGACCTAAAGTTGGGCAAGGTGATCATGTAGATGCTTGTTATATTCCGCGAAAACAACATGTTACTGGCCAAATTGATATTCATGAAATGGGTTATGATAAATTTGATAAATTGTGGTTCATTAATACCAAAATGTCATGTTTGTGTACGCTAGACAGTGACCACAGTTTCAAACCTGAATGGCGACCACCATTCATTACTGCTTACGATTTAACTGATCGATGTCACTTGAATGGTTTGGGCTTTCGTGATGGTGTGCCACGCTATGTCAGTATGCTGGGTGCCTATGATGAACCTGGAGGTTGGCGTAAAAACAAAATATCAGGTGGTCAGATTATGGACATCACCACCAATGAAGTCTTGGTTGATGGTTTATGTATGCCGCATTCACCCAGGTGGTATAAAGACGCGTTGTGGTTTTTGTCATCTGGTTCAGGTCAGTTGATGAAAATGGAGTTAGGTCAATCACCTGAAGTGGTTGCTGAGTTACCTGGGTTTGCACGCGGTTTGGATTTTATCGACCGTTATGCCATCATTGGCCTGTCACAAATCAGAGAAAGCTCCACCTTTGCTGGTTTACCTCTGACCAAGCGTGTTGAGGAACGACAAAGTGGGGTTTGGGTGGTCGACACTGCTAATGGCCAAATTGTAGCCTTTTTGGTGTTTACGGGTAATGTACAAGAAGTGTTTGAGGTCAAAGTTTTACCCCATCAGTTTGCGGCTATTTTAGACATGCAAAGTCCATTCTTGCCCAGTTCTTATGAACTGCCTGATTTTGTATTGAATAATTTGGCTCCAGTTGATCCGGTGCAAGGGCCATTAGAAGCTGCATCACGTGCTCATGTAAATGGTGAGTTAGATGATGCGCTCAAACAATACCAAGAGTTACTGAAGCATTTTCCCGATCATCAGGTGGTTAATCACCAATACGGTGTTTGTTTGGTCGACTCAAAGCGTTGGGATGAAGCCATTGAACAACTGCTGAAAGTACTCAAAAACAGCCCTGATAATGCAGAAGCCATGAATTCGCTGGGTTGCGCTTATTTAGAAAAAATAGATCATGTTCAAGCCATGCAGTGGTTTGAAAAATCCATTGCCACCGACCAACAGTTCGCCCAAGCTCATTTTAACCGCGGCATGTTGTTATTAAAACAGCGTGATTATGAAGCGGGATGGAAAGAGTATGACTGGCGCTGGCAAACACCTCAATTTGTTCCCTTTAAATGTGATAAGCCGCAGTGGCACGGGGAAGACATCAGTGACAAGATCATTTTAGTCCATTCAGAACAGGGTAACGGTGATCATATTCAGTTTTGGCGCTTTTTACCGTTGTTGGCTGAAAAATGTAAAGAGCTCATATATTTTGGCCCAGAAAATTTAGCACCGCTGGTGGCAGAAATAGAAGGCGTGAGTCAAAGCAGAATTCCCGGTGCATTGAGCAAGGATTTATTCGATATGTATTGTCCGTTGATGAGTTTACCCAGAAACTTGGGCATCACTTTAGATAACTTACCCGCACCCAAAAGGTACATCAATATCCCCAAACAAGTGGTGGTCAGCGAACTGAAAGGTGACTATAAAGTGGGTGTCGCATGGGCAGGATCGCCGACCCATGTCAATGATGCCAATCGTTCTATGCCAATTAAAAACATGCTTTCCATAACCAAAAACTCAGATGCCCAGTTTTATTCCCTACAAATGCCTTTATCCGGTGAAGATCGTGATTTGTTGAAAAAGCACGATGTGATTGATTTAGAGCCAGAATTACCCGGCTATGCCAGAACGGCTGCTTTGGTGGATCAACTGGATTTAGTCATCACAGTAGATACTGCGATTGCGCATTTGGCAGCTGCTTTGGGCAAACCCACGTGGATACTGCTTGATAGAAATTCGGATTGGCGCTGGCATGAAAGTGGCGATGACAGTCAGTGGTACCCAACTGTGAAGTTATTCCGTCAATCTGCATCGATAGATTGGTCAGAAGTGATTGATCAGGTTAGAGATGAGTTGAATGCTCATCGCCAGTGATTTTTGAACGATAATATTGATTGAGTCTCGCTGAAAATTGTGTTAGTTTAATACTCCAGTTTTTACAATCAAAAAGAGGTGTGTCAATGACAAACAAACAACAAGAACCCTTCAATTTCAAAAAAGCCGCATTGGTGTCGGCTTTACTGCTAGAGTTGGCTGGTACAGCCAGTGCTGCAACCATTAATGTGGATGGGGTTACATGTAATTTAAATAATGCAGTAACAGCAGCCAATACTGATACAGCAACAGGTGGGTGTGATGCTGGAGTTGGTGATGATGTGCTTGAATTACCTATTGATGGGATGTTGAATTTAACTGTTACTGCTAGCATTACTTCTAATGTAACTATCAATGGCAATAACTCAACTATACAGCCAGATCCTGGCATTGCTGCTTTTAGAATAATTGATGTTACTGTAGATGGTACATTGACCATCAATGATGCTACACTCCAAAATGGAAATGAAGGTGCGACAGGTGGTATTAGTGCTGCCGGTGTGTTGAACATGAATAGATGTGTTGTCTCTAACATCACTGGTGGAGGTGTATCTTTTATTAACGGGGCTACTGGTTCAGTTAATGATACCTTAATTGAAACTTCTGGGAATTCAGCCTTTCAATACTATGCAGCGGGGCTTTCTGTCGCTTCAGGAACAGTCACGATATCTAATTCTACTATCAGTAATAACAACAATATTTCTGCCGGTTCAGGTGGTGCAATTTGGGTGAATAACTATTATGGTGCTGTTGATGTCACAATTTTGAACAGCACCATTAGTGGTAATATGTCAGCTAACCGTGGCGGCGGTATCTCTCATTCAGATTATGGCAATGGCTCTACAATTACTTTGACCAATGTAACCATAGCAGCCAATACAAGTAATGCAGCAGGTGGTGGAATTTCAAATGATGCATCTGCAGTTACAATCTCACAATCATTGATATCTGGTAATACTGGTACCGGTGGTGCAGAAATTGATTCCGCAGGTGGTACAGTAACAGTAGATGATTACAACCTATTTGGCCTGGCTGACGCAGCAGGTGTGGTTGGTGTAACAGTTGGCGCATCCGATATAGTGCCGATGGAAACACTGTTGACTGATATTGTTGATACCACTTTGGCTGATAACGGTGGGCCGACACCGACCCATGCTTTACCGATGGGCAGTCCAGCGATTGATTCGGTGGTCACGGCTAATTGCGCATCAGGAACCGATCAAACAGGTAAGATAAGACCACAAGATGGTGATGGGGATATGGCGGCTGACTGCGATATTGGTGCCTTTGAGGTTGAAGGACCTGATTTAGATCTGATTTTTGAAAACGGCTTTGAAAGCCCGTGATTTAAGTTGAAATAAGTGTTATGAAGCCCGATTTATTCGGGCTTTTTTTGGTTGATATGATAATGATACACCTGCATAAATAGTCATGCCACGTTAATTCAACCAGATCCTTCAATTCCGCTTCGCTGCATTCAGGATGACGATGTTTGTGTCATTCCGATCAAGGTACGAGTGAAGGAATCTGGTGGCTAAAACTCATAATCTTATCGTTATATTACGTTAACTTAACCAGATCTTTCAATTCCGCTTTGCTTGGGCTGGCTTGCTCGTTCATGTTGATGATGCGACTTGTTCGATAGTCATCAAAGATATGCTGTCCATATCAAAATGCCCTGATGTCCAATTTTATTCATTACATATACTTTTATCTGGTAAAGATCGTGATTTGTTGAAAAAGCACGATGTGATTGATTTAGAGCCAGAATTACCCGACTATGCCAGAACGGCTGCTTTGGTGGATCAACTGGATTTAGTCATCACAGTAGATACTGCGATTGCGCATTTGGCAGCTGCTTTGGGCAAACCCACGTGGATACTGCTTGATAGAAATTCTGATTGGCGTTGGCATGAAAATGGTGATGACAGTCCTTGGTACCCAACTGTGAAGTTATTCCGTCAATCTGCATCGATAGATTGGTCAGAAGTGATTGATCAGGTTAGAGATGAGTTGAATGCTCATCGTCAGTGATTTTTGAACGATAATATTGATTGAGTCTCGCTGAAAATTGTGTTAGTTTAATTCTCCAATTTTTACAATCAAAAAAGAGGCGTGTCAATGACAAATAAAAAACAAGAACCTATCAATTTTAAAAAAGCCGCTCTGGTTTCAGCTTTGTTGCTCGAGTTGGCAGGTACTGCCAGTGCAGCAACGATAACAGTAGATGGAACCACATGTACACTCAATGATGCCATTACAGCTGCTAATAATGACACAGCAACTGGCGGCTGTGATGCTGGAGCTGGGGCTGATATTCTGGAGTTGCCCATGGATGGCATGTTGAATCTTTCGACTACTGCAGGAATCACATCTATCATTACCATTAATGGCAATAACTCAACCATTCAACCGGATCCAAGTGGAAATCCTTTCCCCTTAATTGACTTGCCAGATGGTGGAAACGGTGATTTAACGTTGAATGATAGTAATTTAATCAATGGCTATAATTATAATGGCGCAGGTGCAATTGATGCAACGAATGCTACATTGAACATCAATCGATCAACGTTTTCTAATAACACCGGAGGAGCAATCAGGATTTTAGTTTCAACTGGAAGTGTTAATGATTCAGTCATTGATGGTAACCCAGGGCTTGGTGGTCCTTACTATGGTGGAGGGCTTTCTATTGCATCCAGTACAGTGACTGTATCAAATACGACCATCAGTAATAACAGTAACATCTCAACTGTAGATGGTGGCGGTGGATTGGTTATTACAGATTATAATTCACCAACAGAGGTTTCACTGATAAATACAACCATCAGTGGTAACACATCCAATAATGGTGGTGGTGGTATATTTCACTATAATTTTGGTAACGGAACTGTAATTAATTTAACCAATGTTACGCTTGCTGCGAACACAAGCAACGCGACTGGTGGTGGCATGTATAATCGCACAGCAACCATAAATATTTCTCAATCTTTGATATCAGGAAATACAGCAACTGCTGGACCTGAAATTAATTCAGATGGTGGCATCATAACAGTAGATGACTACAATTTATTTGGCTTGAATGGTGATGCAGGTGTTGTTGGTGTTACAGTTGGGGCATCCGATATTGTACCGACAGCAACAGTAATTACAGATATTGTTGATGTTAATTTAGAAGACAATGGTGGTCCAACACCGACCCATGCTTTGGCCATGGGTAGTCCAGCTATTGATGCGGTACCAGCGGCCAGTTGTGCCTCTATGACAGATCAAACAGGTAAAGCCAGGCCACAAGATGGCGATGATGATATGATTGCTGATTGTGACATAGGCGCTTTTGAAAATGCTGATCCTGCATTGGATTTGATTTTTGCAAACGGGTTTGAAAGTCCGTGATTTAAGTCGAAATAAGTGTTACGAAGCCCGATTTATCGGGCTCAGACTAATGACAAACCCCTGTTTTTTTCAGGGGTTTGTTGTTTTTAAGGGCTTGGATATTAAATAGGCTGCTTTTGAATCA
>CALDFB010000068.1 GCA_937942365.1 uncultured Marinicella sp. | reverse complement strand
TAATTGGCTTTATGGATTGCTCTTTTATCCACATTCATCGCTGCTTCAAAAACTGCTTCTGAAAGAGTGGGGTGTGCATGCACGATTCGGGCTAAATCTTCGGCACAACCTTTAAACTCCATCGCAACCACACACTCTGATAACAGATCAGCTGCATTGGCGGCATATATGTGTGCACCTAACAACTCATCGGTTTCTTTATCAGCGATTAACTTAACCATCCCAGTAGGCTCATTCATGGCCAGTGCTCGTCCATTGGCAGCGAATGGGAAGGTGCCTATTTTATATTCAATTCCGGCTTCTTTAAGCTGCTCTTCAGTTTTGCCAACCCACGCGATTTCTGGTTCGGTATAAATAACCCAAGGTATGGTGTTGAAATCAATGTGGCCATGCTGACCAGCAATGCGTTCGATCACAGCCGAGGCCTCTTCTGACCCTTTGTGAGCCAGCATAGGTCCGCGTACAGCATCCCCACAGGCCCAAACACCTGCCACCGATGTGCGACAATCGTCATCAACATCAATCTGTCCACGTTCAGTCAGTTGGACGCCACAATCATCACTTAATAAGCCTGCAGTTTCGGCTTTGCGACCCACAGCAACCAGTAATTTATCGTAAGTGGCGGTTGTTTTTTCACCGTTTTTCTCATAGACGACTTCGACTTTACCGTCTTTTACCGTGGCTGACTTAACAAAAGTCGACAAATGAATGTCCAAACCTTGCTTTTTGAATTCACGGGCGGCCATTTTGGCAATGGTTTGATCACAAACGGCCAAAAACTTATCCATGGCTTCAAACACAGTGACCTCACTGCCTAATCGATTCCAAACACTGCCCAACTCCAAGCCAATGACACCTGCGCCGATAACACCTAACTTTTCAGGCACTTGATCCACATCTAAGCCACCTACATTGTCCAAAATGTATTCGTTGTCAACTGCAACATTGGGTATATTAATAGGTACTGAACCACTGGCTAAGATGATGTGTTCGCCTTGTACTGTTTGAGTACCATCATCAGACGTGATTTCGACTTGTTTATCTTTAAGTAGTTTGCCGCTGCCAGTGATTGAATTGACTTTGTTGGCTTTAAACAATTGTTTAATTCCACCGGTTAATTGTTTCACTATTTTATCTTTGCGTCCAATCATGGTGGGCACGTCTATGGCTGCATTATCGAAAGAAATGCCATGCACATCATAATGTTGGGTCATTTGTTCGTAGTGTTTTGATGAATCTAAAAGCGCTTTAGAAGGGATACAACCTACATTTAAGCAAGTTCCTCCAAGGGCACCTTTACCATCTTTACCTTTGAATCTATCAATACATAATGTATTGAAACCCATTTGAGCTGCTCTTATGGCTGCGGTATAGCCAGCTGGTCCGCCACCAATGACGATCACATCATATTTATCCATTGTTCACTCCTTATAGGTTCAACAGCATTCGAGCTGGATCTTCTAACATTTCTTTGATTGCCACTAAAAATAAGACAGCGTCTTTGCCATCAATGATGCGGTGATCATAGGTCAGTGCCAGATACATCATAGGTCTGACCACAATTTCTCCATCAACAACAACTGGCCTGTCTTTGATGGTATGCATGCCTAAAATGGCACTTTGAGGCATGTTCAGAATAGGTGTTGACATCAATGAACCAAACGATCCACCATTGGTTATGGTGAATGTACCACCGGTCAAGTCGTCCATGGTTAATTTACCTGCATTGCCGGCCACTGCAAAATTGCGTATACCTGCATCAATGTCAGCGAGTCCCATGGCATTAGTGTTTTTCAGTACCGGGACCACCAAGCCACGATCAGTCGCTACAGCTATGCCAATGTTTTGTTGCTTGTGATAAACCACATCGGTACCTTCTACTGAAGCATTGATCACTGGGAACTGTTTTAACGCTTCAGTCGCGGCTTTGACGAAAAAGCTCATCAAACCCAATTTAATACCATGCTTGTTGATGAACTCTTCTTTGTATTTCTTACGGATGTCCATAACTGCTTTTAAGTCCACCTCATTAAAGGAGGTTAACATGGCTGCAGTGGATTGAGCTTCAACCATTCTGTCTGCGATTTTTTGGCGCAGACGACTCATGGGAACACGTTCTTCTATGGGGGTGCTGGCAACAGATTGAACATCTGATTTGGTGATGCGTCCACCACGACCCGTTCCACTGACTTGAGAGGCATCAATTTCGTTTTCATGCATCATTTTACGGGCAGCTGGTCCTGCAGAACCGGTGTCTATGGCCTGTGAATTGTTGTCTATTGAAGCAGCAGGTTGATTTGGTTGGTCTGAGCTTGCTTTAGGTGCCACAGATTCTTCAGCTTTCTCAGCTGGGATTTCACCCGCTTTGACAACGCCAAGTATTTGATTGGCTTCAACCACATCTCCAGATTCAACAGCAATTGATTCCAGCACGCCATCAGCCGGTGCAGGTACCTCTAATACGACCTTATCAGTCTCTAAATCTACCAGGTTTTCATCACGTTTGACAAAATCACCAGGTTTTTTATACCAAGTTGCAACCGTCGCATCGGTGACTGACTCTGGTAAAACGGGCACTTTTACATCAATGCTCATATTTTTATTACTCCGCGTCTATGGCCGAACCATGTTCACCATGGATGGCATCTTTAACTAATTGTTGTTGTTCTTTAATATGTACTTTCAATGCCCCAACAGCTGGTGAAGGTGAACCTTTTCGTCCTGCATAATACAGTGGGAATCGATCGGCAATACAATGTTGTAAGTGGTGTCTGATTTGAAACCATGCACCTTGGTTGATGGGCTCTTCCTGACACCAAATCACTTCTTTGGCATTCGGGTAACTGTCAACCTGACTGGTCAATGCATTGCTAGGGAAAGGATACAATTGTTCTACCCTTGATAATGCAATGCTGTTGTTATTTTCTTCTGTCAACTGTTCCAGTAAATCATAATAAACTTTACCGGAGCAGAAAATGATGCGTTTTACATCTTTAGCCTTAACCCTTCGATCCGGGATCACTGTTTGAAACTGTCCTTGGGTCAATTGTTCTTTGGTTGAAGTAGCCAATTTATGGCGCAATAAGCTTTTAGGCGTCATCACAATCAATGGCTTGCGTGCTTTACGCAGCATTTGACGTCTGAGCATATGGAAAGTTTGTGCAGGGGTTGATGGCATACATACTTGCATGTTATTGACTGCACACAACTGCAAAAATCGCTCAAGCCTGGCTGAGGAGTGCTCTGGACCTTGGCCTTCAAAACCATGGGGTAAAAACATAACCAATCCACTTAAGCGGCCCCATTTGGCCTCACCAGAGGATATGAATTGATCAATCACCACCTGGGCACCATTAACAAAATCTCCAAATTGACCTTCCCAAATAACCAAAGCTTTAGGTTCAGTTGTGGCGTAGCCATACTCAAATCCCAATACAGCTTCTTCAGATAAAACTGAATTGATGATGTCTATTTTGTTGTCACCACTTTCAAGTTGGCTTAAAGGAGTAAAGTTCTCGTTTTCTTGTACATTGTGAACCACTGCATGACGGTGAAAGAATGTACCTCGTTGTGAATCTTGACCATCTATGCGAATTTGAAAACCTTCATCAACAATACTGGCGTAAGCCATTGTCTCTGCCATACCCCAATCCATCGGAATTTCACCACCGATCATTTTGATTCGATCTTGGTTGATTTTATTTACTCTAGGATGTGGTTTCAGATCATCTGGTAAATGGGTAATGATCTGACCGTAATGTTCAAATTGTTCCTGACTGATTGTTGTGTCTACAGGTTCTGTTAATTCAGCATTGATATAGGGTGTCCAATCTACGGCATACTTGTCGTTGTTATGAGTGGGACCAAATTCAACAATATCCTCTTTGTTATCCAAGCGATCGCGGTATTGATTAACTAAATTTTGGGCGAAGTCAGCAGCTATCACTTGGGATTTAATTAAATGATCAGCATAAATTTCACGCGGTGATTTATGTGCTTTGATTAACTTATACATGTGTGGTTGTGTGGCTGACGGCTCATCGGCTTCGTTATGTCCATGTTTGCGGTAACAAACCAAATCAATAACCACATCCATGCCAAACCTTTGTCGGTAATCAGCAGCCACTTGGGTGGCGAATACCACCGCCTCTGGATCATCACCATTGACGTGAAAAATAGGTGCCTGAACCATTTTGGCTACTTCAGTACAGTACAAACCAGCTTTTTTGTCTAAAGCATGGGTGGTGGTAAATCCGATTTGATTGTTAACAACCACATGTATGGTACCGCCCACATCATAACCTTCCACCATGGACATGTTGAATAATTCCATATTGACGCCTTGGCCTTCAAAAGCGGCATCACCGTGGATCAAAACAGGGACAACCACGTTTTTGTTTTCATCTTTTCGTCTGACTTGTCGAGCCCTGACCGAACCAATCACCACAGGGTTAATGATTTCTAGGTGCGAAGGGTTGAATGCCATGGCCAAATGTACATCACCGCCTGGTGTTGGTACATCAGATGAATAGCCTTTGTGGTATTTAACGTCCCCTGAATTAACATTGTCTAATTCATCTGCTTTTACACCATCAAATTCATCGAATAATTCTGCTGGAGATTTGCCCAGAATATTAACCAACATATTCAAGCGACCACGATGAGCCATACCAATAACCAGTTCTTTGGTGTTCTGAGCACCCAAGTGCTGTATCAGAAAAGCCATTTGTGGGATTAATGCATCACCACCTTCCAAAGAAAATCGTTTTTGCCCCACATATTTAGTGTGCAGATAACGTTCCATGCCTTCTGCTTGTGTTAAGCATTTGAGCATATTGTTTTTATCGGTATCATCGAATGGAAATTGGCCGGCTGGTTTTTCAAATCTTTGTTGCAGCCATTCACGTTTTTCAATGTCTGTGATGTGCATGTACTCTATGCCGATATGCTGGCAGTAAATCGCATTCAATAACTCAAGAATGTTTTTCAGCGGTAACTGTTCAGGTGCGACCAATGATCCCGTGTTGAAACTGGTGTTCATATCACTGACTGATAAACCATGAAATGCCAGCTCTAAATCTGGGGTATTGGGTCGTTTTGAATATTTGATTGGATCTAAATCTGCCTTTTGATGACCTCGTAATCTGTATGAGTTGATCAAGCGAAGAACTGCAGCTTGTTTTTGTGCGTGAGCCGCATCTCCGACATGAGAATCGGCAGGCAGTTGAGCTGCTAATTGAAATTTCTCAATGATGGGTAAATGTCTGACATCAGGTTCATCTTGATCAAACTCTTTAAATAGTACCTGAAGCTCAGGTGTGACAGACTGAGGGTCCTCAAGATATAAGTCGTAATACTGTTCTAACCAGGTCGAATTGCTGCCAAAAAAAGCAGCTGACTGTTGTTTTTCTTTGATCCAGCTTGCCAAAGGATATCTCTGTGTTTATCTTTGAAAAAGGGTATTATACCTAAACCAATACAGGGTAAAAGGGTATCGGAAAATAAAGCGAAAAAAATAAGGCTTTAGGCTATTGATTTATGAGGATTGGCCTATTAAGTAGATGATGGAAGAATGATACAATAAATTATTTAAGTAAGGAGCACTTATGAAAGTTTTATGGTTTTGTTTATTATTGTTGGGATCTAGTTATGCATTGGCTGTTGATACCTGTGATTATGCCGATGAAAAGGAAGAGTCAAATACAGGAGTATTTTCTATCGATAACTATTTTGATACAAGCAGACCTTTAAATGAATTTGAAACATGGAAGGTCAAACTAGATCAGTATTTAACTCTACATTCTGATGTCAATATCAATGTCATAGGGTTGGCTGGACTGAGCGAACCTTACCTAGAACGAATTGATGAAAAAACGGGTAAACCTCTGTTATCTCAAAAAGAAAAGTTATCCATCATTAATCGTTTGTTAGAAAGCGATGATGGTTCATATATGAGTTTAATTGTGGCACAAAATGTATGTGACGATAAAAATCTAGCGTTCAAATGCCCAAGTAAAAGAATTCAAGAAAAGATATTAGAATTGGCACCTGATAATTTGGTTGTTTACCTACATGACCTAGAACGAGCTTTCAATGATGAAGATCTGGAAATGGTTGGTGCGATTTTAGAAAGAATGAGTCAAACCAGATATGCTCAAGTCCTGATGCGTTATGAAGAATCATTCAAATCAATTTTGTCTTCATACATGTCTGAAAACCCAATGCCCGCAAACCCAGATGATGACTGGATAAATGAATATGAAGACGAATTAAATGGTATTGATCTTTATGCTTTTAAATATCAAAGTCTATTAGTCAATTATGCGATGTTGTCTACATTATATATGCCGGCTTTTAGGCCTGTGATGATTGCATGTGAACAATATCAAAATGATGAAAAAAGTTGTATTAAAATAGCAAAAATATTGGTTGATAGAAGTGATTCAAATTTATTGATATCATTGGGATATGGGCTGATGGAAAAAGTCTATGGTAATAATAACAATGAAAAAGAACTGGCTCTAGTGAATGCAGAGAAACAAGTATTTGATGAATATTGGAAATGTCTATCGAATGCACACGGTGTGAATGATGGTCTTGACCTCTACATTGACAGTAACATACAAGACTTATTCATCAATGGTACTCATGAAGGTAAATATTTAGAACAAATCGCCTTGTATTTATATGATAAACACAAAAGGTTAGGTACAGAAGACTTAATTGACCCTGAATCATGTGGATTGCGCTACGTAGATTTATAACTACCAGCGCTTCCGAGGTAGAAATGGTTTTTGTTTATCTTTTTCATGGGTTTGATTGTAAGCTTTGATGCGACTGTTTTTACCTAAAATAACCCGAATTTGATAAAGCGTTTCTCGCATCAAGGCTGTGCCTTTGCCGCCAATCCAACTCTTGTTATAAAGTTTTTTTACAGCAGCTATTGAATCTGGCGATTGTTGACAAATTTCATCGGCCAATGCCTGAGCCATGGCCATTGGGTCATCGCTGATGTGAGTAACCAAACCTGCTGCTTGAGCTTCCTTACCATCAATCAATTTGGCTGTCATCGTGAGTTCTTTGGCCACATCTATCCGACAGTGTGTACGCAAAGCCAATAGTCCAGCCATGTCAGGAATTAAGCCCCAGCGGCCTTCCATAATTGATAAAGATGCATCAGGTGTGGCAATTCGAATGTCAGCGCCTAAGGCAATGTGCAAGCCACCGCCCCAACAGCGGCCATGAATAACCATGATAACTGGCACATTAATTTTTTGCCAATCAGCTGAAACCCGTTGCGCTAAATTAGCGCTCCAGGGATTGATTTTTTTTAACAGTTTAAGTGGGCCAGTAGAAGTTTTCATCATTGATTTGACATCTAAGCCTGAGCAGAAATCTTCGCCTTCACCGGAGACAACCACAGCACGTATGCTTTGATCTTTGCGTATTTTTTTTATGGTGCTGACAATGGCTTTGAACATGTCCATGTCAAGGGCATTTCTTTTTTCAGGGCGAGCTAACTTAACATAAGCCACTTGTTGTTTAATTTCGGTCTCAACTCGGGTGCTGACATTCATTTGATTCTCTATTTATTAAACTGTTTAATTTTCAAAGTGCGTTTTGATGTAACCATTGAGTAACCTGACACCAAATGAAGTTGAACCAGGAGAAGCTTTGGTGGGTGTCGGTTTATCGTTCCATGCCACACCTGCAATGTCTAAATGAACCCATGGGGTGGTTTCACGAACGAATGTACCCAAAAATGCAGCGCCAGCACTGGCACCGGGTGCATCGGGTCCAGAGTTCATCACGTCAGCAGTTTTGGCTTCAATGGCTTTAAAGTGATTTTTATTTAAAGGCAGGTGCCAGACTTGCTCTCCGGTTTCTTTCCCAGCCTCTATGAATGGTTGGACTAATTCGTCATGTCGAGTAAACATGGCAGCATAATCTTTGCCTGTGGCTCGACTTGCAGATCCAGTCAATGTGGCCACATTGACCATTAATAGGGGGTTGTAAGTGGTGTCACCGTAATAATTGCCATCAGCCAATACCAGTCTACCTTCAGCATCTGTTGATCTGATTTCTATGGTTTTCCCCGACATTGAAGTCACCACATCACCTGGGCGTTGGGCATGGGCGCTTGCCATGTTCTCAGCCAATGCTGCAATAGCAACCACATTGACCTTGGCACTGCGGCCAGCCAATGCGTATACAGTCCCCATGACACTGGCGGCTCCGGACATATCAAATTTCATGTTCCACATTTTATCTGGGTTTTTTAAACTGATACCACCGGTATCAAAAGTGATGCCTTTTCCTACCAGCAAGATGGGCTGGTCTCCTTTTTCACCATTCATGTATTCAACAACCATCATCCTTGGAGGGCGTTGACTACCTTGACCCACACCATAAATAGCCCCCATGTTTTGATCCAACATATCTTGTTCATCAAATACTTTGATTTTAATCTGTTTGAATGATCTAAAATGATGTTTCCATCGATCGACGAAACTGGCTGGATAAATGACATTGGCAGGTTCATTGGAAATATCTCGCGTATGCCAAATGGCTTCAGCTACTGGCTCTAGTTCTTGACGAAAGTACTTTTCAGTTGTTGAGACGTCATGACTTACTGCTGTAATTTGTTGTTGGTACTTGACTCGTTTTTCATCCGTGTAATATTTATCAAAGTAGTATGCACCCAGTTGAGCACCATAGACCATATGGGCATTTATTTGACTGTTTTTTACATCGAAGACCAATGCAGGGGCTTGATCGAATGATTTGATTGCTTTTTGAATGGTTTTACCACCAAGTTCTTCCCATTTGGTTAATGAATGATCAGATCCTTTATCTCCTAAACCAACCATCAGTATTTGCGCCAGGCCAGAGTTTCTAGGTGCGGTGATCAATTGTGTGCTGTTGAATTTTCCATCGAATTCAGTGATGGTTATGGCATGCTTTAAATCACCCTGGCTGATCTTATCGATTTGTTCTCCAAAGTCACCCAATTGGTTGTTGGTATATACACCTAAAACTAAATTGCCTGAATTGGGTAGTCCTTGACTGAAATTGATGTGCGTTGGATCATTGGAGTTTGCACCAATCGCTACTTTGCAGTGAGCAGATATGGTGATATAGAATATTGATAAAAGCCAAATTTTCATGGTGATTCCCCTTGGATTGTTTTTATAAAATCTGCGATCACCCAAATAAATGCATGACCGATTCATGTATTCTAACTTAAAATGGTCGTATGGCTTTGGCCTCAATCAACTCATTCAATACATCTAAATCAGTCTCTGGTGATTCAATTTGTTCTTGGTTGCATAGCCTTTGCGCAAATTCACAGTCTACAACATAAGATTCTCCATTGACAAAAAGCATGGCATTCTTGCGATCAATCATGTGATAAGCAAAGACTGAAAAAGGGCTTTTGCACCATTGGTTCACATTTTTGAGACCTTTGGGTTCACCCTCGTCGATGTCATCAAAGAGGCGATAGGCTGTGACGAATTTTCCAAACTGTTCAGCCAAATCATCATCACTTAATTGATTGATTGCGTGCAACTTTTGTCTCAAGTAATTAATTTCATGTTGGCCGATGGCGGAATCACATTTGATTGATTGAACATCGTCTTTAAAACGTTGGTTTGTGTTGGTTTTTTCAACTAAGTTTTCTATAACAGCAGTGATTAATTCAGCCTCAGAAGGTGCGCGAAGTCCAATTGAACAAGTGATGCAATCATCAGAAGTCGATACACCGTGGTGAGGTATGTTGGGTGGAATGTATAAAATATCACCGGCGTTTAATTGTTGGCTGACTTGGGCTTGGTAATGGTCAATCACAGCCAATTCACTGTTTTCGACCATTTCAATATCAGCCAATGGCTCAGTATCATAAGACCATTGTCGGCTTCCCTGAACTTGAAGTAAAAATACATCATAGTGATCGGTGTGAGCGCCAACTGATGCACCTGTGGGTGCATAAGACATCATCAAATCATCAAAGCGCCAGTTCTTGATGAATGGAAACCAAGCCATGATTTGACGAGCAGAGGGATACCATTTTTCAATGTCTGAGACCAGTAATGTGGGTTTGAATTCCAGAACTTGTTGCCATGCGCTAGGTTCGTCATAAATGGCTTGGTAAATGCGTTGATCTTCAGAATAAATAATTCGAGACTGTACTTGTTCTTGGGCGGCTAGCTCAAACAAAGTTTTCGCATTGGGTAAACAGTTTGTATCCACATGGGTGTTGGTAAATAGATAGGGCGACCGCTGCCAGTGAGTCTTGAAAAACTCACTGGCAGTGATGTTTTGTCCATCAAATACGTTTGGCTTGGTCTTTGGCATTGCCGAGGTAGTTCGCAGGTGTCATGGCCATCAATCTAGCTTTGGCATCTTCAGGGATTGCCAGCGTTTGGATGAATGTTTGCATTTGTTGTTGGTTTACTTTCTGACCACGCGTCAGTTCTTTGAGTTTTTCATAAGGGTTTTCTATGCCATAACGTCGCATCACAGTTTGAATGGGTTCGGCAAGCAGTTCCCAGTTATCGTCTAAGTCTTTAAGTAACACCGATTCATTCAAAGCTAATTTACTTAATCCTTTCTTTAATGAGGCCCAAGCTATGGCACAATGCCCAAAGGCTGAACCCAAAGCACGTAACACGGTGGAGTCTGTTAAATCTCGTTGCCACCTTGATACGGGTAATTTCTCAGCTAAATGATGCAAAGTTGCATTAGATAATCCTAAATTACCTTCGGCATTTTCAAAATCGATAGGATTAACTTTATGTGGCATGGTTGAAGAACCAATTTCTCCAGCAACGGTTTTTTGAGTGAAATAACCATTGGAAATATATGCCCAAATGTCACGAGATAAATCCAGTTGAATGGTGTTTAATCGAATCATGTTATGGCACAGTTCAGCGATAAAATCATGCGGTTCTATTTGCGTGGTAAATGGGTGAAATGTTAACCCCAGTTCATTGATGAAGTCGGCAGAAATTTTTGGCCAGTCCAGATCTGGGTAAGCACTGTAATGTGCATTGAAGTTGCCAACCGCACCGTTAAGCTTGCCAAAAAGTGTGATATTACTCAGCTGTTCCAGTTGGTATTTCAGGCGAAACACCACATTCGCCATTTCTTTGCCCATTGTGGTGGGTGAAGCAGGTTGGCCATGGGTCTTAGCCATCATCGGTATTTCAGCATAGGCCATAGCCATTTCTGCCAATTGATTGATGATGCCTTGTATGGTGGGTATAAAAACGGTGTCCCTGGCTTCTTTGAGCATCAAGGCATAACTGAGGTTGTTGATGTCCTCTGAAGTGCAAGCAAAATGCACGAACTCATTGATGGCGTTTAACGCTTCGTGAGAAGATAATTTTTGTTTGATGTAATATTCAACCGCTTTGACATCATGGTTGGTGGTGGCTTCTATATCTTTGACTTTTTGAGCTTCTTCTGGAGAGAAGTTATCGTAGATAGACATCACCCAATCAAGGTCTTTTTGATCCAGTTGATTGACCTCATCGACACCATCTGTTTGGCTTAAATGTACCAGCCACTTAAGCTCAACCAATAATCGATTTCTGATTAACCCATATTCACTGAAGATATGACTGAATTGTTTGGTTTTACTGTGATACCTGCCATCGACGGATGTGATGGCTGTTAATTCCGAAAGTTGCATGATGCCAGCATAAAATTAAAAGCAAGCATTATAAAGTCTGGGTGAATTTATCTCAATTGATAGCTGAGATCTTGTCATACGGTTTGTCAATGGTATTTGAGGAGTGAGTATCAATCGAATGTATGAGGTGGTTGAAAAAAAACGGGATTTGATTTAAAAACCAAACCCCGCTTTGGATGATGGCATAAAGGGGGGGGGCCATCACCCGTCCGACTATGATACAACGTTATTTAGTTCGTTTGATGTAATCAATTGCAACAGATTGTAAAATCTCTGGTGCTAAGCGAATGCTGTAATCAGGATTTACGTACTGAAATTGAATGACACCGTCTTTTCCAACCAAATAAACAGCCGGAGCTGGAAGTAAATGGTGGTCATATCCAGAAGCTTTAGCTAAATCAATCCCCCATTTTTTGTATTTTTCAGCCGTTTCGTCATCAACTTTAAAAGCAATTTTAAAGGCTTTTGAAATTTCCATGCTGGCGTCAGACAATAATTGATGGCCTGTTTTAGCGGCTTTTAACTGACTTTTTAACTCTTGATCTTTCAAACTTTCAAGTAAAAAGCTCGGTTGGTCTGGGCTGATAAAAAAGACATCAAAGCCTAATTCGATCAATTCATTTTCTATGTTTCTCATTTCGCCCAATTGAGCATTACAGTATGGACACCAACCACCTCGGTAAAATGTCAACACAAAAGGTTTTTCTAAGTTAGCTGGATCAAATTTAATGGTTTTACCTTCAGGTGTTTGTGCGGAAAAGGCAGGTATACTCATGCCAGGTAATAATGGCGTGACTTGATCAGCTTGATCAAAATAATCTTTCGCTGAAGCTTGGCTGGTCATTGTAATCAATAAAATGAAAGTAAATAAGTATCTCATGGTTATGCTCTATTTAATTAATATGAGTGTAATAGATAGGGTCTGTTTCTATTTATTACAAATAATTTTATTTCGGTTTGCGGTAGATTAAAATTTATAGGTCAATTTTGAATGGTGTAAACGTGATTAAAAGAATATTAAAAAAAGTGTTGATAGTATTCGTACTATTTGCAGTTTCATTGTGTTATTTAATCAAGCGCCCAACATTGACAAGTGAAGTGCGAGATAAATTTGATTTTGGAGTTGAACCATCTAATTTAAGACAGCACGTCAAATATTTAAGTCATGAGATTAAAGAAAGGAGTTATCAATTGAATGATGGTCTCAAGATGGCGAGTAATTACATTGAATCGGAATTCAGAAAGTTTCACGAAGATGTTAGTTGGCAGTCATATCAGGTCAAAGGCGATACGTTCCAAAATATAATTGCCTCCCATGGACCCAATAATGCGCCGATATAGGTAATTGGCGCTCATTATGATGGGTTTGGTGAATTTCCCGGGGCTGATGATAATGCCAGTGGTGTAGCGGGTTTGTTGGAGTTGAATCGATTACTGGCATCATATAATGATATGGCAACATTAAATAAACGAATTGTTTTGGTGGCATATACATTGGAAGAACCACCCATTTATGCCAGTGATAAAATGGGCAGTGTTATTCATGCAGAATCATTAAAAGGTAAAGATGTAGAACTGATGATTTCATTGGAAATGATTGGCTATTTTGATAACCAAACCAATTCGCAAGATTATCCAGTGAGTGCTTTGGGTTTACTGTATCCAAACGATGGAGATTTCATTGCGGTTGTTGATGAGGTTTTTTCATCAGCAGGCGTTGCACTGAAAAAAACAATTAATCAGCAAGGTTTGATTGAAGCTTATTCAATCAACGCGCCGGCTAACATTCCTGGAATAGATTTTTCTGACCATCGCAGCTATTGGGCATTGGATATTCCTGCAGTTATGATTACAGATACCTCTTTCTACCGAAACCCCAATTATCATACCGTTGATGATACTTTTGATACTTTAGATTATCAGAAAATGTCGTATGTGGTTACGGGTGTTTTGGCTTATATTAAAAGGATGGCACAGTGATAAAGCAGTGCAAAGATGGATTGATTGGAATGGTTACATATGACATGATACAAGCTTTAAAATTTATATAAGTCAACATGAAAATAAGCAGTCAATTTGATGGTGGTCGTATTGAAGTGGTCAAAGCCGATGAGTTTGGTGATATTCAAGTCAAGATAGATCATGATTCACATTCAGAGTTCAGACAATGGTTTCATTTCAGAGTCCAAGGGGTTAAAAATCAAGATTGTGTATTAAAATTTCTCAATGCATCTGAAACTTCTTATGTAGAAGGTTGGAAGGATTATGATGTTTGTGCATCAACAGATCGTCAAGAATGGTTCAGGATTCCTACTGACTTTGATGGCAAACAATTAACGGTTGAGTTCAATACTGATACCGATGACATATATTTTGCTTACTTTGCTCCATACTCATTTGAGCGACATTTGAATTTATTGGCTTTTGCGCAACAATCGGATTTATGCACATTACAGAATTTGGGTGAAACATTGGATGGTCGTGATTTTGATATGCTGGTCATCGAAGATGAAGAGGTGGATTTGGCAGAAAAGCTGAATATTTGGATGATTGCTCGACAACACCCAGGGGAAACCATGGCTGAATGGTTTGTTGAAGGTTTTTTGGAATCTTTACTGGATCAAGATAACCCCAGTTCTAGGCAGTTATTACAGCAATGTCGTTTCTTTGTAACGCCCAATATGAACCCTGATGGAGCATACCGTGGAAACTTACGTACCAATGCCTCAGGTGCAAATTTGAATCGTGAGTGGTTAGAGCCCAGCATGGATAAAAGCCCTGAAGTCTTTTTAGTCAGAGAACAGATGCACCTAAAAGGACTGGATATGTTTTTAGACATCCATGGGGATGAAGCAATTGCTTATAATTTTGTGGCTGGTTGTGAAGGCAATCCAAATTATGATGCGCGTTTAAAAGCTTTGGAAGATACTTTTAAAGCTGCTTGGCACGCTGCCAGCCCTGATTTTCAAGATATTCATAAATATGATGATGATGAGCCAGGTAAGGGTGATTTACGCATCGCCACTAACTATGTGGGCCAGACTTTCAATACTTTGGCTTATACGGTTGAAATGCCATTTAAAGATAACCATGATCTACCAGATGAATACTATGGTTGGTCCCCTGAACGTTGTAAGAAGTTTGGTGAGGATGTGATCATTGCTATCAATAACACCATCCCAGCACTGAAAAAATAAAAAAAGCTTGCTGTTTGATTGAGTTGTTCTTTTACAGGAATGTTTTGGTACGATTCAGATAGCAATGGATTGATCTCGTCCAGAGTTTTTTGCTTGGTACATGGCTGAATCAGCACGCCGTAACGTATTGGAGAAACTGGTTTCATTGGCAATTCTTTCTACCACACCAATTGAAGCAGTGATTTGATATGTTGTTGTGCCTTGGCCATGTTTATACGCTCGAAAGGCTTTCAATAATTGCTGTGATTTGATTTGGGCTTGTTTTAAGTTGTAACCAGGTAAAATCACAAAAAACTCTTCTCCTCCAAAACGACCAACGACGTTATTCTTGCCAATCACATTCCTGATTATTCGTGCTGCCCTAGACAAAACTTTATCACCTTCAGCGTGTCCAAATTGATCATTGATGTGTTTGAACCTATCAAGATCAATCAACATCACAGCGATAGGGGTTTGGTTTTGAATGGATTGTTTGAAGAGGTCTCTGGCCTTGAGCTCAATGGCATGCCGGTTATAAATCTGAGTTAAGCTATCAACTGATGCCAATCTAGCGAGCTCCTTGTAGGCTTTTTCTTGATGCATTAACATAAAGCCAAAAGTTGCAGTAACTGGTCCAACCACAGCAATCATAATGGTTAAAAAATCAGCCACAGAATTGTGGTTGAAATCCCAAGCCACCCTAGGTAAAGAAAAATAGTCATAAGCACGGTAGGCCAGTACAATAATAAACAATGCGTTGATTGAAAAAATGATTATTTTAGCTGAACTGGGTTGTTTGATAATGGCCATTAACATCGGTCTAGCTAAAATCATGACAGAGACTGAAATACTGGTAACTGTGATCAAAATAATAACAATCAAGTTTTGCCAAATCATGGCATTAAGCAAAAGTGCGACCGTAGTAACAAGAACAATCAGCTGATAAACCCTCAGTCGATTTATTTTAAGAAAAATGCTGACTGCATATGACATGAATGCCATACCTAACATCACACAAAAGTCAGCCAATAAGTTAAGAACTAAAGTGGTGTGTTGGTTGATTTGACTGAATATCAAATAGGATAAAGCCAAGAAAAACAAACCTATGGCCCAATAGGTCATGCTTTGTGCTGCCAATTTGGGAAACTTCCTTGCGGTAAACAATATAATGATTGCCATGATGGCATTAATGGCGAGGCCCAGGATCATGGCCGTTGCTAAATTTATGGTTTCCATGAACGCCATCTGCACAGGTTAAATCATAAAATTAAATCGGATATTGGTTTCACGCACACTTATATCTTAGTCTTAAAGCAGCAGTTTTTACAAGTTAAAATCCTTATTGATGGTTGCAACTGTTTGATTCAACTGAATTTTTGTGGCCTATGACGTGCGAATGTGACGATTTTTAATCAAGGTTTGACGTAATTCAGCGGATTAACAGGCTTGCCATTTTTCCTTATTTCAAAGTGCAAGTTATTGACATTGGTACCGCTCGAGCCCAGTTCTGCGATGGTTTGACCTCTGAGAACTGATTGGCCTTCGGTTACTTTCAATGCTTTGTTATGACCATAAGCGCTGAGGAATGCGTCGTTGTGTTTGATGATAATGAGTTCTCCATAACCTAAAAGTCCATTGCCACTATAAACCACTACACCTGCCTCGGTGGCTTTAACAGCCTGGCCCTCTTTTCCACCGATTGAGATGCCTTTACGCGCCGGATTACTGGCCAGAAAAGTGCTGCGGATTTTGCCTTGGGTGGGCCACATCCATTTAAGGTTGGTGTTTTGGGGTGAAGCAACAATTGGTTTTTTAGCCACAGGTTTGGTGATGGTGGGTTTTGTCACTGTCGGTTTTTTTTCAGGAGCTTGCTGAACAATAGGTTTTTGTGACACAGCAGTATCTTTAGGTTTTGTGTCAGGTGTTTCTGTAGATTCTGTTAACGGTATATTTTGAGTTATGGGTTCAACAGTAGGTTTTGTAGTCGGTTTGTTGTTTAAAGGTTCGGTTATGACAGTCAGGGGTTGGTTGCT
>CALDFB010000067.1 GCA_937942365.1 uncultured Marinicella sp. | reverse complement strand
TAAGGCTGGCCTTGATGGTGTCATTATCTACCACAGTGACTTCTGCAATGAGTATTTGATCCTTTAAATCATGTTGTAAAACTTGGACCTGATTGACATCAAGGCCTTTCTTCAAGAAAATCGCCACACTGCCCTGCCCTTGCCATTTGGCCTCGACTTCTGAAAAGTTTTGCCACAAGGTCCACATCGCCAATGGCAAATAAAAACAAATCCCCAAGGTAATGATGGTAAAAAGGCTGGATAAAGGTGCCATTAGTGGCATTTTTAAACCTTCTTTAAAAGCGCGAACATGACCCCGATACCAGCGAGTCCAACCACTTGGATTTTTTTTAATCGACTGATTCATTGAGGTCTCATGTTTTTGCAGGCCTATAATCATCAATCAATTGGCCCGAATCAAGGATCAAAACCCTTTTACGCAAGCGCTTAATTAAGATCAAATCATGCGAAGCGATAACTACAGTGGTGCCCTCGGCATTGATTTTCATGAATAATTCCATCAACTCCAGCGACATATCCGGGTCCAAGTTTCCGGTTGGCTCATCGGCCAATAAAATATCAGGCTTACTGACAATGGCACGGGCGATGCCGACTCTTTGCTGTTGTCCACTGGACAACTGACTTGGGTAATAAGGCAGTTTATCTGCCAAGCCCACCTGTTGCAAAATAACACGTGCCTGTTTATGGCTCTCAGTCTGGCCATAGCCTCTGATCCACAGTGAAAGTGCCACATTATCTAATATAGTGCGATTTTCTAACAACCGGTGATCTTGGAAGATCATGCCCAGATTTTGGCGATATTTCGGTAACTGATGTTCTTTGAGTTGACGCAGTTGCGAACCATTGACTTGGGCTTGGCCATAGCTCATCTCTTCGATTTTCATAATCAATTTCAAAATAGAAGTCTTGCCAGCACCAGAATGGCCTGTTAAAAACAACATTTCACCAGCCTCTACATCAAAGCTGACATCGGATAAAGCTTTGTTGTGTTTGCCGTATGATTTACTGACTCGATTGAACTCTATTATCATGTTTATGTTTAAGCTTAAACTTGGCTGGCTTAGCTATTGAATGATGGTATTGATTTGGAAGATAGGTAACAACATGGCCAAAACAATAAATAATACCATCAAACCAACAAATAATATAGCCAATGGTTGAATCGCACCAATCAGGGTTTTTATTTTACTTTCCACATCTTTTTCTTGCACCACTGCAGTTCTGACCAACATTTGACTGAGTTGACCGCTTTGTTCGCCAGAATGTACCAATTTAACACTCAAAGGTGGAAATTGCCCCGTATTTTTCATCGCCTGGGCCAACGAACTACCTTCGCGAACTGCGGTGGCAGTATCTTCACAAGCAATTTGCATCACTCTATTACTGACCACCTGCTTTGATAAAGACAAGGCCGACACAATGGGAACGGCGCTTTGGGTCAGAATACCCAAGGTACGGGTGAACCTGGCCGACTGTGAAACCCTTACTAATCTACCAATACCAGGTATTTTTAATTTTAATTGATGCCACGCTAATTGAAATGGCGGGTAGTTTCTTAACAGCAAAAATGACAATATCAATACAGCCAGCAAAATCAAAAAGTAAATACCATAACTGGATAAAAAATGACTGATTGAAATTAAAACTTGAGTCATCATTGGTAATTGCACTGATGAGCTTTCAAATACTTGAATGACCTTTGGAACAATATAAATCATCAAACCAGCAACCACCATCACAGCTGTGACCATCAACACCACCGGATATATCAAAGCGGTCATTGACTGCTTACCCATTTCATCTCGAGTTTCCAGATATTCGGCCAACTGTAATAAAACCGGTTCTAGCTGACCTGATTGTTCACCTGCCTCGATACTGGTCGCAACCAATTCATCAAATGCCCGCGGAAAAATTCGCATGGCAGTGGCCAATGATTGCCCTTCTAAAATTTTGGCGTGAATGGTTGTAAGGATGCGTTCGCTGTTTTTGCTTTCACTTTGATCTATCAGTGTCTTCAAAGCATCATCAATAGGCAAACCCGCTTGCACCAGTGTTGCTAACTGTCGAATCAATAAAGGCAGTTCAGTTTTTTTTAAAGTTAAACGTTGCGTCCGCTGATTACTGATTTCAGCAGAAGCATGTTGACCTTTGCCGCCTTGATGATTTTCAATCACTTGAAAAACTTGAATCGGCATCAAGTTCTTATTGCGCAATTGTTGCCTGGCTTGTTTTTCGTTGTCTGCTTGAATAATGCCTTTGCGCTGCTTTCCAGCACTATCTAATGAAATGTATTCGTAAGCTTCCATAATGAATTATCCGCTGTGCATAACTCGCAGTATTTCATCAACGGTGGTTTTACCGGCCAATAATTTTTCTCTGGCGTCAGCTTGAATACTGGGGTGTATTTGGTGTGCATAGCGAGCCATTTCATTTTCAGCTTTATTTTGATGAATCATGGATTTCAATGTCTCATCCATGGTAATGATTTCAAACACCCCTAGGCGGCCAGAATAAGCTTGATTAACTGGCAAAGATTCATCTGCCTGAAAAACTTGGCTCGTATCACCTGATAATGCCAAAGCCTTTTTCATGGGTTCTTCCAGAACTTGCGGCTTGCTGGTATCGGGATTAAGGCGTTTGACTAAACGTTGTGCAATCACCGCCTTGACTGACGAGGCCAACAAAAAAGGCGCCACACCCATGTCAATCAACCGTGTGATGGCACCAATGGCGGTGTTGGTATGCAAAGTGGAAAACACCAAATGTCCAGTTAAACTGGCTTGTATCGCTATTTCAGCCGTTTCTAAATCACGAATCTCACCAATCATGATCACATCAGGATCTTGTCTTAATATAGCACGTAACCCTCGTGCAAAGGACATATCCACTTTATTATTGACTTGAGTTTGACTGATACCGTTCAGGTGATACTCAATCGGATCTTCAATGGTCATGATATTACGTGATCGTTCATTGATGGCCTCAATAGCTGCATATAAGCTGGTGGTCTTACCAGAGCCTGTTGGACCAGTAACCAAAATAATGCCGTGAGGTAATTTAACCAAATCTTGCATCAAATCAGAATGGTGTTGGTTCATACCTAATTGTTTCAAACTCAATTGTCCTGCTTTTTTATCTAACAAACGCATCACAATACGCTCGCCAAAAGCACCAGGGATGGTTGAAACACGAACATCAATTGGGTGGGCTGCGATTTTCAAAGAAATACGTCCATCTTGAGGCAATCGTTTCTCCGCAATGTCCAATTTAGACATGATTTTAACCCTGGAAGCTATCAATTGAGCCAAACTGCGATCAGGGGTCAAAACTTCCTGTAATTCACCATCGACCCTGTATCGAATCGACACATGACTTTCACCCGGCTCAATATGAATATCTGAAGCATTTAATTTAACTGCATCAGCCAATAACGCATTAATCAATCGAATGATTGGCGCATCGTCATTACTTTCTAACAAATCTTCTGGTTCTGACAACACCTCTGCAATTTGTGAAAGTTCGGCTTCACTGCCATCCATTTCAGCCACCACATCATCTGTCATAGACTGCTGATGGTGATAGATTTTTTGAATGACTTGTTGATACGCTTTGGCTTCAAAAAATTGGATATCAACTGGTTGACTACTTAAACGTTGTAACTCCGCAATTGCTGAGGGAGAGGCCTGCTTAGATACCGCCAGTGTGATACCACCCTCATCATGCTGTTGTAAAATCGTGGCACCACGATTCTTCGCGAAGCTGTATGAGGGCAATTTAACTTGTTTTGAAACTGGCATTACTTTACTGGTTGTCAATTTCTGGCAAAAGAGGTTCACCACGCCTGAATTTTTCTGGCGTTAATTCATCCATTTGTTGTTGCCGAATTTCATTGTAACGCTCTTTACTCAATGCTTCTTGCTGCAGGTCATCTTTTAATATTTGTGGATGGATAAAAATCATCAAATTTCTTTTAACACGAGTTCTTTTCTTGGTTCTGAACAAATTTTTAATCAAAGGAATATCACCTAAAACAGGTACCTTTCTGATGGTTTCTTGAACCGAATCATCGATCAATCCACCCAACACTAAAATCGAATCATCAGGAATCATAACCGAAGTTTGTAAAGTTCGTTTCTTGGTCACCAAATCAACTGCACTGATGGCTGTGGCATCTATACTGGAAATTTCTTGGGCAATATCAACCACTATTTGACCTCCTTCATTGATGTGCGGAGTAACAGTCAAGGACAAACCCACATCTTCACGCTGGATGGTGGTGAAAGGATTGGGTGTGCCTTCAGAGTTTGAACTGCCTGTCGATGAAAATTGGCCGGTCACAAATGGCACTTCCTGCCCAACTGATAAAGAAGCTTCTTGGTGGTTTAGTGTTACCACAGATGGTGTCGATAAAATATTGTTATTTCCACTGGTACCAATGGCTTTGAGTAAGCCACCAAACTTAAATATTTGTTCACCGTTATTACCAGTGCCAAAATTCAAATAACCTAAATTTAAACCACCTGATAACAAACTACCAAATACATCCAATGGCTCCTCAGCGCTTAAATCAGGTAATGTACTGCCAGTAAATGAACCGCCCACCAAACCATCATCACTGTCACCTGCAATGGGGGCAAACCAATCAACACCTAATTCTTTGGAGTTATCAACCGATACTTCAGCAATGATGGCTTCAATCAAGACCTGTTGGCGCCTGATATCAAGCATTTGAATGGCTTGTTGTACATTTCGATAAATCGCTGGTGGCGCATTGATCACTAAACTGTTGGTTTCTGCATGGGCTTGAATACTGACATTGTTGTCAATGTTCTCACCATCACCACGTTTTGCTAAATTTTCCAATATGGGTACCAATTTATCGGCTGCTGCATATTTAAGGTAAACCACTTGAGCTTGGGTATTGGTATCTAACGGCACATCCAAACGAGCTATGATGTTGGTGATTTTAGATTTCAATGAAGGATTG
>CALDFB010000066.1 GCA_937942365.1 uncultured Marinicella sp. | reverse complement strand
GGTTCCTCACTCGATTGAAAGTTGGTAGAATAATCTTTTTCTATTTCAAGAGAATAATATGACCACCCAAAAGATGAGCTTATTCACATTAACCTTACTCGTTGTTATGCTAATGAATTCTATGGTTTATGCGCAAAGTATGCAAGGACAGCCTGCGCCGACTTTTAGCCTAGAAGACCAATCTGGAAACACGCATCAATTAGCTGATTATCAAGGCCAATATTTAGTTGTTTATTTTTATCCTAAAAATGACACCACAGGTTGCACCATTGAAGCGAAGGCTTTTCGTGATAATTATACAGTCTTGAAATCCATGAATGCGGACGTTCTGGGCGTTTCTTTAGATGATGCCGAATCACACAGGGCTTTTATTAAGAAATACGAATTACCATTCAATTTACTGGTAGATGCTGACAAACAAATGTCTCGTGATTATGGTGTGGATGGTGGTATGGCCATCTTCAGTTATGCCAAAAGACAAACTTTTATCATTGATCCTAAAGGGCAAGTCGCTGTTCATTTTGAGAAAGTTAACCCCAGTACCCATGCCGAACAAGTTATTAACGCACTGCAAGAGTTACAAGCAGAAAAGACCGCAAAAACTGAAACGGCTCAAGTGAGTGTAACAGAAGTGATTGATGGTGCCGCTGTTTTTGGTCAACAATGGCCTCATACATTTGCTCAATCTGTAGGCATTGAAACTGCATTGAAACAACCAAATGCTTTTACTAAAGGGAATCACATCATAGCAGGGAACATTACACGGGTATGCCAGAAGAAAGGTTGCTGGATGATTTTAACCAAGGGGGAATCTTTTGCTCGGGTTGACTTTAACGACCACGCCTTTTTAATCCCTAAAGATTCCAGTGGCTCTGCAGAAGTGTATGGGCGTCTGGTTGAGAAGGAACTTTCAGAAGAGCAAAGGGCGCATTATGCAGCCGAGGGTTCTGGTCAGTTGGCTGCAAAAAGCTATGAAATCCTGGCTGATTCGGTAAAAATCATTGGGTCTTGACACCAAAATATAGTTATACAAAATAAGCGGAGAATTACGTGGAAGGTGTGATAGGCATTTTGTTGTCACTGGGTTTGTTGATGTTTTTGGCTTATCGTGGTGTGAGTGTAATCATTCTGGCACCTGTATTGGCTATGTTGGCAGTGGTACTGGCAGGCGAAGGTGGCCAAATGCTGGGAATATATACTCAGATTTTCATGGCCAAGATGGGCTCATTCGCGATCAAGTATTTTCCGATTTTTTTATTGGGTGCTATTTTTGGCAAACTGATGGAAGATTCAGGCTCAGCCAAAGTCATTGCTCGGTCTATCATCAACACATTGGGTATCAAACACGCCAGTTTGGCGATTGTTTTGGCTTGTGGGTTACTTACATATGGTGGTGTTTCAGCCTTTGTTGTCGCATTTGCTGTTTATCCTTTGGCTGCTGCTTTATTCAAGGAAGCTCAATTACCTAAACGTTTCATTCCGGCTACCATAGCACTGGGTGCATTTACTTTCACCATGACTTGTTTGCCTGGTACAGCACAAATACATAACATCATTCCTGTGAGCTACTTTGGAACTGATATGTATGCAGCTCCCTTGGTAGGAATTTGCGCCGGTAGTGTAATGATGTTGGGTGGATTATGGTGGATTAATCGTCGCATTAAATCGTATCAAGCAGAAGGCTACGGAGATAATCATTCTAATGAACCAGTAAAATTTGAAGACACAAACCTGCCTGGATTTTGGGTGGCGGTGATGCCCATTTTAACGGTGGTTTTAGCGAATTTTATATTGCAGAAAATGGTCATTCCAACCTGGGATACATCTTATTTGGCATCAGAAAAATTTGGTCAAATGGATGTGGGAAAGGTCAAATCCATCTGGTCAATGATCATGGCACTTATACTGGCTATAATGACAGTAGTGGCTTTAAATTGGAATAAATTCACAGATGTCAATGGTACCATGACCAAGGGGGCGATGGGTTCTATGTTGCCCACGTTCAACACCGCTTCTGAGGTAGGTTATGGTGCGACCATAGCATCTTTGGGAGCTTTTTTAATGGTTAAAGATGCAGTCATTAATATATCTCCAGGAAATCCATTGATTTCAGAAGTGGTGGCTGTCAATGTTTTGGCTGGCATCACCGGCTCGGCATCAGGTGGTTTAACGATAGCATTGGAGGCCTTAGGTAGTACTTATGCTCAGTTGGCAGAACAATTCAATATCAACCCGGAATGGATGCATCGCTTGGCTTCCATGGCTTCGGGAGGCTTTGACTCCTTACCACACAATGGAGCTGTGATCACATTATTGACCATATGTGGCTTATCTCATAGACAGTCATACAAAGACATCTTTATGGTTTCACTGGCAATTCCAGTTACGGTGACCGCCCTGACTGTAGGTGTCTTGAGTTTTTTGATCTAAAGTATTGAATGATGCAACTCACCGAACAACAAATAAAGCAATTTAACCAAGAGGGTTACTTGATTCAGCGTCAATTGATAGATATGGCATTGTTGAATGAGTTAAGAACCCAAATTAAAACACAATTGCAGTTAAGAATTCCTCCTTTCGAGTTAGAAGCGGAAGTCGGCTACCCCAAAGCACCCCTGTCAATCGATGCAGAAGGTGGTCAAACCATTCGCCGCTTGTTATTAGCATACAGCCGAGATGCGGCTTTCAGAGAATGGGCGAAAAACAAAGTGGTTAAAAATATTTTGCAGCAACTATTGTCCTCAAGTGAAATATATTTGGTTCAATCACACCATAATTGCATCATGACCAAACAACCTCAGTACTCAAGCCAAACTGGGTGGCACCGAGACATCAGGTATTGGAAATTCAGTGATGATTTGTTGATTAATTCATGGCTTTCAATGGGGGATGAAAATAACGCCAATGGTTGCCTGAAAGTACTGCCTGGCTCACACAAAATTGAAGTGGAAGAGGGCATGGTAGATAAAGAGCTGTTTTTGAATGAAGCTCACTCGATGTCCAAGCCTTGGCTAGAAACAGCTGTTGATGTTGAATTAGCAGCTGGTGATGTGCTTTTTTTTCATGCTAAGTTATTTCATGCTGCCAACAACAATCAAACTGAGCAAGCTAAATTTTCACTGGTAAATTCATACCATGGATCGGATACTCAACCTTTGCCAAATTCTAAATCTACCACCTATGAGGAAGTAATGATTTAATTGTGATTAATTATCAAATCTAATTGTTAATGCTTTTAAAAAATACCGTAAATATCTGATATTTATGATTATTTGGTTTTTTATTGGTTTGTTTTTATTCGCTAAAGTCAGAAGTTGATCACATTTCTTATATACTGTGTGGATATACTTTACTCATATCAATTTAATAGAGGTTGAGATATGTATAAAAAATATGTTTTGCTGTCATTATTTGGGTTGAGTCAATCATTGGCTCAGGATATTGACACAGAAGAGTTGCTAAAATTAAAAGATTTGGGTGAGTTATCTGATTTGGCCGGCCAAGTTGAGGCGGTTGTTGCTGAGGAGTTGACAGGTGAGTCAACGAATGTTGTTCATAATTCTGCGACAGGAAAAGTTTATAACAATAATGACTTTATTGATGTGAATTGGTCTGGTCAGAATTTATCAGGTTATACCTTCACTTCAGTTAACTTTTTTAACAGCAATTTATCTGGTGTTGATTTTTCAAATGCTGTTTTTACAAATACTGACTTTTCAGATTCCATTTTGGATGGGGCTTGCTTTTATGGGGCAAGATTTTCTAACACGGATATAGATTACGGCAGCAGCGTGAAAAACAGTAATTTTTCTAACACTACGCTCCATAATTCAGACATTGATGGTGATACCAGTGGTGCTGTATGGAAGGATAAAGTTTGTGGCAGTAAAGCAGCTGTCGATACATCAGTTAAATCAACAGGCTTGAATATTTCAACTGTAGTCGAGACAAATTTAGATTTATCGAATCTCGTCAGGGCTGATTTAATCAAAGCAGATTCTATTATTACTGGGTTAAAAATGGGTGATTCCAAAGGTGTTGATTTGACCATTAATTTTGCTACTGATTCAGATAAGCTGTCGGGAAAAGCACAAGTTCAAGTTTATGAAATGGCTCAGGCACTTAAGTCTGATGTAATGAAAGGCAACAGATTCATGATTCAAGGCCACACCGATTCAGATGGAGATGCTGACTATAATGTTGATTTATCTTACCGTAGGGCATTGAGGGTCAGTCGAGAATTGAGTGAAGAATATGGCGTTTCTACCAGTGTGCTTTCTGTTGATGGGTTAGGGGAAAGCCAGCCTCTAACGGTTAACAACAGTGCGCAAGGTAAAGCCATCAACCGGAGAGTGACATTAATTAATTTAGGTAAAAATTGAATTAATGATGTCTCTATAAAAATCAAAACGGAGTCCAAGGACTCCGTTTTTAGTTAAACAATTTATAACTGAATTATAAAGCTTGAATATTTTCAGCTTGAGGTCCTTTTTGACCCTCAACCACGTTGAATTCTACTTGTTGACCTTCTTGTAAAGTTCTGAAGCCATCGCCATCGATTTGAATTGCACTGTAGTGAGCAAAAACATCTGATCCTGATTCTTGTTGAATGAAACCAAAACCTTTTGACTCGTCAAACCATTTGACGGTACCTGTTACTTTTTCTGACATATGTAATACCTTAAATAATAAATAATAAAAATGTTTGTTTATCTGCCAATCAGAATAACTGGTCAACGAATTAAGTTTTGCAAACGATATTCGGGCAGATGTTCAAGCAGCACGCAGTCTATAGATCGGTCAAGTCTAAGTCAATTGAAAAATATAAAAAACAGTCAGTTTGTTAACAATACGACTCTTAATCCATTGTTTTATGTATTCAATTCATGGCAACCGATCAAGTTGAGGCCATTACATGTTTGAGTAATTAGGGCCGCCACCGCCTTCGGGTGTCGCCCAATTGATGTTTTGTGACGGGTCTTTGATATCACAAGTTTTACAGTGCACACAGTTTTGTGCATTTATTCTAAAAGTCGCTTGTTCGTTTTCTTCTATCACTTCGTAAACCGCAGCTGGGCAGTACCTTTGAGCGGGTTCAGACCATTTGGGTAAGTTAACTTTTATTGGAATAGTGGGGTCTTGCAGCTTAAGGTGACAAGGTTGATCTTCTTCGTGGTTTGTACTAGAAAGAAAAACAGATGATAAGCGATCAAATGATATTTCGTTGTCTGGTTTTGGGTATTCAATAGGTTTACATTGATCCACAGGTTTCAAAGTTTTATGATCAGGTGTTTTATTCCGCCAAGTGAAGGGTAATTTTCCTCTGAAAATATTCTGATCAATAAATGTGAAAGCGGCTCCAAAAAATGTACCCAGCTTATTGAGTCCAGGTTCGAAATTTCTACTTTGTTTTAATTCTGCGTAAATGGACGATTCTTCGATGTTTTTGGCATAAGCCGTCATTTCAAGAGGAATCGTCTCAGCAGCCATGGCTTCAGCCAAGCTATCAGCAGCTATGATGCCTGATTTCAATGCAGTGTGAGTGCCTTTGATTTTGGCTGGATTAAGAAATCCGGCTTCACAACCTACTAAAATACCGCCCGGAAAAGTCAGTTTGGGTAAAGATTGAAAGCCACCTTTGTTGAGGGCTCTGGCACCATAAGATATGCGCTTGCCGCCTTTGATGATGTTTTTAATGACTGGGTTGTGTTTCCATTGTTGAAATGTCTCAAATGGGCTTAAGTATGGGTTTTTATAATTCAATGCCACAACGAATCCCAGGGCTATGGTACCTTTGTCGAGATGATACAAAAAACCGCCACCCTCGGTGTGGTTATCCAACGGCCAACCTAATGTGTGAACTACTTTTCCTGGTTCTGAAACTGCTTCATCAACTTGCCAAACTTCTTTTAAACCCAAGCCATAGTGCTGTGGATCTGAATCAGATTGTAGTTTAAATTTGCTCATCAATTCTTTGCCAAGTGAGCCTCTACAACCTTCTGCAAAAACTGTTTGTTTGGCCAATAACTCATAACCAGGTTCAAAAGCACCTTTTTGTTTACCTTCAGAATCAATACCCATATCACCAGTAATGACGCCTTTTACCTCACCATCGGTGCCATAAATAACCTCAGATGCAGGAAAGCCAGGAAATATATTAACGCCTAAATTTTCGGCTTGTTCTCCTAACCAACGGCATAAATTACCCAGTGAAATGATGTAGTTACCGTGATTTTTCATGGGTTTAGGGATGAGAAAGCCAGGCACTTTAGTGCCTTTGTCAAGACCCCGTAAATAATGAAACTCATCATCAGTTACTGCAGTTTTTACCGGCGCACCTTGATTTTTCCAATCTGGAAATAACTCAGTAAGGGCGTCGGTCTCTACCACTGCACCAGACATGATATGGGCACCAATTTCAGAGCCTTTTTCAACCAAGGCAATCTGCCAATCCTTACCGTGTTTTTGTGACAATTGTGCCAAACGACATGCGGTGGCTAAACCAGCTGGCCCACCGCCAACGATCACAACATCAAACTCCATAGATTCTCTGTTCATACTCTGTAACTCACAAATTTCATTATTTTTGACATACCACTCATAACCCGCTTAATGGGATCTGGTAATTCCACGCCCCCGGCATCTTTAGCTTCATTGCCATGCCGAATTTCATCCGCTTGCATTTGTTGCAATATTTTTAATGACTTCGGATCATCATCGCCGATGTCATCAATGTGTTCTTGTAAATGTGACTCTACTTGTTTTTCTGTTTCAATCACAAAACCATAGCTGATGGCATCACCAAAAAAAGCAGCCAAAGAACCTATGGCAAAAGAATGTGCATACCAAAATGGGTTGGTAACGCTGGTTTGCACACCTAATTCATCCAGTCTGGATTGACACCAGTTTAAATGATCATGTTCTTCTTGGGCAGCTTTAATTAAGTGCTGCTTGGTTTTCTCATCCTTGGCCATCAGAGCTTGCCCATTGTACAAGGCTTGTGCACAAACTTCTCCGGTGTGATTAATTCGCATCAAACCTGCTATGTGTTGGGCTTTTGGGGCTGGCAAATCAGGCTCTTGCATCTTTTGACCAGGAATCTTTTGATTAAACTGAGTTTTATGATTCAAAACTTTAAGCATATGATCAAATTCGGTCATAATTAAATTACTGAAAGACTCATTGTTGGCTTTTATGGGTTTGATATTCATGTTTCAGACGATTTTGCAATGATGAGTGAATTTGATTGGTATTTTAGCATTTAATCGATATTTTGAACGTTTTTCTCATTATTTTACAATTTGTTTATTGATATTTATCTGAAAAACAGTAAATTACACCTTTTGAATTTTTTGAAATGAGAAAACGTATGAAAAAAGCAATATTATTAGCTGCCTTAGCTTCAACAGGTTATGTCCAAGCAGAGACCAAGTGGTCAGGAAACGGTGTATTAGGTTTTTCTGCCACATCAGGTAACTCTGATACCGAAAGCTTGAATGCGGGTTTAGCCTTAAAAAGAGAGTCTGACAAATGGGTCAGTGACATCACTTTAGATTTATTGCGCGCATCAACAGATGACATTGATACAGCCGAGAGATACACATTAAATACAAAAACTGGTTATAAATTTGATGATAATGACTACATTTATTATGGAACACGTTATGATCAAGATAAGTTTTCTGGTTTCGACTACACCATCACTACTGGTATCGGCTGGGGACATAAATTTTATGATGATGAAAAAGATCGATTGATCACAGAATTAGGTGTGGGTTATAAAACTGAAGCCATTGATGTGGATCGTACTGAAAACAACGGTGCTGTATTGTTGGGTAAATTAGATTACATGCATCACTTTACTGATACATTTAAAGTAGAAGATGTATTGGTTATTGAAGCGGGTGATGACAATACATTCATTCAAAATGATCTGGGCTTTTCATTTGCTGTGAGCGATGCATTTGCAGTTAAATTAGCTCACCAAATCCGTCATAATACAGATGCACCAGCTGGTTTTAGATCAACAGATACCTTGATTTCGGCTAATTTGGTTTATGACTTTTTTAAATAAGCATTAACTGAAGTTTTTTAAAAAACCCGCTTGATGCGGGTTTTTTTATGCCTTAACACATTGGTCTATTATTTAGCGTTGTCATCCTGAGCGAAGCGGAGCGTAGTCGAAGGATCTGATTAAGGTAGTTCGGTATGGTTTTAGTTGACTGGATTATAAGATAAATATCATGGTTATATACAAACTACCCAAGCTTTATTGCAAAGAATTCGGTCGGAATGACGGTGTGTTCGAAATACTGGTCATCCTGAATGGAGCGAAGCGGCATTGAAGGATCTGGTTGGTTTAACGTGATATAACTTTTGGGTGATTTGTTTCGCTAACCAGATTCCTCCACTCACTGTTAAGAGGGTTTAAGTCAATTATTATTGTTACAGAAATACACTTCCCAAACTTTATTGAAAAGAATTCGGTCGGAATGACAGTGTGTTCGAAATACTGGTCATCCTAAATGGAGCATAACGACATTAAAGGATCTGGTTGGTTTAATGTGAAATAACTTTTAGGTGATATGTATCTTTGACCAGATTCCTCCACTCACTGTTAAGAGGGTTTAAGTCAATTATTATTGGTACAGAAATACACTTCCCAAACTTTATTGAAAAGAATTCGGTTGGAATGACAGTGGGTTCGAAATGCTGGTCATCCTAAATGGAGCGAAGCGGCATTGAAGGATCTGGTTGGTTTAATGTGAAATAACTTTTGGGTGATGTGTTTAGAAGACCAGATTCCTCCACTGACTGTCTCCAGGTTTTAAGTCAAATACTGTTGTTACAGAAATAGATTTCCCAAGCTTCATTGCAATGAATCGGTCGGAATGACTGAGGTAAAGTAAATCATTTCGCTGCCTGAAACAGCGCCTATTTTGGCGCTGCTTGACATGAATGGAATTTAAATTAATTCAATCTTAGCAAACTTCCTTTTACCGACTTGGAACACTTCATGGGTGCCAGCAGGGTAGGTTTGCTTGGGGTTTTCAACTTTAACACCATTAAGTTTTACTGCTCCTTGCTTAACCATACGCATGGCATCTGAGGTGCTGGGGCATAAGCCTGCATTTTTCAGGATATGTGCAATGCCCATTTCGCCGTTTTCAGTTTGTAGGGTTATTTCATCGATGTCATCTGGGATGGCACCTTTTTGAAATTGCGCCTTGAATGCATTCAAAGCGGCAGTGGCATCATCGGCACTGTGAAAACGCTCTATCAGTTCTAAAGCCAAATCAAATTTCACATCACGCGGATTCTTACCGTTTTGGACATCATTTTTATATTGCTCAATTTCGCTGTTAGATTTGAAACTTAACAAGTCAAAATATCGCCACATCAGTTCATCAGAGATCGACATGACTTTACCAAACATATCGGTTGGTGCATCATCAATACCGATGTAGTTATCCAATGATTTAGACATCTTGTTCACTCCATCCAATCCTTCCAGTAAAGGCATGGTGATTACAATTTGTGGATCTTGACCCACTTGGGCTTGTAAATGCCGGCCCACCAATAGGTTGAATTTTTGATCTGTACCACCCAGTTCTACATCACATTTAAGTGCTACAGAGTCATAACCTTGTACCAACGGATACATGAACTCATGAATGGCTATGGACTGGCCTGATTTGTACCTCTTGTTGAAGTCATCTCGTTCTAACATGCGTGCTACATTATATTTCGCAGACAGTTGAATCATATCAGCTGCACTCATGTCTTTAAACCAATTTGAGTTGAATTCAATGATGGTTTTTTCACGGTCCAATATTTTGTATATTTGTTCTTGATAGGTTTTGGCATTCTCCAACACTTCTTCGCGGGTTAATGCTTTTCTGGTGATGCTTTTACCCGTTGGGTCACCAATCATGCCAGTGAAGTCACCAATCAGGAATATCACATCATGTCCAAGGTCTTGAAACTGTTTCATTTTGTTGATCAGAACGGTGTGACCAACATGAATATCAGGTGCAGTTGGATCAAACCCAGCTTTAATCCTGAGTTTTTTGCCTGCTTTAAGTTTGGTTTCAAGCTCTTCAAGCTTAATGACTTCATCTGTGCCACGACAGATTAAATCCAATGCATCTTGTACCGACATGTTATGTTTTTCGTTAAAAAGGGGTTAATTCTACAGAAATAAGTGAAAATATAGAACCTCCAATGAACCAATGAAGGAAAAAATCATCTATAATTTCGTTCAATCAACGAAAGACATTGGAAATTGCCTTATCAAAGCACAAGCCGTTCGTAAAAATAGTCAGACAAAAACCTTGTCGGTCAACTTCAGTCAAATTAAATCCCAGATCATTTCAAAGGTCAGTTCATTGACCTCTACAAAAAAGGTTCTGGTTGGGTTAGCGATTTTATTTGTATTTTATGCCATCAGTGATATTGTTTCTGTGGAGGCTGATGCACATACTCAAAACTCTGATGTTGTTTTGAATCAAAGCCAATTGATCAATATTCCCTCCATTCCATTAATGAGTTTTGCAGAAAGTGGTTTGGTTGGTAGCGAACAGTTCATAGAAAAGACAGTGGTGGTAAAAAAAGGCCAAACCCTGTCAGGGATTTTTACTGAGATGGGTTTATCTCAAGGTTTGTTGTTGAAAATTGCACATTTTAATGAAGACAGTAAAAAATTGGTTAAGGTTATGCCGGGCAATGCTTTGCATTTCACTTTGACGCCTGAAGGCGATCTAACTCAATTACGATACCAAGCCTCTGATTTTGAGGAACTGATTATCCACAACGATATGGATCAGTTATCCACAGAGGTAGTTACTCACGATCAACAGATTAGATTGGTTAATGCCCAAGGAACCATCAATAACTCATTGTTTGGTGCTGGCAAGGCTGCTGGGTTGACTGATAGCATGGTGATGCAGTTAGCCAATATATTTAGCTGGGACATCGATTTTGTGTTAGAAATCAGATCTGGTGATTCGTTCAGTTTGATTTATGAAAAAGTTTATAAAGACGGTGAATATTTAACTGACGGTAAGATATTAGCAGCCAGTTTTACCAATCAAGGTACAAAATACGAAGCTGTATTTTATGAGCATAAAGATGGCGAGGGCAGCTATTTTGCAGCTGATGGTCGTGCCATGAAAAAAGCATTTTTGCGCGCACCTTTAAATTTCTCATATATTTCCTCTAATTTTAATCCAAAACGTTTACACCCAGTGACTAAGCGCGTCAAGGCACACCGAGGGATTGATTATGCCGCACCCGTGGGAACGCCCGTTTATGCGGCAGGTGGTGGTCGGGTCACTGAGTCCGGGTATAATAAATACAATGGTCACTATGTTTTCGTGAAACACCCCAGTGGCATAACAACTAAATACCTCCATTTTTCGAAGCGCGCTGTTAAAAAAGGTGCTCGGGTTAAACAAGGCCAAACCATTGGCTACGTGGGCGCAACAGGTATGGTCACTGGTCCGCATTTGCATTATGAGTTTATCTACAATGGTGTTCACCGTAACCCCAGAACAGTGTCTTTACCCAAGTCGAAGCCGCTGCCCAGTGATGTGATGCCAGAATTCATTGCTTATTCCAGTCCATTATTGACCCGTTTAACTGATTTAAAAGCAGATTTAATCGCTCAGAACTGATGTATTATGTGGGTGTGATGTCAGGCACCTCATGCGATGGGGTTGATATATCGATTGTTGAGTTTGATGACAAGAGTGCCTCTGAATGTCAATTAATTGCTGCTCACACGATTCCATACCCAGATTCAATTAAATCAAGCTTATCAAAATTAATTGCCGACCAACCTGTTCCCATTTCTATGGTCAGTCAGCTAGATGCTCAGTTGGGTGCGTTCTATGCAGTTGTGATCAATGAGTTTTTATCGTTGCATACCATCGAAAGCTCTGATGTCATGGCCATTGGCTTACATGGTCAAACTGTTTGTCATCAACCGAAAAATGAATCAAATCAAGAATTTACTAATACCATTCAATTGGGTTCAGCCAGTATCGTTACGCAGCAAACTAACGTTGATACTGTGGCAAACTTCAGACAAATGGATGTGGCTTATGGTGGACAAGGTGCGCCATTGGCACCAGCGCTGCACCAACAACTGTTTAAACGGGCTGGTGAAACTGTCGTTGTTTTAAATCTAGGTGGTATTGCGAACATCACATTATTACGTGATGGCAACGTTATTGGTTTTGATACCGGGCCGGCCAGTTGTATGATGGATGAATATATAAAGGCTCACCAAGGGGTTGAGTTTGATGCAGAAGGTCAATGGGCCAGTACGGGCCAGCTTGATAGAAATTTATTGGATCGATTGTTAAAAGATGATTACTTTCATCTACAATTCCCCAAAAGTACTGGACGAGAGCTATTCAACATGGCTTGGTTGAATGCTCACCTTGCAGAACATTTTAGTGAAAAGTCCTTTAATCCACAGGATATACAGCGTACCCTATTGCAATTGGTTGTTGAAAGCATTGCCATGGCACTCAATCAGGTCAGTGTTAACGTTGATCAGATGGTGGTTTGTGGCGGCGGTGTACACAATAAATTTCTGATGCAACAACTACAGTTGTATTTTGACTTTCCAGTGTGTTCATCTGCTGAATTTGGTCATGATCCTGATTTCGTAGAGAGCATTTTGATGGCTTGGTTGGCCAAACAAAACTTGAATAATTGTAGTCTAGCATTAGAATCAATTACGGGTTGTTCTAAACCACATGTTTATGGTGTTAGGTTTAGATCATAGCTAAATAATCGTTTTTTACAATTCTGAATTTTAGAGTGAGATATAATTAACAGTAATGAACTGAAAGATTAGAAATATGCCATTACTGAAATCCAGTGAATCATATCATATCCCTCAACTTGCACAATATGTTGAGTCAATCAGTATCTACAAGAATTACCACAATAACAAAACAGAAAATTTTATTACTGAAGGTTATCCTGAAGGTGTTTTTGAATTGATTTTCCATATTGGTAAACCTACATGGCAAAAAAATCTAAACGGTTCAATATGGGTTAAACGAGAAGATGCGATGGTGAGTGGTTTACATCTACAAAGTTACCAGTTGAAAATCCCACCTAGTTCTGAAATCATGTCTGTACGATTTAACAGAGGTGCATTTAAATTTATATACCCTGGTCGATTGAATGATTTTATCAATCAAAACATTCCTTTGGTTGATTTATGGCCTATAGAAGGCAAAAAATTAATCGACAATCTAAAGAAGTATAAAGATTATACTCAACGAATTGGAGTTCTTGCTTCTTTTATTCAATCAATTGTTACACCAAGAAACTATTCAGTTATTGACCGGTCTGTTCAATCTATTTTGACTTCACAAGGCATGATAAAAATCGTGAATCTGGAAAATCAATCTCATTTAAGCTCAGCACAATTCAGAAAACGGTTCAGAGAAGAAGTGGGCTTACCTCCCAAACAATTCTGTAAAGTCATTAAAATCAATGCCATATTATCAGCCTTGAAGTCCAATCAAACTCATAAGCCATTAACAGAGTTGGTATATGATTTTGACTATTTTGATCAATCACATTTTATTAAAGATTTTAAATCTGTGGTTGGGCAAACTCCATCTCAATTCGAAAGTGTGACTATCTAATACGTCATATTTAACCACCCCTTAAATAAAATAATTACTTCAATTTCAGTAATTTGCAGTGATTTTATTTTATTAGCCAATTTATCCACATCAAGCTTTTTTAATAATCGGAATCTACTATTAAGAACTTAGTAGATTGTTGTTTAATGGGAGTAAGCAATTGATTAATTTAAACAATAATTGCAAACAGTATTTTTTTGTCAGCAACTAACAATTTACTTAGAAGCCATTCGTAAATGTACGTGACTGCAAATAATAAGCAGTTCACTGCAGGGAGGAGGATGAGCCTGCATTAATGATATGCTTGGCTGCAAATAAATAATGTTACCAACATCTTTTAAGTAAAGTATTTATAAGAATTCATCAGTAAATTGAGAATGAAAAATATGAAAATATTCAGCAGTACAAAGGTGACTATAGTAAGTTTTTTATTACTTTTTCTAACAGCCGCAGATGCTCAAAATGAACAAGACCTTCCCTTTTATGGTTTAGATGATCAACTCAGTGAGCGTGGGATTAGCGGCACCTCAGCTTATCAGTTTTCAGACTTTGGAACTGTTAATCTTCGCAGTGGTAGTTTGAATTTATCTATACCAATTGGGCAGCAATATCAGGTCAGCGATAGGTTGAGCTATGGTTTAAGTTTAAATTACAGTTCGGCCGTTTGGGATAATTATGAACATTGTACAACGGAGAATAGCCACGGTCCCAAAGTCACTTACTTTGAACCTTACCCGAATAAACTATCAAATGCCGGATTAGGTTGGTCAATAGGTATGGGGCGTTTGTTAGAGCCTGGTCAATTTGATGACCCAAGCGCTTTAAGTCCATTCAATTGGGTCTATGTGAACCCAGATGGTGGTAGGCACAAATTCAATGGTGATGAGTTACATCCAGGAGCCGGTGTTCAGCCAGGTGTGCGTTATACCCTTGATGGTAGTTATTTACGTTTAAGTTCCAAAAGTGCAGCTGAATGTCATAATCCGCCAGCTTCATTACCAGGAAGTCAGCAGTGCTTTATCGTTGAGTTTCCAGATGGGCAGTATCATGAGTTTCATGATTTGGGCCAGGGTAGAACACCAGGTGATGCTAATTGGCGCTTGACATCCATACGTGAACCTTATGATTCTCATTATGTGAATATTGATTATACGGCTGATGAATGGATTATAGAAGATTCGGTGATTACCAGCGGTAGCTCACATCGACAACATCGGGTGAAATTTGAATCTAACCATCCACCATACTCATACATGCAAGTCAGAGAAGTCCATCTGGAAAAGTTCAATGGTGGCACTAAAGCCCAATACCAGTTTACATATTTTGATCCGGCCACAACATTAGATGTGAATGAGTTTTTTTCAGTTAATTTAGATAATGTATGTAACTTGTCGGCCAGTCCGCCCCCTTGGCCATACCGTAATGTAAACGGTCCAGAAGTGACTTTTTTGAAAAGCATTTTATTACCTGGAGACACATCCGAAGAATATCGGTTTTCGTATTATCAAGATACACATATAGATCCACAAAATCCACAGGTCAGAGCGAATCTTGGCGCGATCAAAGATGCCAGGGTACCCACTGGTGCGAAATTTGAATGGGATTATGGTGGATTCTATACCAGAGGAAAGTTGAAACATAGAAGGATGATTGGTTTGGGTTTTGGGGTGACAGAAAGACGCCGTTATGCCAATGAAAATGATTCCCTAGCGACTGAGACATGGTTGTATGAAACCAGTTCCAGCTCATATGAAACGCCAGCTGATGCTGTGGTCATTCCTGGACAAAGTGGTGCATTCATTCCCTGCTTTTATATGACTACAGTGGTACGCTCGCCATCGGGTTATAAGGATAAACATTATTTCCAGGGAGCTCAACGCGGGTTTGATCGCAGGCAAGGGTTGCCATTTACTTATTGTGATCCTTACTTGGTGGATGATGTCAATTATTCTGTGCCAGGTGATCCTGAGGCTGAACATTTGGGGCCGTTCTTATCCAAAGAAGAATTGGATGAAAATGACCAGTTGTTGCGCGCTTATTTTACCGAATACCGTTCTGATGCAGGTGCATTTCGTGGGCATGAAGACTACAACCAAAGGGTGATCGTTAATAAAACAGAGTACCACGATGATTGTGGAGCTGGCCAGCCAACTGTAGGAGAACGTTGTGCCAATCCACGTTGGGTCAAAACTGTTTCTTCAGATAATGATGGTTATGGCCACTACAGGGCTAATGAGACCACCGTCAGTCCTAATTGGCCAGGCAGCGATGATGCAAAAACTTCATACATTCATTTTAATCCTACAGCAGGTAGCCTCCCTGATAATTCACATACCTCAGTAGGATTCAATATGTTGGCTGCAAATCAGCCATGGATACTGGAGACTTTCGCTGAAACCATTGTCAGCCAAGCTGGAAGCAGTCAAATAGCCCAATACTGTCATGATTCAGATACAGGGGTGTTGAAAGGTATCAGAACATTAGCTGGAGGTTCGCCGGCATTGAATGATTTGCTGACACTCATAAATCGCGATGAAAAAGGTGAAGTCAGCAGTTGGCAATTATTTGGTGGTGATCAAGCCACTGTACCTGAAGAGCATATCTGCCAAACCGATGCGGTTATCCAATATGAAGCCCATGCTGAATACCAAAGCGGTGTGCTTTCAAAAGCGTACTATGTTGATTGTAATGCTGTGAGTGGCGATGATGACATAGTGTTACAAATAGCCAGGCGTGATATTGATCCATACACAGGACTGGTGAAAAAAAGTTACGATTCATCAGACGTACCCACTGTTTTTGAATTTGATGAATTATCACGTTTAACTGCAGTTAAACCACAGGACCTGGCTTGGGTTCATACTGAATACAGTTTTCCAGCTAGTGGTTCATCTGACAAACCTCAGTTGAAAGTCCTGACTTGTGCATCAGGCGTTGATCACAATACACATTTTAATGGTTGTGAATCTGGTCAAACCTTGGGCGAATCGATCACAACCATGGATGGTTTTGGTCAAACAACCAAGGAGCAAAACCTTGTGCCTGGAATTGGGCTGGCTGAGCGGACTATTGAATACGATGCCAATGGCAGGGTGATCAAAGAAGGCTTATGGGCAGGCCCTGGACAAGCTGGCAGTGTCGGTTTGACTGAATTTACTGATTATGATCGATTCAATCGAGTGGGTAAAGCCACATTGCCGGATCGAATCAGTGAGGTGATCAACAGTTATAAAGGCAATAGGGTCAGCACCAGTAAAGTTAAATACCTGGCGCATCATGGTGTGGAACAACAAACTGCCACCAAACACCAGTACAACGATGGTTTTGGGCGTTTGGTTCGCGTTGCGGAAAATTCGGACCGTACACCAGGTAGTGGTTTTGAATTCACCACCTATGCCTATGATCAAAATGATCGTTTAACTGCGGTGTGTGTCAATGATCCAAGTGAAGCCGATTACAATCCATTCATATGTGATGATGGCCAACATCGTCATGGTCAACAACGCTTGTTCAATTATGATGGCCGTGGATTGATCACATCTGTCATAGAGCCGGAGTTAGGTAATAAAATGGTCAGGCTTGAATATGATGCCATTGGTAATGTGGTTAAGCGAGATGCACCAGGAACTGCATTTGATACCATTACTTATTATGATCCAGCTGGCCGAGTCAGCCAGGTGGTTGATGGATCGTTTACCCTGCTGAAAGATTTTTTCTATGCCAGATCCAACCAAGGTAATAACCTCACCAAAGGCAAATTAACACGAGCGCGGCGCCATAATTACATCAAAACCCATGACAGCCCATCAACGCTGGATCACTTAACAGTTGCTGAACGTTTTGAATATGCTCAAAAGGGTGGTTTATTATCGAGCTACAGCATCCGTGCCGGTGAACAGGCAGCTTTCGAATCTGAAATAAGCAGCTACAATGATTTGGGTTTGGTTGAGCAGCTGCAATATCCGCAATGCACAGAACCCTTCTGTAGTAATCACATCAATAACCGCACTGTTAACTACACTTATAGTCAAGGGTTACTGATTTCAGTGCCCGGTTTTGTAAATTCTGTTCTATACCATGCCAATGGATCGTTCAATGTGTTTCATCATTCCAATGGAGTCAGTGATATTCAACAACTGGATGCTTATCAGTGGCGTTTAGCTGAAATCACAGCGCAGTTTAATAACAAAAACATTTGGCAGTTCGGCCCGATTAATTATGACCAAGCAGGAAATATCATCAGCGTTGGTGGTCATAATGGTGAGGATAAATTTACTTACGATGCAGTGGGGCGGTTGACCCGTGGAGAAGTACAGACATCCGCTGGTTCAGCGGTCCAAACAATTAGCTATGATGCCTACGGTAATATCACTGCCATGAACAGTCAGTATGGTGGAATTAACAGTGGGCCTGGAGTCATTGCTATCGATCAAAGCACCAACCAATTAAGTAACGCAGCTTATGATGCCGCGGGCAATGTGACTGACATCACTTTGGGCAGTGAAAACTATCATTTCAACTATGATGCCTTTAACCGCGCCACTGATATGAACGCATCCAATGGCGAAAACCGCAGTTATTTATACAGTGCGTCAGGCGAACGTGTGGCTACTTTGGATTTAACCGATGGCAGCACCCAGTGGACACCGCGCAGTGCCACCAATCAGGTGCTCAGACGTTTTCATCAAAACAACAGTGAATTAACATTAGCGAAAGAATATATTTATGCAGGCAGCCGTTTGATCGCTGCAGCTTTAGATGGCGGCGACATGCACCACTTCCATCTGGATCAACTCGGAACCAGCCGCCGAGTCACCGATGATGATGGCGCTATTATTGAAGCCAATAACCTGTTCCCATTTGGTGGCTACACCGATATCCCTGATCAAAATGCCGAAGAATTGTTATTTACCGGTCACGAACGCGATAAAAATGGCAACAGCAACCACTTATCCGGTGATCTGGATTATATGCATGCCAGGTATTACTCACCTTTTTTTGGAAGGTTTTTAAGTGTAGACCCGATATCAGGGGAAGTGAGTGCACCACAAAGCTGGAATCGTTTTACTTATGTTCGAAATAACCCAATAACTTTAACTGACCCTGATGGTAGAAGTCCATTTTGTGATTCAACATGCCAAAGTTTTAGGAATGCTGGCTTTGGCGACATTAAAAATCGTCCTCTCGAATTATTACAAAAACAAGCAAATATCACAGCTAGAGGGCTTAAAGCTGTAAAAATTACATTGCAAACAATCTTATTTGTTGATTTTCTTGGAGCAAAAGCATCAGTGGGATTTTCTAAACATGTTGCTACAAAAATAAATAATTTTACAGCTTCTTCAAGTAAGCGCCTATTAAATGTATTTAATAAAGCCTTGGGAAGTAAGAAAGCAGCAGGGGAACTTGCTAAGTTGGTAAAAGCTGGTTTATTTGCAACTAGTTTCGCACTTCCGGGAAGTAAATTTATAAAGGGTTCAAAAAATTTGGTGGGTAAAGCTAGCAAAGAGATTTCAGGATTTACTCAATCTTTTAATCCATTCCAAATTGAAATAGATCGTCGAGCAAAAGAAGCTAAGGAAAAATTAAAAAAAGAAAAGAATGAAGAAAAAGAAGATGAGGAAACAGAATGAAAAATAAGAAATTTGTAACTGTTAAAAATTAAACAAAGATCGAATGAGTTATTTAATAAATGTAAACCATCATGGGAATAAATAACAGAAAAGGTGAAAAAAATGAAAAAACTAAGTATATACATATTACTCATTGGCATGTCGGCGATAGCGACGGCCAATAATCAATTTGTTTCAGACAGAAGCGTTCAAACCATTACCAACAATCAAGTCATTGATTTCAGTTTGGGGCCGTGGGAAAGTAAATATTTTAAAATTTGGATTCCAGCCAATGCCGCCCACTTGAAAATCGGCCACCTGACCCAGGATCCAGGTGTGTTTATGTGGAGCCATTTTGGTTCCATTCCTGTTTTGCAGACGCATCAGCCTCGTCCCGATTGTGAGTTTCCGGCATTCAGTGAGGATTTTCTGGGTATTCCATTTACCACCATTCGATGTTTATTTGAGCGTCCTCAATCTGGTAACTACCATTATATCAAGGTTTTCAATGAAAGGAATCAAGCCACCGTAGGCTTGAACCTACTTAATGTGAGGTATCAAGCCAACGGTTTGTCGCAGGTGGCTACAGTTTCAATGCAAGCAGATTTTATCGATGTTCATTCTGGCCAAGCAGAAACTGCAGTTGCACATGGCATCAGTGGTGATCTACTGGATCATCTTGAACGCAGTTTTATCATGTTATATGACGAGTCTTTGGGTCGATTTGAAGAACGTGCTGGTGGCTTGTGTGATGCGGGAACCGCAGAAAATCCAAGCTACCTTAAACTGCAGTTGCATCACTCAGAATTGATTGATGGTTGTTCATTCCGAGGGTCATGGGATGAACAGTCACATACCTGTCCACAGCCCTTAGTTAACGCCATTAATAGCAGGGCGCCACAGGTATCTGTGATTAATACCGATGACTATGACACCATTTTTGTAGGTGGCCAATGTCTGCCTGATTTGAATAGTGAACATATGCCAGCTGGTAATCCAGGTGTGCCGAATTTTCACTGGTTTGAATTTTCTGCAACCATCAATGGGCAAAGTTATCCCAGGCGTATTTTAATCAGGAAAGTCAATGGTGAGATTGATTAAGAGGTAATGATATTTATCCGGTCAGTCAGAGGATAAAGGTTTTTTGATTCTGATCAGGATAAACCAACAGTTTTACTGTTGATTAAATTGGTTTTATGCAAAAAAGCATATATACACAGATGAAGAGGTGCTAGAAATGAAAAATAAACTATTAGGGCTGTTGTTGGTATTACTGCCGTTGTCACTTCTTCATGCCGGGGCATTGGTCAGAGATGGTCGTTATTTCAAGGATGTAGACACGGGCGAACATGTTTATTTAACCGGTTCACACACCTGGGATAATTTACAAAACTGGGGTGATAACAGACCCCTTTTCGATTACCCAGAATATCTGAATTTGATGCAACGGCATCAACATAATTTCATGCGAATGTGGGTCTGGGAATCAACCCAAATTGGTGATCCAGAACTGCCTAATGAGAATATTCATTGGTTACCTTGGGAACGTGGTTCAGGTCACAGTGCTTCTAACCCAAATTTTGATTTGTATGATGGCGTGCTTAGTCCGAATAATGTACCAGACTTCGATGTATTTTATGACAAGGTGAAATTCAGAAATGGGTATTTCGTGGAGCTGAGAGATCGGGTCAGGCAAGCCAAAGCAAAGAACATTTATGTCAGTGTGATGTTGTTTCAGGGGTTTTCCTATTATAAAAAACCATTTCTGGACTGGCAGCCTTGGAACTTTCATCCATTTAACATCAATAACAACATGAATGGGGTCGATGGAGATTTGAATAATAACTCTGATGGTGAGGAAATTCACACGTTGGATCTTAATACTTCTGCATCTGGTATGGAGAAGATCATAGTCAATCTACAAAAATCTTACATTAAAAAAGTACTTGAAACTTTAAAGGATGAAGATAATGTGCTGTATGAAGTGAGTAATGAAGACATTTGTAGTGGCGGATATTGTTCAAAAAATTGGCAATATGATGTGATTGATTTCATTAAATCTGAGCAATTAGCAATAGGGGGTATTAAACACCCAATAGGTATGACGATTTACGGTCAAAATGGCAACAATGCAGACGTCTTTAACAGTCCTGCAGATTGGGTGTCTCCTGGGTGGTCTGGTGGTTGTGGTAACCCCAACGCTTCAGGCTATGCTTTTAATCCTGCGCATAATAACCAGAATAAAGTAGTTATCTTGGACACTGATCACATTAAATGTGTGTTGGGGGAGACTGATAAACATGTATATCGTCAATGGGTGTGGAAAAGTATGCTGCGAGGGTTGAATCCGATTTTGATGGATGCCATACAAAATCCCATAGGGTCCGATGATTTTGGTGACAGTGGTGCAAACCCCAATAACCCAGCTTATAAGTTTGCCAGAACTTACCAAGGCCAAGCACGGGTTTATGCCAAAGAATTTGATCTTTCTCGTGCCAATATTCAAGCGCAAAACAGCACCACACCATCTTCCACTGGCTATTCGCTTGCTATCGTTGGTGAACAGTATTTGGTTTATCAGCCCAATGATAGGGCTTTTGCTGTACAGCTAGCCCCAGGTACCTATGCCATAGAGTGGTTTAATCCGGATACGTCAAGTTTGGCTGGTAGTGGGTCTGACCTACTTTCTGTTATGGCAAGCCATACCACGGCAGGTGGTGAAATTACCGTGGATTCAACAACCACAGTGAATTTTGGGTCGGGCACTGCCAATCCAAACCCATATGGTTGTGCTGGTGGAGCCAGTCCTTTTCGCTGTGATGTTGTGCTGTATTTGAAGGAAACATCAGGTACAGGTGTACCTGGTTGTCCATTTGATCCAGACCGCATCAACTGGGATGCAGAAGTTGTTAGTGTGATTAAAGGTACCGATTTTTTGGGTTGTGATGAATCCACAACCGTAAGTGTGACTTTAAGAAACCTGGGTACAAAAGTCTGGAACAGAGACAATGTGACCTTGGATTCAAGTTTACTCCCTTCAGATCTGGCTTTGGCCAGAGTGATAGATGCAGAAAATGCAGGTTGGCGTGATATAACCACAGATGAATTGGCAACCATCAATGTCATTGATTTAATCACAGATGATCATATTGAGTGTAATGAGACGGTTACTTTTGATATACCGCTGTACCGTGATGAGGTTTTGGGTGATTCAGTCACTTTTGACTCTTTCTGGCGTATTTTGGTTCAAGATGATGCCATAGATACTAACCCTTTCCCTAACAACCCTCCTGGAAACCTCAGGCCTGGGTTGATGATGGGTGAGGTTGCTCAATATAGTATGTCACATGGTTGTGCTGCCAGCCAATGTTCTAATGGAGTCGTTCCAACAACCTTATTTGATGCACAAGTTTTATCTGTCATAACTGATGACCCTGTAAAATGTGGGATGACAACCAACGTCACTGTTGAAGTACAAAATACCGGCGAGTTGAGTTGGTTGAATACGCCAGGTAGCAATAACAGCTTTGGTTTAGATACTTTCAACGGTAGTGTGTTTACTGAAAGGGCATATCTACCAAATGGCACAGAAGTGGGTTGTGGTGATATATATACTTTTCAATATCAATCCCAAATGCCTGTTGATTTAGTATCTGGCAGCGACATCAGTACCTGGTCGATGCTGAGAGAAAATGGCCCAGGTTTTTTTGGTAACAATGCGACTCATCAAGTCACAGTCGAGTGTGATCCTGATATACCTGTTCCAGATTTGATTCCAGCACCTATGTATTGTTTAGCTGGGCCCATTGCCCATAACGACTTGGCTGCTGTACAGGGAACACAACAATTGGTTTTTGATTTGTCAGCCAATGACGAAAGTCCAGTGGCGATTGATTTTCAAGTGGTGATTACAGGAGGTAGTTGCACTAATAATGGCCTGTTTGAGCACCACGGTGATGGTATAATCAGCTTTACACCCAATCAAGGCAGCGCAGGTCAGTGCACGGTTGATTATGAGTTAATTTCATCCGGTTTTGCTGCTTCTGCAGCCACCTTAAATATAGATATTTTAGCTGCACCATTGTCACAAATTGATTTGGTGGTTCATTATTTACCTGATATTGATTCAACTCCAGAAGTTTTAACGGTATCTGATGAAATACCAGTAGATTTAGATTTTTATTATGACGAATCACTAGGTAGTTTTGAACATAAAACAGGAGCTGAGTGTGCATTTGAGGCCCCCAATCCAGGTTACCTCAGGTTAAGTATCCAAGGAGCCCCAGGTAGTGAACTGATATCCTGCATGTTCACCAAAGTGTTAGATGGTGTACCTTCAGCAAGTGCCACTTCTTGTCTGCAAGGGTTTAACAATGAACTGTCTGTTATTATCAATACCAACAGTCTCAAACGCAGTCAATCGGGTAATTGTGGATTATTACATGGCCTTCAAGGTTTGATGTCGGTCGGTGCTGATGCCCAATTCAAAATAGAGTTTCAACAAGTCGGTTCAGATGTGATTGAGACACGTCAGATTAATGTGAATAAAAAATCTCCACAATTAAGTTATCCTGATGTTCATCAGGTGCATAATGTAACTGAAAGAATTGAAGTTGAAGATTATGATATAGGTGGTCAAGGTGTGTCATTTTTAGACAGCACAGTTGAGCCATCTGCATGGTTGCGAGAAGGTGGTTATGAGGATGCTGTAGATATGTTTCAGATTCAAAGTGGACAGGTGATTATACATCACACCACAGATGGGGAATGGACGGAATATACTCGTATGGTAACGCAATCTGGAGCATACGAACTGCGAATATGGGCAAACAGGGGTAACGATCTTGGAGACCCGGTTCCTGAAGTTCAGGTGGAGGTGAATGGAACTCCATTGTTGGCTGAGGCCTTTCGAATCAACGAAATGGGTTGGCAGGTATATGAGACAACCGTAGAGCTTACAGCCGCAATAGAACCGCAAGTTTTCAAATTAAGTTTTGTGACAGGAGGTGCAAATATTAATTGGATGAGCTTCACGCCCTTAGATGTGAATCAAGGCATAAACATCACCCAACAACCTGTCCCTGTTGAGCAATCTGTTCAAGCCGGAACCACGATCAGTTATATAATCATGGCTGATAATAACGGCTTGCCTATAGATTACCAATGGTATAAAGACGATATAGTCATCGATGACAATAGCAGTGCCATGACATCGGTACTGAATTTAGGTGCAGTGGATCATGAGGATGCAGGTGCCTATAAAGTGATGCTGGTATCTGATGGCCAAACCGTTACATCCAGTACAGTCACATTGATGGTTATTTATCCGGATTTAATGATCACTGAACACCCTCAGTCTTTGGAGTTACTTGTCAATGAAGAGGCCAAACTTGATGTCAGTGTCACAGGTGGAGAAGGGCCATACAGTTATCAGTGGTATAAACGTGTGAATGATACAGATATTTTGATTTCAGGTGCAAGCGAGTATCAATTGTTTTTTCCGGCTGTTCAAGAATCTGATGAAGGGATGTATTTTGTTACCGTCGATTCAAATGATGGCCAACAAGTGATATCTGATTCAGCAGAAATCACTGTTAACAGTGAAGTGGATGCGATTGATGATGTCTATTTAATTAATCCAGATGAAGTGCCTGGTCAAGAGATTATACCTGGCGATATTGTGCACATCAGGGCTGACAGGTTTATATTGAACAACGATTTGCCAGTCGGCGAAGTTGTTCTGGATGACGATACCCAGAATCCATCATTTAAGAACTTTACGGTCAATGGCAGTCTTTTTAACAACAGAAAACAAAATGTAAGCTATCGGATCGAGCATCGGGATTTTCCTGAACTGAATGATTCAGCCATTATTGAAGTTTTTCATAATACACCGCTGACTCAAACTGATTATGTGGTCGCTTGTGAAGATGGTATACCAATCAACCCTCTGATCATCAATGTGGTTGATTTGCTGACAAATGATAAACCGCAGGATAGGCTGAAAATAACTGATGTTACTGGTGCTAACTATGATGTTGCGACTGGTACGATCAGCTACACGGTCTCGAGTAACTTCTGCGGTGATCCAAATGCAAGAGAGGAGATCAATTATTCGGCGACTTTGGATGTTGACTGGATACCCAGTGTAGACAATCCAACTGAAGCTCAAACCGTGATAGAAACGGTTAACGTCGTCAGCCAAGCTCCTATAGTTGCTGTTGATCTCGATTATTTAATCAACTATTCAGAAACTGCGGTACGATTTAATGTTTTAGGTGAAGTTATTTTTGACCAAGTTATTAATCCAAAAGAATTAGAATTGGAGTTTGCTGAATTCAACATTCAAAACTCTCATGGAACATTATGGAGCGGTTTAGGCATGGCAAATTTATTCTATAATCCTGATGAAGATTTTTGGAGTCGAGGGTATTCGATTTTCACGTATACAGTAAAAGAAAAACATGGCAATTTTACATCTTCAGCTCAAATAAGGTTGTTGGCAGCTCCAGATACATTTGATGATATTTATATAGCACAAACCCCTTCAGTGGGTGACTTGTTGCAGCAGCAGATCAACATTCCTGCTATTGAGTTGTTACACAATGACAGGCCAGTTGGTGATGTTACCCTGTTGGGCGTACAAGATGGTTCGCATGGCTCTGCCGAATTGTCTGATGGTGAAATCATTTATTCACCCAGCAGCCAATTCTGGTTAACAGGTTATGATGAATTGACTTATCAAGCCACTCTGGATCATCAACTACCGGGAATTGCAGAAGCTAAAATCACCCTCATTGCTGACTATGCTTTTATCGCAGGTGATGATGCTTATGGAGATTATCCATTTGGCAGTAACCCCATTGCCGACCTGGCGCTAAATGATTGGCCTTTGGATCTATCAGAGGCAGTTATTCCTTTATTAGGTCAAACCAGCCAGTTTGGTGGCAGCATATCATTTCAAGGTAGTTCCAATCAAAATTGGGGCTATACACCACCAGGTGGATCAGGTGTTTTTCCAGTACAAGGTTATGATTCTTTTGAATATCGTGCAGAAATTAACTTGCAGAATGAAATCCCAGAACAGGTAACAGGTCAGGTTTGGTTGTATGCGCATGATATACCAGCGCTGATCGCTAACCCTGATATGGTTTCAATGGTATCTGGAGCTACAGAGTTGATTATACCGACCAACCAGTTGTTACTAAATGATGTGGGTGATGATATATTATTTTCAAATATGGTTAGACCGCCGCTTTATGGGCGAGTATTTGTTGGTTTGAACGGTACCTTGAGGTATATTCCGAATCAAGGTTCGAATGGAATTGATCAGCTTGACAGTTTTACTTATCAAATCATTAATTCTCAAGGTCGTAAATCACTGCCTGCCTTGGTTGAGATTAAAGCCATTGATTTCAATTTGTTTAACGACATTGTGTTGATTGAAAACCAGGCAAATGAACTATCAATCATACCATCAATGTTAATCCAAAATGATTTACCATATGATCAGATCACTGTACAAGCAGAAGTTAATGACACTCAATACGCCACCATGGGAATTGCTAGGGGTGAGCCGAGTATTCAGGATAACTTTGTATTTCAATATTTTCCTGGTAATTCATTCTGGTTGCGAGGATGGGATCAATTTAATTATTTTGCTGTGGCTGATAACTTGCCTCATATTGATGAAAAAAGTGCAGTGGTGACTGTGGTATCAGAGCCAACAAATGTAGAACATGTTTTCGCTGACTCAGTTGAAGATCGGTTACTGGAACGGTGGTCTGTTATTGAGTCTGGTGGTGGTCAAGTATCAGTGATGTCCGAAGCTGCAATTGCAGGTGAATATGGTGTAAGCATGCAGATCAATGGTTATGAACAAAAGGCTTATATTACTGATAATACACCTGATGATGAAACTGATTATCAGGCTCAATTTTTATTTAACCCAAATAATATTAACACAGGTAATTCTACTGTCGCGCTTCTAAGACTTACTGGAAATGCTGGATTGGCATTGCAGATTCGTGTCCGCTCAAAACCTATAGGGTATGAAATTATTATGGATGTTTGGAACAATGAAAATCAACGTTTTTCAACAGCTTGGTTACCCATTGAAAACCACTCGCAATTGATACACTTGGATTATAAAAGTAGTACCGCAGATTTAGGGCTGGCTGGGTTGAAAGTTGAAAATCAATCCAGGGTTGAAATAAATGATTTAACCAATGATTTAAAATCAATAAACTCGGTAAAAATAGGTGCGGTTAACTTATCCACTGAAAGTGTTTTATGTAGCCTATTCATTGATGATTTTCGGTCATGGAGAAAATAATTTATCAGGTAACTCATTTCATAATTGAAAATCAGATGATATAGCTCTGAGTTATAAACTTTTTATAAAGGTTACTCAGCTGGGTTAATAATACTTTTTACTATATCAGGAGCATGTAAATTCGAAAACAATTTAGGGCACATAACCGTGCTATAAATCTCTAGAGAGTTATAAAAAAAATGAGTCATTTAAAGAAGCATTGGAATTGATTCTACAGAGAAACAAACTTGACTTAATAAACGGTTCTTTGCTTGATTCGTGGGTGAAGTGATTTTTTAGACTTTTACCATCATCCATGAATTAAGTGGAGATTTTTAATATGATATAAAGGGGCGGCATCTGATTGAGGTGGGTATAATTTCAAACGATGTAAAAGGGGTAAGTATGTCACGCAGAGACTTTTAGATTCGCCTATGAAATCTCATATTTAAAAAAAATAAAGCTTGAATTGTAAACAGCTAGGTAAGAGATGATTTAATTAATCTACAAACTCAATGATGATAGAGGTGATGTTATCCGAGCCACCATTTTCGAGCGCTTGTATAAGCAGTTGATCGCCGATCTCTTTGGGCGGTAATGGTTTATTCATGATTTCAGCAATCCGCTCATCATCAACTTCTTCAGTCAAGCCGTCAGAACAAATTAAGAATTTATCTCCTGTCTTAATTTTGCCACTGGATTGCGATATCCTGATTTCACTGTTATCAGTAACCCCCAGGGCTTGGGTGACCACATTGCGGTGTGGGTGAGATCGTGCTTGAATGGCTGTTATGAGCTCTTGGTCTACCAGCTCTTGAACATATGAGTGGTCAGAACTGATTGGAATCAGTTCATTATCAGATAACTTATAAATACGGGAGTCTCCGACCCAAGCACAATCGTAACTATTTTTGTTGACTAGCATCATCGCAATGGTGGTGCCCATTGGTAGGTCTCCGGGCTTTTCCATTGAGTTATTGATGATTTCTTGGTTGGCATCTAAAATGGCTTGCTTAATAGGTGTGTTGCTTTTTACCGATGACAAAATGTGGTCGCGAGCCAATGCGCTGGCGATTTCACCGTGATCATGTCCGCCCATACCATCGGCCACTAAAAATAGACCATGAGCTAAATCAATGCCGTAGGTATCTTCATTGTGATCTCTTTTAATCCCTGAGTGAGAAGTATGTCCTAAATTTATGTTCATTGAATGTGTTTGGTTTTTTTTTAATTATAACATTAGATGTACAGGAATGAATTGTAGCATTTTGTAAACATTATACTCAAAATAAAATATGTAGAGTCAATCACAAAATTGAAGGCGATGCGCTGGTGTCTTTATTTTCTTTGGTCATTTTCCAATTCATCAGTTGTTTATAAGTCATGATGTTATTAACATATATGACAGCAGTATATCCATCTGCGTTACCATGCTTGAGTTCGTGTTCAATACTGGGGTTATTCAGCTTTGCTAAAAATGGTTCGATCTCAAACCAATTATCAGGATCCTTTCCTGCTTTCTGAGTGAGTATTCGAGCATCTTCTAAATGACCATATCCGACATTATACGCAGCTAAAGCCATCAAAGACTTGTGTGGTTCTTTGATGCGATCGGGTATTTTTCTTTGCATATATCTTAAGTACCTGATACCACCTTCAAGGCTTTGTCGTGGATTGGTTCTATCTTCGACCTTCATGTCTTGAGCCGCTGAAGCAGTTAGCATCATGAGTCCTTTGACTCCAGTGAAAGACTCCGCATCAACTTCCCAATGCGACTCTTGATAACTGATAGCTGCCAACAAGGCAGGATCAAAGTTACTTTCTTCAGCTACGGCTAAAACCAAGTCCTTGATTTGAGGCCATGTGGTTTGTAATTTTTCAAAAAAAGTAACTGTGTTGGCTTTATCAATATCAGGTAAGTGAACCACAATTTCTTCTTTTAGTTGCTCAAGCAATTTGGTTTCTTTAGCCTCTTTAATAAACTTATCCAGGTTGTTTTTAAGGTCCGAGGCGCGTTTTTTTCGTAACATAAAAGCCGTGTCCGAGGCTTCTGTCAGTTGGATGGTTTGATACAGTCCTGGAATAAAATATTGATATATATTAATGATTTCTGAGTCGCCAAAAGTAAAGTCAATTTCTTTACTGTTAATTTTTCTGATAATTTCAAACAAGGATAAATCTGCCGAAGTGGTGATGGCAGTTGGCTTGAATTCAGGCATTTCATCGAGCAGTTCTTCATAACTGGTGTTTTCAATGATGATGCCTTTACTGTCTTTAAAATCTTGAATATTGGTTTTGTTGCGGTGATTGAAGTGTGTGACTAAGTCGATATGAGTTTGACTGATGGCTGCTGTGAAATTGAACTTTTCTGACCTTGTTTTGGTGATGGTTAAATGGCCACCTGCAATATCAATTTTACCGTTTTGTAAGTCAGCAAAAAGATCGCCGTTGTTGTTATAGAGTTGAGCCTTTAGTTCTAGCCCGTGGGTATCCGTGAATTTTTTCAATAATTGATATTCATAACCAATAATGCTGTCGCCAGACTTGAAATATGACAGCAGGGAAGTTCTGGTGCCATAGATTAAAACACCTCTTTTCTTAATTAAATCCCAATTGGATGAAAATATAATTGGACTGAACAAACTCAAGGCGATTATGCCCAATAACAAAAAAATCACCCACCTGTGTTTAAGCTTTTGAGATGATTTTATTGTGTCAGTAAGTTGGTTCAAGTTGAGGTGTCTCTATGTTGGGTTAATGATTAAGGGGTTCCTTAACTGTATTACTCATTAAGTGTACATTATAATAAGGTTATTTAGCTATTGGAAAGAATTCGATTATGAATATAGGTGGTTTTGTATTGCGATGGATGTTTGCATTTATCTTGGTGGCGGCGACATTTAACTCAACCGGGTATTCCTTGTTTCACTGGCTTTGGCCATTGTCAGATATCCAATTACCACTAAAGATTCTGGTGGTTATTGTGGTTTTAGGGTGTTACATATTTTACCTGTCGGCTACTTTTAAATCATTGGGTCTATTAGGCATAATCATTTTATTGGCTTTTTGTGGTACTTTGATTTGGTTATTTGTTGATCAAGGCTGGTTAGATTTATCAAATTCTGGCATACTTTCTTGGGTAATGATTTTTATGATTTCGACAGTTTTAGGCATTGGGATATCTTGGTCACATGTAAAAAAGAGAATCACGGGCCAATTTGATACAGATGACGTGGAGAGTAATTAATGAGTTTAGTCAGTACACCTATGTCGGTGGGCGAATTATTAGACAAAATAACCATTTTGGAAATAAAGGCGGACAAAATTAAAGACCCAAGCAAGCTTAAAAATATCAATCATGAGCTGCAATTATTAACAGCCACTTGGCATGATACTGGTTTAGTCAATGAGGATACTGATGAATTAAAACATGCTTTGAAAGCAGTCAATTTAAGGTTGTGGAAAATTGAAGATGACATAAGAATTTTTGAAAAAAATAAAATTTTTAATGATGAATTCGTTCAATTAGCTCGCAGTGTTTATTTTCAGAATGATGATCGAGCGGCGATAAAAAAGCAGATTAATGAGGCGACCGGTTCAGAATTAACCGAAGAGAAATCCTATGAGTCGTATGAATAAGCGTTATTATTCGGTCATTATGATGCATTGAACACAGTGCCTTGTGCACCAAAGCTACTTATGAAACGTTTGGCAAAAAAAAGAAGTGATAAAGAAATCATAGTCATGAGCTTAAGTCTCACTTACTCTGTCTTTGTGAGTATATTCGCTGTTATTCGTTTGATGAATGAAGAATGGGTGGTTGCAACCTTGGATTTGATCCTGGCTTTGTTCGGCCTATATGTTTTTGTCTATGTTTGGCGAACAAAGAATGCAGAAAATCCAGCATATGCCATTGCATTGATTTCAGTACTGGGAACCATTGCCACACTAGCGCTCAAAGGTGAAGGGCAAATTTATTGGGCTTACCCTTCGGTTGCTTTGGTGTTTTATTTATTACCGAATAAGCATGCAATGATTTTGTGGGGTGTGAGTGCGTTGGTGATTTTGTTTTTGCTGATTGATTTGCCTTATTTTCAATTGATCACAATTGCGGTAACGGTTGGTATAACCAGTTTCTTCTGTTACATTTTTTCAGCCAAAATGGATCAACAGACCGCAAGGTTAAGACGCATAGCTAATGAAGATGTTTTAACCGGGGTCTTTAACCGCCGAGCTTTTAACAATGATGCCAGTGAATTGGTTCTCTCAAAAACGGTTGAAACAGCCTTGTTGATAGATTTGGATAAATTTAAACAAGTCAATGATTATTTTGGACATGCCAAAGGTGATCAAGTGCTGAAACAAGTTTCCCTGTTCATCAAAGAAAAAATAGGAAGCGGTAACGAGTTGTATCGTATTGGTGGAGATGAATTTGCTATCTTGTGTTTTGGTCGTGATTTTAATTATGCTTTTCAATTGGCAAAAACAATTCATGAGGCGTTTAACCAATGCAGTATCAATGAAGAGCATGACATCACATTATCAATGGCCGTTGCGCAAAAAGAATTGGATGAAAGCGTTGATGACTGGTTAAGTCGATTAGACAGTGCTTTATACCAAGCTAAAAAATCAGGAAGAAATCAAATCATTAAAGCCATTCGGCATTGACAGCAAAATGTTTTAAAAGTTGAAATTGAATCAAATCTTGATCAGACAAATGTCTATAATAAAGATAGATTTCACAGCGATTGTTCATGACCAATAAGTCCATTAATTTATATTTCAGCCATGAAGTTGAGCAGTTGGCTGATCAACTCATAAATAATTTATTGACTGAAGTCAAAAGTACTGCAAACCCATTGTTACCCGGCCATGTCATAGTGCCGAATGCCAATATGCAACGCTATTTACAGCTGTTTATGGCTGATCATCATGGTATCTCAGCTAATCTAGAATTTCCATTTCTTGAAAAGGGCCTCAGCCAATACCTCAATTTATTTGAAAAAGAAGCAGAAGCTCCCTTGTGGTCAAAAACCGAATTGACTGTAAAGATCTATGCCTTTTTATCAACAGCAGAACTGATGACTGATGCAGCGATGCTTCCTATCAATAAGTATTTAAATGAGGTGCTCAATGAACAACTATTAAGCAGAAAGAAGTGGCAGTTAGCACAACGTTTGGCGCTGCTGTATGTCAGTTATGAGCTGCAAAGGCCTGAGATGATCTTGCAATGGATGTCAGGTAATGCATACTTCCACAAAAGTGAAGACCAGCAACTTAAAAGCATTGAAACGGCTGAGCGGTTCATATATCAACACATTATGGGATCAGGTGAAAAGTTTAGTGGGTACAGCCTGCTACAAAGGTTTCAATTGATTGACTGGCAAGGCATGGCCCAAGTCAGTCAAAGCATGCATATGTTTACTCCAACCCGGTTGTCGGCATTTCATCGACACTTATTGGCGCATCTAGCACAGTACTTATCTGTTAACATTTATCAATTAAATGTATGCAGTGAATACTGGGAAGATTTAACTACTGATCAAGAAGATGCGTGGCAAAATCGGATCAATGCCCATAAGATCAAGGCTTATGATGTAAAAGGAGAGGAAGTCTCCGTAGAGAATTCTAAAGGTGAACAGGTCTTTTTGGCTTTGAGCGATGAGGAAACTGAAAATCCTTTGCTAAAAGCTTGGGCAAAGCCAGGCAGAGAGTCTTTACGCTTATTCAGCGAACTTGAAGATGACGCCATACATTTGAATGTGGCTTATCATCCTGATTGGTTGTTGAGTCATCAACCCAGAAATCTCAAAGCTTTACATGTGATTCAAGATTCCATTCTCAACCGTCATCAACAAAAGAATCAATTCAATCACCCTGAACAACTGCTCACACTGCAAATGGCAGTAGCCCCTTCGATTTATCGAGAAGTACAAGCCGTCTATAACTGTGTATTATCGAATTTAGCTCAAGACAGTGGCCTACAACTGAATGATATAGCTATTTTAGTACCTGATATGGACAAATACCGAGGTGTGATTGAACAGGTGTTTGCTGAACAGAGCAGCCAACACCCTTTTCAATTGCGCTATTCATTGATTGACTCCTCGGTTAAAACTGAAAGTTTGTATGCCCAGGCTGTGCTGGGCTTGTTTGATGTCTTGGAACATGACTTCATGCGTGCCAGGGTGTTGAAGTGGTTGGCTAACGATTGTGTTAAACAAGCACTTAAATTATCTAATCAGGAGTTGGCTGAATGGCTCAATTGGCTCAGTCGTCTGGGGGTCTTTAGTCATTTCGATCATTTGTATGAGGCGCCTGGTCAAACAGAGCTGTCAAAGCGATTCACTTGGCAACAAGGTTTGAAACGTCTCAGGCAGTCATTGGTGAGTGATGATGAATTACTGCTTAGTCAAGACAGTGACCTGATGGGTCGCTTGTCATGGGTGATTGAAAGTTTACAACAATGGCAACAATTATTAAAAGTACCTCAATTTCCAAAGGATTGGCAACAGATTATTTCACAAATGACTTCAACTTTTATCGCGATACCGGATGATTTATACAAGGAGGAACAAGTCAGGATGGCGCTGAGTACTTCCATGAATCAACTGGTTGAAAATGCAGGGCATGTGAAGATGAATTTGGCTGATATTCGATATTATATCGAACAAGAATTTGTCCATCTGTCTGCCAGTAAAGGTAACTATCTGAGTGGTGGTTTGGTTTGTGCATCGCTGCAGCCGATGCGCCCAATCCCGTTTAAGATCACGTATATATTGGGTTTAGATGAACGTTCATTTCCAGGTGAAATATTACAAGATACATTAGACTTAACACAACGTTCGAGGCGGCTAGGGGACATCAATAAAATAGAAAATATGAATTACTTATTTCTTGAAACTTTGATGTGTGGTCGTGAGAAGCTGTATTTAAGTTATGTGGGGAGGGATTTGATCAAAGATGAAACTATACTTCCATCATCTACTTGGCAACAATTGCATGATTATGCGACTTCATTAATGGATCATACAGCATTAGGAATGACATCATATCCTGTCACAAAGATCCCATTAGACAGTGCAAATATTAAGCAAGAGGGCAGTGGTAACTTGAATTCAGATTGGTTGGCTAACTTTTCTCCACTTGATCATTTAAAACATAACAGTAGGCAGGCCCAATTAACGACAGGTACAGATAACCTAACTCATCAAAACGTATCGGCCATTCCAGATCCTGATATTGTGGTTGAGGATAATCGTAAACCAACAGATGTTCAGGTACAAACTTTGGCTAAATTTCTCGAAAATCCGGTTTTAAGTTACCTTGATCAGGTGGGTGCTTCCAGTCAATTAATTGATGATGAAGTCAATATTGAACACGAACCTTTTCAGCTCGACGGTTTATCGCGACATCAATTATTTGATGCGGCTGTTGTTGACTACCTAGAAGCTTTTAAACATCAACCCATCAGTTTAGTTACTGCCATTGATAACCAATATGATAGGCAATCCAAGCAGTCTCAATTGCCTATCCATTTATTTGCTGAATTGGATGAGTTATATGAATTGGAGCAGCATAAATCCTTTATTGCGTTACAAAAAGAGCTGAAAACACTGAAACCTTTATCTGGCCCAGTGGTATTTGGAGAAGGTTACAATCAAGTTACTCCCTCACAGCGAGTGGCTGCAATTTCTTTGCAGTCAGAAGTCCAGTGTTTTGAAATCAATGGCTCATGGGAAGGCCTTTATACGACAGAAGGCATGATCAGCCACCAATTGGTAGTGAGTTCAAGTCAATCTTCTGCTTGGTCAAAGGTATTGATTAAGCCTTTTATTTTTTGGTGTTTAGCGCAGTTGGACGACGAAGTTCCAGTCGCTGAGCATTTCCAATTGCGTGTGCTGTTTCGTGATCAAGTCAAAAGTTTTAAATTCAAACCATGGTCGACGGGTGAAATTAGTTTCAGCACCATGAGTGAAATCAAAGCCTACTTAACTCAATTGATAACAAGTTTCAGCCAACCCAGTTTGATCAATCTACCTTTTGATGCGATGGGTGGTTTAAAAGTTGCTGTGGATGATAAAGAACCTTTAATTCCGTATTTAGCCGCCACAAGTAAAGCCAAATCTGTTCATGTGTTCGCTTATGATTTGGCTGAACTTACAGCGCATGAAAAGATTCAAATTCAAAAAAAATATCAAGAAAAGGCGGTTTCATGGATTGAGTCTCATGGTTATTTTGAAATGTTAAAAGCGATGGATCTTCAGTATGATCCCTCAGCCTTATCCACTTACCATCAGCGACTTTTACCCTTGCATGTGATGTGTCAGGCAAAATTGACATGAAAGCCATTACCAGCCCAGATGAAATCAATTTAGATCACCATGCGGTGATAGAGGCTTCAGCAGGTACGGGTAAAACGTATACCATTACCCACTTGGTGTTGCGTTATATATTGATTCAGCGCTTACCCGTCAGTCGTATATTATTAGTTACGTTCACCGATAAAGCCACCAGTGAATTGAAATCAAGGATACAGGAAGAGATCAGCAGGCAGTTGACTGATAAAGAAATATCATCAACAGATAAAGAGTTGCTGAATCAGGCATTGCGCGATTTACATTTGGCCAGTATTCATACCATTCATGGATTCTGTCAACGGGTCATGAAAGAGTTTGCTTTTGAGCAAGGATCGGTATTAGACAAGTCATTGGTTGATGACAATACAGTGTTTATCAAACAACTTCAAGCCCTGAAAAGAACGTGGCCAGCCATTGAGGGTATTGTTGAAAAACTCAAGAAAGTTGGTAAAAGTGTACAACAGTTAGATGGCATATTGATTGATCTGGCTAAACAAGTGAAACCTGGTGATACGTTCTACCCAGATACTCCTGAAAGAACTTTAGCCAAGGCAGAACAACTATTGCAGTCTTTCCAAACCACTGATCTAAATGATATTGAAGCCGACTTTAAAAGTTTGCCGGGCTTATCTGAGCAAGTATTGAATAACCGATGGTTGAATAAATTGATGTTTGTTGTCAACCAACTCAATGGTATCAAGAAAAAGCGCTTTGAATACGATGATTTGTTTGAAGTCTTGCCAGAGCTAAACAAAAAAGTCAAAGAGGTCATCAATTCAACAGACATTAAAAAACATCCTGAGCTAAAAGACCTCTCTGGCGCACCATTATTTAGTGCATATTTTAATCAACTCAAAATCGTTTTGGGAACACTTGATGCAGCTGTTAAAGCTGAAAATTACCAATTCATCATCGAAATGGTTCATAGCCTGAAAGCGCGGGTTAAACAGCATAAAGTCAGTCTAGGACAAATCAGCTACGATGACATGATCACCGATCTGGCTGAGGCTTTATCTGCAGAAGCAAGCAGTGATGAACAACTATTAACGGTACGTTTACGAGATAAGTATCAAGTGGCCTTGATAGATGAATTTCAAGACACTGACTCTCAACAATGGTTGATATTTAAATGGTTATTTACCAGCAGCCAAGAGACCCATCGGTTGGTGCTTATTGGTGATCCGAAGCAATCGATTTATGGGTTTCGAGGCGCTGATGTTCATACCTATGAAATAGCTAAGAGCCATTTGATGGACTCTCAACGAAAAGGTTTGGGTTACCGATTAAGCACTAATTTTCGTTCTTTGCCGGATTTAACTCAAAAGTTGAATCAATTTTTTACTTACCAGAGTCATGACCTCCCATGTTGGTATGTGAGTGAGGATGTGGTGGTCTCATCGCCAACACAGTCACAACGGACAGACATCGGTGGTCCACTGTTGTTGGTCGATAACAGTGAACTGGCAGCATTAAATTCAATAACAGTAGAGGGCGAAGGTTTATTAGTCGATGGACTCAAACACAAGTTTGCGAATCAAATAGCCAGATTAATTCAACAGCGATTATTGGGACAGGTGGAATTTAAACGCAAGTCGGTTGAAAAAACTTTAGATGCAGGTGATGTTTGTGTGTTGGTGCGCAACAAAAAAGATGCCCAACCTATTGAGCAAGCACTTGACCGATTGAATATTCCTCATTCCTTTTACAAAAAAACCGACCTATATCAATCGGCAGCAGCCATCCAAATTCAATTGATTTTAACAGCATTGGCTTTTCCACAGATGAAAAAGCAAGTTAACAATGCATGGTTAAGTACTTTTTTTAACTTGAATGCTGAACAAATCAAACATTTCAATGAGTCTCAAGGTGTGGTTAAAGGTGATTCGATTTTGTCAAATTGTTTGAGACTGTGGTTAAGTATCAAGGATTCAGCTGCGCAACAAAATTGGACAGAGGTGTTTTATATTTTATTTGAAGAAACTGGTACCACAGAACGATTGTATGTTGCTGGTCGCTGGCGAATGTTGGCCAATTTACAACAAATCAAACAGGAATTACTATCGGCGTCTTTAGACCAAAAACTTGATGCACATGGATTGTTGTATCAACTGTTATCTTCACGATCGAGTCAGTTGATCAGCAAAGAAGATTGGCAACAAAAAGAAACAGAGTTACCTGCTGTTCAAATCATGACCATTCACAGCAGCAAAGGTTTGGAATATCCGGTGGTGTTTTTATTTGGAGATTTTTCAGCACCTACCCAAAATAGACAATTTTGTAAGTATCATGATCCTTCTTTGTCTTCTCAGGTGTTTAATTTGGCTGATGCCAATACTCAACTTTATCAGACAGAAACCGAAGCAGAGTATAAACGACTTTACTATGTTGCAATGACCAGGGCCATTTTTAAGTTGTTCGTTCCAGTCTATGAGTCTTCGACTTATCACAGCAATCGGACTGGTTTGTTTTATAAAGACCAAGTGGTAGATCGACTCAATAAAAGTGGCTTAGCTGTTTTAACCCCTCAGTTGGAACAGAATTCTACACCAGATACCGTGATGCAATCCGAAGCAGTTAATCCACCTAGACCACTTGTGATACCAGATATACCGGCCATTGGCTTAAGTAGAACCAGAATGGTCCATTCTTTTTCTTCATTGCAAAGACAAGACTCAGACAGTTCTACAAATTTTGGTGAGATCGCTGCGTTGGAGCCGGTCCAAGCAGATGATGTGAATCAAGAGGTGATTACTTCAACTCAGAATAAACCAACCACAGAAAACACATCCATACCAGGTGGAGCACAAACTGGAAATGTGTTGCATGGTATTTTTGAAAACCTGAATTTCAAGACTGCATTTGATCATAAAAATGTTGTGGATTTTCAAAAAGATCAATCAGTTACTGATGTTATCAAAAGTCAAATGGATGCTTTTCTCATGCCTGATGGTGAGTTGTTGAACGTGCAAGGTAAGCCATATTCAACGTACAGCAATGAGTTTGCTGAGTGGGTTTGGCATACCTTGAACAAGCCCATTGACGCACTTGGTGGTTTACGGCTTTGTGAGTTGAATGATGCTGACCGTCGTCATGAAATGTCATTTTTCTGGTCGCACGCGGGCCATGTTTTAACCGGATTTATTGACTTGTTATTTAAAGTAAAGCGACCAGATGGTGATGAGTACTATATCCTGGATTGGAAAAGTAACTTAAGTGCTGGGGGGTATGCACCTGAGGTACTTTCTGAGGAAGTCATGAAAGCACATCATTATCATGACCAATACCGTTGGTATGCATTGGCCATCAAAACATGGTTCAATAATTTACAACTTAAGAATGCTAAGTTGGCTGGTGCTTTGTATTTATTTTCGCGTGGCATCGACAGTGATAAAGGTGATCAAAATGGTGTTTTTTATCAAGACTTGACTGTTCGTGAATACAGTGTTGAAAACCTCAGGTCACAGTTAATTGATACAATCGAATCAGCTACACTTAAATGGCCTGTACAATCATGAAATCAGTTGCCACATCACTTTATTTACAACACAGTTTTGCTGCATATGATTTGGATTGGCTGTGGTTGCAAGAAAATTTACAGTTGGATTTGGCTTATATACAACTGTTGCGTGATTTTCAAGCCAATTGGGCAGAGCCAGATCCTGGTTTATTGCTGACTTTGTTGTTTTTAGTTGATGCGGTTAATCAAGGTTCTTTGTGCTTATTATTGGATGATGAAAAACTCAATAACCAGGCAAAAAGTGCCGGTTTGAAAGATCTTAGGGCTTATCTAGAAAGCTTAAATCTGAGCCACTTTAAATTGGCATCAAAAACTATCTTGGTGATAGATGATGGTCGCTTGTATTTCCAAAAGCATCATCATCAACAAACATTATTACAACAAACTTTATCGACTTTAATCACCGAAAATAAATCCAAAAAGTTCAATCATAAAGCCATTAGATTACATGTGGACGAGGTTGTTAACAGCTTGCCATACCAACTAGAAAGTCAACAAATTCAAGCCTTGTTGACATCTGTTTTGCAGCCATTCAGTATCATTTCTGGAGGCCCTGGTACTGGAAAAACCACCATATTACTGAGTTTGTTGAAGGTGTTAATTAGGTTGGGAATTCCTATACAACAACTTGCCTTAGCGGCTCCTACTGGGCGGGCTGCCAATCGAATGACTGAATCAATTGAACTTGGATTAGTTGGATCTGGCAAGATAGGAGAGAACAGTCATGTCAATGAAACTGCGGTCGCAGCCACCACCATTCATCGCTTATTAGGCTCAAACCCACAAAAAGTACAAAACCGTTTTCATGCGCACAACTTTTTACCTTATCAAGTGGTTATAGTTGATGAGGTTTCAATGGTAGATTTGGAATTAATGAATCAACTGGTTCAAGCCATAGGCCCCAATACACGTTTGATTTTTCTTGGGGATCAATTTCAATTACCTTCGGTAAAAAGTGGTGCATTGTTAGCCGATTTAATGCCGCCAGTTGGGAATGAAGGCCTTAATACTGCTGAATTTTTAAACACTTTAGTCAACTTATGGCCATCCCGTAGTGCCCCAATAGGAGCTCAATTAACGACTGAAAAAGTACAATTATTAACTGATAAAGTGACTGTTCTGAAAACATCAAAAAGGTGCCAATTTCATATAGCCAAACTCAGTGAACTGGTGCGACAGGGCGAAGCCGACATGTTTATCGGCCAAGTTAAACTGCTCAAAAAACACCAATTTACAACAGGACCTCAACGAGAACAAATTCATGGTGTTTCATGGTTTAGCCACGTGAATGAACAAACCAATTACACAGATCTGTATAAGGCATGGTTTTTATATCATTATTCAGGCCAGTTGAACGATCATGATGGCTTTGTTGATTTGGTACAAAAATTGCGGTTTTATCAAACAAAAGAAGGAGAAATCCTGCCAGAAAATCTCAAAGATATTTTCGGGTTGATCAAGTCTCAAAGAATATTGACACTGACCCATGCAGGTCATAACGGCACCGAGTATATCAATGGCTTAATGAGTGGTTGGTTAAAAAAGGCGCTTCAAATTGAAACCAGGAATGATTGTTTTCATGGTGCAGTGATCATGATACAACGCAATGACTCGAGTTTAGATTTGTATAACGGTGATGTGGGTTTGATCATTGAAGTGGCTGCTAACCAGTTTCAAGTTTATTTTGAAACACATGATTCCCTTAAAGCATTTTCTGTGCATTTAATTCCTGATTACACGCTTGCGTTCTCGATAACAGTTCACAAAAGCCAAGGGTCTGAATTTGAACATGTTTTGATTCCATTATCGGAGCAGTTAGAAAATCCATTGTTAACCCGTGAAATTATTTACACTGGAATGACCAGAGCGAAACAGTCAGTTTGTATATGCGGTAGTCAAGCATCGCTTGAGCGAGCCATCACCCGTAAGACCACACGTAACAGTGGATTGAGGTTTTGGTCTGCTTCAGATCAGTAAGGCATGAACAATATATTGAGTTGTTGCATAGCTATATGTTGTCTTTAAGTCTGCAGTGATATGATAGCAATTTAACAGTTGTTGAAGGCAAATTAATGATGCAAAAAATCATACGATGGTTTGTTGACTCTGAAGGGTACAAAGTAGATATTTGGGTGACTCAGTCATGTGAGTCCACTGAAAAAAGTAGAGTGAGGGTATGAAATCTATACAAGATATTCGATTGCGATTCATTGGTGCCGGAAATATGGCAGCCAGTTTAATGGGTGGCTTGCTTAATAAAGGCATGACTGCGAGTCAAATAACGGCCAGTGACCCGGGTCGAAATCAACGTGCCTATATAGAGAGCCAATTTCAAATTCAAACTTATGGTGACAACAATGCGCATTTTGGTATGCCAGATATGGTGTTAGTTGCTGTTAAGCCGCAAATCATGAAAACAGTCTTGGCAGATGTGGCAGAAGTAATACGACGCAACAATCCATTGGTCATATCAGTGGCAGCAGGTATAACCAGCTGTCAAATCAATCAATGGTTGGATGCGGACCTACCCATAGTACGAACCATGCCAAATACCCCAGCTTTGATTGGGCAAGGAGCCATTGGTATGTATGCAAATCAAAATGTCAGTCACGAACAACGGCAATTGACTGAACAAATTATGGATGCGGTAGGTACTTCAATTTGGGTTGATAAAGAATTTGAAATTGATGCAGTTACTGCTTTATCAGGCAGTGGCCCTGCTTATTTTTTTATGTTTATGGAATACCTACAACAAGCCGGCCAAAAGTTGGGCTTGAGTGAAGGCAATGCGGCATTACTGGCCAAAAAGACAGCCATTGGATCAGCCTTGTTGGCAGAGCGCAGTCCGGAAAGCCTGCAGCAACTTAAAGATCGCGTCACATCTCCAAATGGTACCACTGCAGCTGCGCTGAATAGTTTTAATGAAAGCAAGCTTGAGACAGTGATTGAAAAAGCGCTGAAAGCTGCCAATGATCGTTCTGTGGCTTTGTCTAAAGAGTTTGATTGAAGCAGGTAGGATAAACCTGCTTCAATCATGATTTTTTTAATAAATCAACAGCATAATGGGTCCATTTCTTCGCGCACCATTACTGCCTCTTGTGAGGTTACAAAACATGACAGAAGAATCTCCAGTATTCAATGCACATGTAACCGTTTTGTTTTCTCCATCAAAGACATCAACTGCTGATACTTGCCAAAACCTTTGGCTCAAATCAAAAGGAAAACTGATACCGCAGTTGCCATCAGAGGACCCGACAATATCAACTGATCCTGAATTTACCCCGTTATACGATTTAACGATTGATGAAGTTGTGCCACTGCAGTTTGCATGAACCATATATTTCATCATGCCATCACTGGTTACAGGTTGTTTGACTGAACCTTCAACAAATAAGCCATCGGTAGGGGGTTCGGTGAAATTCCCCACACTTAGCCCACCATTGCTGTTTACTCTTAATTTAATATTTTGGCCAAGACTTACCCTCAATGCTTCGTTGTTTGAATCAGCTCTTACAGTCAGTTTTGCATTAGGGAAATTAGTACCAATACCAACTTGCCCAGATCCATTGTAATGAATGCTGTCTGGATCAGTTGAATCAGATGACCATTGAACAATGTCAGTTAACTCTTGTGGAACCCAATTACTGCCATCAAACTGCAATATATCGTTGCTATCAGCGCCGTTGGCAGCTAAAAATTCAGCTTGTACAGCATAGGGTGCTGCTGAAATTCTCTGTCTTGGAGACAGGGTGATGAAATTTCCTTCATTGGCTTTACTGACAGACAGTTCTAACCAAACTTCATTTCCCATAAACACTGCATCACCCAGGTCCAATTCAGAAATATTGAACAGTCCATTATCGACTTGAATATCTGTAAAAGATTCTTCAGCGATGTCTAGCCCACCGGTTTCTTGGTTGTATGCACGAAAAATGATATCGTACTTCTCATTAGCAGGTACGCCTGAGTCTAAAAGCTGCCCTTGGTAGCTAAAGCCACTGCCTACTTCCTGTGCACAGATGTGCTTAAAAATAAATGGGCTTAATAAAAGAAATGTTATTTTATTTATTGTGTTTTTCATACTTATCCTCATTAGCTTGATGAACAGTTATTGTTCAAAGCTGTTTTTAAAAATTAAATCATTGTTTTGTGTTAGATTACTGTCATTCCAAAAACCACCCCTGACTTGATAGTTCCCGGCGCTCAATTTTTCACTGGCATCTGCTTGTGCCACACTTGAGCTCATTTGAAATTCAGCGCCTTGCATGACAGTTGAACCACTGTTGATAGAATATTTCTTCATTTCCAGTTGGGCAAAAGCCTGACCAAAAAATAAACCAGTTAATAATAAGCCCATGGTCTTAGGCCTGTGTTTTTGCTGCTTCATTGTTAGTAATCTCCTGTTTTGTTGTTGTGTCCTCACGAAGAGCGCATATTCTATGAATGTTTGTTGATATTTAGATTGAGATTTTTCTTAGTTTTTTCTGAATTTCTTCTGAGTTAGAACGAATCAATCTTTAACTCACTTATGAAATAACTAGGTACAACTGTCATATTCAATTATTGGGAGTCATTCACTCAATTTAACCAATTTCAGAAAGCAACGTTATATTTACATCTCTGGTATGTAGCTGTTTTATAATGAACGGCTGTTATCATTTTTTGTTGTTTACATAGATGTTAAAAACCCCCATCAGCTTCAAAGGCCCTGCCGGTCAGATTCAGCAAATTTTTACTGAGAAAATGATATATCAGGCCACAACATTATTATTAAGTGGTGGGTTAAATAATTGGTCGCATAATGAAGTTTCTCAGGTAGCAAGGGCTCAAATCAAAGACGAAGATGGCGATGATTATCAAGTCAGTATGTCATGGCCACTCAACAAACAAACGACGCCTTATTCAGAATCATTGGGAACTTGTCACTGCCAATCGAAAGCACCTTGTATTCATTTGGCAGCCTTAACTGTCTATAACAAGTACAAGCTTGATCAACTGGCTCCTTTTACAGAACAAATAAAGGCATTAAGAGACATCAACAGCACATTCATGGCATGGCTAAGTCAACAACAGCATGACCCATTTCCAAATATGGCCAGACACAGGATCATCTATGTTTTAGACCAGGCAGATAATGGGAATATTAAAGTCAGTTTATTTAAGGCATACCTGAGTCAAGATGACCGTTATCAAGTCAAAGCTAAAATTGACAGCAGTTTGATATTCAAGAAACAGCTGCCTAAATTTGTGAGTTTGGCAGATCAGTATGTCCTTCACCAAATCAATCAAAATGGTTTGGCTAAAGTTCATCAATTCAATATAAATGCCACTGAAGGCTCCCAACGATTTGAATCCATGTTGGTGATGATGTTAAAAACCCAACGGTGTTTTTGGAAGGCTTGTTATCGTCCACCCATTACATTCCATGAAGTGAATGAGCAATTACCCGCATCAGCAATTTCGCTCAGCCCAAATTTACAGTTTATACAGGCAGAAAATGCCGTCAATAAAAAAACAACTGATTCTGGGAAGGTGAAAGATTTAACTGACAGTACTGATTTTCAAATGGCTTTGCATATCAATACCAGAACAGTTGATTTAGATTGGAACAATGCTACCCAACATATTGATGTGGCTCAACCCCAGTTTATACTTGGAACAACGGTATTTGACCTGCAAGATTTAATTGATGGCTCGGTCATCGTTAATGCAGAACAATTAGAGCAGGTGGCAGCTGCATGTTACCAAATTCAAAAATTACCTTCTATGATGGCCGAATTTGAGCCGCCAATCAGTCAATATTTCCAATTAAATGATCGTCATATAGGTGATGACTTTATCGCCATTGCTCCTTTGCTGGTGGCGCTGCATGATATGAACTGGCAAGTTGTTATTGAGCCAGAATTTCGCTTGAACCGGATCATTGCTGACAAGTGGTATGTCGATGTCCAAAATAAAGGCCAAGGCTCTGATACTGATTCGATTGGTTGGTTTGATTTAAAAATTGGGATAGAAGTTAATCAACAAAGGATAAACCTATTACCTTATTTAATCAAAGCCATTAAAACAGGCGGTTTCAGTGCTGTTAAACAAGAGCTGATGCTTCAATTAGAAAATGGTGTTAATGTGGGTGTGGCCAAAGACCAATTGAATCAGATCCTCAATACCATAGGAGAACTTTATGGCACTGATATACAAACCAAAACAAATCAAAACCAAGCAGAGTCATTGCTGTTAAATGAACATCAATTACTCAAGATGGCCCAAAATAAGCAAAAACTGAGTCAAGTTTTAAGGATGAATGAAACGCCTGTGATGTGGCTTGGTGTGGATGACATTCAAAAGAAAGCTGAAGCATTAGAAGCCATTGAGGAACTAGAAGTTTTAGATCCTCCAGATGGATTACAAGCAACGCTCAGGCCATATCAAAAAGAAGGGTATTCATGGTTGCTGTTTTTAGCAGCCAATCAATTCCACGGCTTACTGGCTGATGACATGGGCTTAGGTAAAACCTTACAGACCCTGACATTCATCCAAGCACAAAAGCTCAAAGACATGCAAATGGCGACCAACTTGATTGTAGCCCCAACAAGCTTACTGGGAAATTGGGCAGCTGAAGCCAGGAAATTCACTCCTGATTTGAAAGTCGGTATCATGACAGGCCCTGGCCGACGAATGATGTATGAACAATTTGATGAGTTTGATCTGATTGTTACCAGCTATGGCATCATCAGTAGGGATTTTAGCGATCTGAACAGTAAAAAAATACATGTTTTGGTGCTGGATGAAGCACAAGCCATTAAAAACCGGAAAACCCAAGTAGCACAAGTGATTAAAAGATTATCGGCTCAACACCGATTGTGTCTTAGTGGCACACCGGTAGAGAATCATTTGGGTGAATTATGGTCAATTTTTGATTTTTTAATGCCTGGGTTTTTGGGCACTGAAAAGCAATTTCAACATCGTTATCAATGGCCAATTGAGAAAGAAAATAATGGGCAAAGACTCATTGAGTTACAAACCCGTGTGGGACCGTTTGTACTGCGCAGAACCAAAAATGATGTGGCCAAAGATTTGCCGGATAAAAGTGAAATCATAAAGTTCATTGATTTGGAGGAATCACAAGCCACCGTATATGAAAGTATTCGTTTGACCATGGCTGAGGAAATCAGACAAGCAGTGAAAAACCAAAACAACAATCAAATATTGATCAGTAATGCCTTGTTGCGACTACGTCAAGTCTGTTGCCACCCTCAATTAGTTAATCTTGAATCGATTAAATCATCGGCTCATTCAGCCAAGTTAAGTTGGTTGATGACTGCCTTACCAAATTTAGTTGAAGAGGGGAGAAGGGTGTTGATATTTTCTTCATTCACCAGCATGTTACAAATCATCGCTGATGAATTGGAGGCAATTGGAGTTGATTTTTTTCAACTCACTGGCAGAACACCTCCTGCCAAAAGAACGGAATTTATTGAAGGGTTTCAAAGTCTTCAAAAACCGATATTTCTTATCAGCCTGAAAGCAGGTGGCGCAGGGATTAATTTAACAGCAGCGGATACTGTGATACATTTTGATCCATGGTGGAATCCAGCTGCAGAACAACAAGCCAGCGACAGGGCGCACAGGATTGGTCAGGATAAACAAGTCTTTGTCTATAAATTAATCACACGAGGCACCGTTGAGGAAAAGATTTATCAGTTACAACTCAAGAAAAAACAATTGGCCAGTGGCTTGTTGAGCCAGCGGGCAGATATCAGTGACATTTTAAGTGAACATCAGTGGCAGGATATGCTCACTCCAATTGATGCTTGATGAGTTATCTTTGTTTTACAAAGGCAACTGTGTGGTGCTTTTCTTTTGCCGCAATATCAAATTGGTGTTGGTTGATTGCACCACGCCGAGGTGAAGCAATTCTCTCATTAAGAAGTTTTCTAACTCAACGATATCCTTGGCTATGACTTTCATCACATAGTCGAAATTACCTGCTGTTGAATTACAGTCAAGTATGTAAGGACTGAGTTCAACAAATTCATCAAATTTACGTAAAGTATTTAAATCATGGTCTAACATAGAAACTTGCACATAGGCCATCACTGATAAATCTAATTTTTGTTGATCAAGGAGCGCTACATATTTTTTGATATAGCCAGCTTCTTCAAGTTTTCTGACTCGTCTCCAACAAGGGGTTTTGGACAAATTAACTTGATCGGCCAGTTCTTGGGTATTGAGATTTGAGTTTTTTTGTAAAGCCTGCAAAATCAACAAATCATGACTGTCTAATTCTTTCATGGAATATTGTTCCTATTTAAATTTTATATTTGAAACTATATTCCATAAAACTACAAATATAAAGAATAATAAGAATAATATTTCATGATTCATACATAAAATAGACAGTCGTTCATAATCAATAAAGCACCTATGTCAAGATATACATCTGATCAATATCAAGCCAAGCAAGCAAATGCCAATGGTTGGATTAATTATTCAGCAGATGAGCATCTGATATGGAGTGAGCTTTACCAAGCACAAATCAGTCTGGTTAATCGGCACATGGTCAAAGAGTATATAGAGGGATTGACACATATCAATATGCCAAGCCACAGAATACCTCAATGTTCTGAAATCTCTGAAAAACTTAAAAACATAAATGGCTGGCAAGTTGAGCCGGTTCCAGCACTGATTGGTTATGATCGTTTTTTTAATATGTTGGCGAATAAACGGTTCCCCGCAGCTTCTTTCATCAGATCAAGAGCTGATTTTGATTACGTTAAAGAACCTGACATTTTCCATGAGATATTTGGACATGCACCTCTTCTTACCCACAATTGTGTTGCCAATTTTTCACAACATATCGGCAAGCTTGGACAAAATATGCCTTCAGAAAACCATTCCTGGCTGGCTCGTTTGTACTGGTTTACCATCGAATTCGGTTTAATTAAAAATAACAACAATGAAATCGTACCTATGGGTTCTGGACTGGCATCCTCACCCACAGAGCTAATCTATGCATCGAACAGTGCTAAACCTCGGCGCAAGCTGTTCGATGTCATGGATGTGTTAACCACGCCTTATAGGATTGATATCAAACAGCCTATTTATTATGTGTTGGAGTCCTTTGAACAATTGACTGAAATCACACAAAGAGATTTATTGGCAGATATTGAACAGGCAAAATCATTGGGTTTACAAGCGCCACACCATATGTTGGCACAAGCCTGTTAGAATCATTGTGTTATGAATACAAATAAACACAATAAAGTCGAACTCAGTGAAATCAAATGTGAGCCATGTCAAGGTGGAATGAACGCCATGGAAATGGCTGAAGTATTAGATTACATGTCTTCAATTGATCCTGCTTGGCAATACCAGGAAGAAAAGCAATTGGTTGCCCGTTCATTCAAATTTAAAAACTTCGCTAAAACCATGTTTTTTGTCAATGCAGTTGCGCACCTGGCTGATCAACAAGGCCATCACCCGGATGTTTCATTCGGCTATAATTATTGTCGTGTGAAATTCACCACGCATGAAGCCGGTGGTTTAACCATTAATGATTTTATTTGTGCCAAAAAAGTAGATGAATTGATTTAATTTGAGTAATTAACAAGGCGATCTAAATCCATTAACTGATCTCAATTTACTTTGTTTCCTTTGCTTTTCAATAAGAGCGCCTTATGTTTGTAACCTAATTGCAAATTTTTTTATTTCACTTCAAGGTGAAATTGTATATCATTGCTTTTTTGTAAAAAGGATAAAGGAATGAATTTATTAAATAAAAGTATTTGGATCGTCGGATTATTTTTTGCCACATTTATTGTCAATGCAGCTGTTCTGAAAGATGGTACGGATATTGCTGTGAGGTTAGCAGAAAATGTTAATGGGAATATCAACTCAACCGGTGAAACTATATATTTTCAGGTTACAGAAGATGTGAAAGTTAACGGTCAATTGGTTATTGAAGCAGGCACTTTTGTTAAAGGTATGGTTAATGAAGCCGTTGGTAGGAAAAGTATGGGTAAAGGAGGTGTTTTAACCTTAGTTCCACGAAGCCTGAAAACGCAGCATGGCGATTTAGTTAAGTTTGAAAGAAACCCATTGTCCCAAGAAGGCAGAAAAAGAACGGGTGCAACAGTCGCTCATGTAGTTATGTGGGGGCCTTTGGGGTTATTTGCCAAAGGCAGGGCTGCATTTATGTTTCGGGAAACTGAGTTTGATATTACTGTTGACGGCGATTATGAACTGCCAGCAATTTCAAAACTTATGAGCAAGAGTGAGGGTAGTGGTACAAATGACGTACAAATTACCTTTGCAAAATATAAAAGCAAAATCAATTACAGAAAAGGAAAGTTAGGCAAGGATTTTACTGTTCATGTAACCGACTCCAGCGATTATGACATCAACGAAATTGAAATCACTGCTGTAGATGGGCATATATTGCCTGAACCAATTAAGCCTATTTCAATCAGTGACAATAAAAAAGATGACTCTCAGAAAAAAGTTGTTTTTTCTTTCCTTGATATTGTTAAGTATGCGTTACCTGAATCGTCTGATTTTGACTTTAAAATAGGCGAAAGTCATCAAGGTAATGCTCAATTAGTTGCCAAGTGGAAATTAAAATAAATATTGAGTCATTGAACTGATTTAGACAAGCCAAGTCAGATGCATTACGCATCTGACTTGGTATCAGATGACTACTTCATAGGTTTGAAGTTTTTTATATTCAGTTTGCCGCTGTTGTTTTGTTCACTTTCAGATTCCAGTGCTTCACATTGGTGGAGGGTTTCTAAACAACGCTGTGCCAAATGGTGATAAACGGTTGTTCCTTCAGTTTTCCATTTGATTTGTTGATCAGTGACTTCTTTTTTTATGGCTGCTGGTGAGCCAGCAATGATGGATCGAGCAGGGGCTTCAAAATTGGGTTTGATGTAACTTAAAGCTGCTATCATACATTCTTTACCAATCTTGGCGTTGTCCATTACCACGGTTTGAATCCCAACCATTGAATTCTCGCCGATATCACAGCCGTGTAAAACAGCGCCATGACTGATGTGCCCATTTTGACGTATTCGAGTCTCACCTCCAGGGAAGCAGTGAGCAATACAACCATCTTGAAAATTAACCCCATCTTCCAAAACTATTTTTCCAAAATCGCCACGCAAACTGGCATGTGGGCCGATGTAGCAGTGCTTTCCAATCACCACATGACCAATGACTGAAGCGGTTGGATGGATGAAGCTGGATGGGTCAATAACTGGTTTAACTCCGTCGATTTCGTAACAACTCATGGCTTACTTTAAAATTGAATGGGTATATTGTACCTTTGAATGGTTCTATAATATTATTTTATCGTTGTCCATTATGAGCCAAAAGTTGTCTTGAAATGAGTGATTTAAAAAACTAAACTGTTCGTTGTTAAATTTAAATATCATTGAAACCTTCAGCACACAAAAGAGAAATTAAATGAAAAAAGAATTCAAAGTTCCGCACACCCTTATCTTATTACTTGGCATGATGTTAGTGGCTTATATCGCCACCTGGCTGGTGCCTCAAGGGTTCTTTGAAACAGTCACACTTGAGAATGGACGTGAGGCGGTTGTTGCTGGAACTTATGAAGTGGCTGAAACACAAAAGCGTCTTTCACTTTTTGACTTTTTAGTCGCCATACCACGTGCCCTTGCTGCAGCACAGGACATCATTTTCTTTGTCTTTATTATTGGTGGTGTGCTTGCTATAGCAAGAGCAACAGGTACCATTGATGCCTTGATTGGGCGAATGCTTGAACGTTTCGGTGACAAACCTCATTGGCTAATTTTCATGGTGATTTTTGTTTTTGGAATGGCTTCTGGTGCCATTGGTACAGCCGGAGAATATATACCCTTTGTGCTGATACTGGTGGGGCTTTGCAAAGCCATGCGATTGGATGCAATGACCGCAGTGGGTATGGTGGTGACCGGTTATGGTATTGGTTACGGTGTGTCAGCCTTCAATCCTTTTACAGTGATGATCGCTCAACAAATCGCTGATGTGCCTTTGTATTCAGGGTTATGGTTGCGTTTGGCCATCTTTTTACCTTTTGTTCTCATAGGTTTTCATCATGTATGGAAATACGCGAAAATGGTTCAAGCAGATCCAGCTAAATCATACGTGCATGGCGTGGCATGCCCACTTGAAAATCAAGAACAGCATGATTATCCCCAGCTTAATACCAGACATAGACTGATATTATTTGGATTGGTGGCAACGATAGTAGTGGCTGTTTGGGGAATTTCTGAAAAAGGGTGGTATTTGTATGAACTGGGTGCCATGTTTATTATTTGGGGTGTATTTGCAGCTGTAGTGGGCAAGCTCAGTGCTGATATGGCCGCCAATAAATTCATCGAAGGGGTACAAGAATTGGCCACCACTGCAATTTTAATCGGTGTGGCCAGAGGGATTGCCTTAATTATGGAGGATGGACAAATTCTACATACCTTGGTACATGCCATGTCAATGCCATTATCATATCTGGGCGCTGAGTTGGCATCAGTGGGTATGTTTATCATGCAATCTGTTTTGAACTTATTTATCCCCTCAGGCAGTGGCCAAGCCTATGTGACCATGCCTTTGATGGCTCCAGTGGGCGATATCATTGGAGTCAATCGCCAGATTTCAGTCTTAGCGTATCAATTTGGCGATGGTTTTTCCAATATGATCATACCCACTAATGCGGTATTGATGGGAATTATTGGTATGGCAGGCGTTCCTTATAACGCCTGGTTCAGGTTCTGTTTGCCCTTGATATTGAAATTAATGGGTGCTGCGGCCTTGATTTTGGTTTTGGCAGTGGTATTTGACTATGGGGCAGGGGTGCAGCCTGTTTAGTTACTTTAGGTCCCTATACATTTAATTTAAGCATGAGATATGTGGTGGTAATGTGCTCTAATTAAATTTCTGTGTGTTAGTCGGCGAATAATCTAACTGACTGCAACATCGACTGTTTTTGATATTCCCAATCAATTCATTTTAAATTACTAATATGCTGATTTTTCAAAACTGATGAAAACAGGTATCTTCTAACCTACCTAAAACTGACCCCCAAATAAGGAAAACCTTTACTTGAGCTCATACCGGTGGTTATAAATATTTTATGTTTTAATTTTAACTTCCCGGTTATTTCAATGCCTTTCTTTCTTTGGTAATTTTGGTTTCTATATCCTCTTTGGAAATTAAATTTCTTTGAAAATTTATGGCTTGTTATTAACTGAAAATTTTCTGTCACATTTGTAATCGAGCCGGTGACAAGACTTAATGAATCAAATCGAGTCTTCAGAGTATTTGACCACGTTTTAGAGAATGACAGCGCTCCATAAACTTCGGTTTTATCAGAAATTCTTTGATAAACGCCGAAACCAATTTCGGCTGAAGAGAGAGGAGGAACTTGGCCGAATGGATCCAATGAAGTGCTGCCATAGATGGGTGATCTTTGGTTAAGATCAAAAGTCAGGTAAAGTTTCTCGGAAAGTAAATTTGAAGGGCTGTAATGAGCTATACCAGTGGTGCTCAATGAGCTGGCATTTATGCCAAATGTAAATTCATCATAGTCATAATTAGATTCACTGGCTGATGTTATGGGACTGAAAAACCATGAGGTCATCATCGGGTATAACAATTTGTTGTTTTTCATTGATTTCTCCGAAATAATCATATTTTTTTAAACAGCTGTGGTTTTAAAATGGATCATCAAAACCATTGTTGAAAATAACATCATCTGGCAACACAAACTCATCTGCACCGATGTCATAAGGCCCGTGTGAATTTATGGTGTTAGGGTCATCCCAGCCAAAAGCTTGTGCATCTATATCCAAGCCAAAAAAGCTGCTCGGGTTTTTGCCACAAAAGTCGATTGCCGGTGAATCAATTGATAAATGGTAATCACCATGCATACGATCCACAAAGCCTAAATCACTACCGTTAATCTGTATGCGTGTGCTTTCAATGCCCAACAATGAAACGCCTTCATGAACCAACACACAATCAAAAGCACCTTGACCATTGGGAGCTAATAAAACTGGGACATTGTTTTCGGCTTCGTTGTGAATGATTGAGGAGGTCACAGACACCTCGTTGTCTGGTGAATGTGCAAATAACAATACGGAGTCAACTACATCATTATCAACCAGTGTGCTGTTGATCATTTTAAAGTTAACATTGAATGCTGTGCTGATCAAAAACCGATCCTCATAGCCTTGCTTACCTGAACCACCTAAACCATTATGAGCAAAGACGCTGCTTTCTACAGAGGTGGTGGCACCACTAGATGTAGATATGGCAGCTGAATGGTTAGCCGTATTTGCTGTAAAAAACGTTCTGTACACCAAAGCAGTTGCTGCATGATTTTTGATGGCTCCAGTACCTCTGGCAGCATTGCCTATAAAATAGTTACAACCCATTGGTTCTATAAATAAGTCTGAAAATGATTGAATATAACAGTCCTTACCATTGCTTAAATTATCAGACAACAGTAAAAAAGCATGATTAAAAAGGTGTATACCTCCTGAAAACTTACCGCTGTTTTGAATCAACGCGGCACCAGCAATTTGTACGGTGGTATTTTTCTCAGATGCAGATATACCGCCACCGTCTATTTCAGCTGTGTTTTCTCTGATGAATATGGGTTGATGACCCATGGCATCAATCTGTAAACGCGCCTGATTGAACACAGAAATACCTCCCCCATTTACTTGTGCATGGTTGTTATGGATGCTGATCACATCATTCAAGTCAGAGCCATCAATGGCACTGCCTGCCCGGATCGAAAAAATACAGCCTTGGGTTAAGAAAACACCACCGCCATCACCACCTGAAAAGGGACCTATGATGGCTGAGTTATCAGATACTTTGCTTTGGCCGGTAAGCTTGATGTTTGAATTCATACCAATACAAGCCAGCCCGCCACCACTGTAGGCCGTGTTGTTTTCTATGCTGGTATTATGAATGTGTAAATTAACATTTTCATCATTGATTAAGATACCACCGCCTGACGAAGAGTTATTACTATGTATCAATAAATTATCTAACTGAATTTGACTCATTGATTCTGTGATAACAATACCACCTCCAGGTAAAAATGGATTATTGCTAGAACCACCTGTCACTTCCAAATTTTCTAAATGAATCAGATGTGGCTTTTGGTTTCCAGTGATCTTAACCACTGGGCCTGTCAATCCAGTGCCGCCATTGATGGTGGTTTTAACACCTGTTTGTTGGTTTTGCTCTGCTGCTGCACAATCAACAAACCCCCCGCGAACAGCAACACTGATGTTTTCCAACAGTATTTTTTCTATATAAGTGGTGTTTGAGGCAATCCTTACTTCGCTGGCACCACTGTTTATGGCATCTTGGATGCGCGTATCTCCATTGTTGTAATCACAGGCACTATCGTCGCCTACTGTCACAAAATCAGCAATTTTGGCATTCACGGTATCAAAGCCAATCAAACTGATAATTA